>PWVE01000018.1 GCA_003562335.1 PVC group bacterium
GCACTCCTCGCTGGCCATGCTCGAAGCGCACAATACCAGTCCTTATCACCACCTGGCGGGGCCGGATTATCCGTTCGGAGCGGAGTATGCCTCGGATCAACTTCACATGACCGGACCGGGCTACTTTTTGATTGGCGAGCAGATGGCCAGAGCCTGGCAGGCGGTCAATGATTCCGCTGCCGGGAAACCCGGCATCACCCAAATCACCCAGGCCCAGCGGGTCGGAAACATCGTCATCCTGAGCTACGAAGTGCCGGTGCCGCCATTGGTTTTTGATACGGCCATCGTGTCGGAACGCGACGCCAAAGGTTTTCGCTTTTTTGATAACTACGGGGAGATTGCCGTGGTTGGGGCGACCATCACGGATGATGCCACGCTTTCGGGGGTGGGCAAGATTGAGCTGGAACTGGCCCAACCGCCAAGCGGCGCGGGCGGTGAATTTGTGCACTACGCCATGAGTCTGCAATCCAGCCCCCGCACTGTGGCAAACCGCCCGCGTGGCAATGTCCGCGACAGCGCACCGGAGACCAGCGCCCTCGATGGCCGACCGCTTTACAACTGGGGCGTCATCCAACAAGCCCCGGTCGGCGCAAAACAGCAGGGCAAACGCATCTAAATCTTTTGCGTTTGCCCTGCGCAAAACAGGAGTGACACTGGCCCATGCTTTTGCTTTGGTGATTTCATGCTTGGTGACCCCATACCTATGACCAACCCGATGGGGGCACCTAGCCGTCGGCCGCCGCATCGTGTGGGTGACGAGTGTGAATTGGATATTCATGAAGTGGACCAGGTCTACGCCATTGAATCGGATCCCGCTGCAGCCCGCGCCGCCATGCGGCAGGCGGCAGGCTTGGACGGGGTCGAGATTATTCGCGAGCGGTAGGGCGAACCGTCCCGGTGAGCCGGTGAGTGATACGGAGCATGCTCAGGTATTGCGTGGACTGGCAGGCTTGCCAATATCTATTCATGCGCCAAACACGCGCGCGGCTCACCGGGACGGTTCGCCCTACCCATCGGTGTAACATTATGAGGACTGTTCAAATGACACTCGACGAGGACTTGGTGCGGTCCGTGGACCGCGTTGTGAAGCAGGCGCATACCACGCGCTCGGCTTTCACGCGTGAGGCGTTCCGTGCCGCGCCCCACACACCTTGGCCCGTTGCAGTTTTTTTGTGTCCCATCATCGATATCATAAGTAGTATCGGGGGAACGGTTACAAACATATGCTGTACGGTGAACTATTATACGATTTAGGGATCATTTTGGTCGCAGGCGCTCTTTTTGCGCACCTGGCGGCCCGTATCCACATGCCCACCATTGTGGCCTACCTGCTGGCCGGCCTGTTGCTGGGACCGCTGACCGGTTGGCTGAGTGTTTCCGATTCGCTGGACCTGATCTCTGAAACCGGTATCGCGCTGCTCTTGTTCCTGGTAGGGCTTGAATTGAGTTTCGACAAGATCAAGGACATCGGTCCGGTGGCCTTGGTGGCCGGGTTGGGCCAGGTGGTGTTTACCGCCGTGTTCGGGTTCGGGGTCTGCTGGCTGCTGGGATTCGATCTCATGGATGCCATCTTTCTGGCGATGGGACTCACCTTCAGTAGTACGGTGGTGGTGGTCAAGCTGCTGGACCAGAAAAAGGAGCTGACCTCGCTCTACGGCCGAATCGCCGTCGGCATCTTTCTGGTGCAGGACATGGTGGTGATCGTGGCCTTGACCTTTCTGGCGGGCTTGGAACGTAGCGGCGAATTCTCGTTGGCGGCCACGGCGACGGGACTGGGTTGGGCGTTTGGCGGCATGGTTGTGTTGCTGGGGCTCATGATCCTGGCTGCCCGCTACGTATTGCCCCGCCCGTTCAGTTGGGCGGCGCGTCAACCGGAAATGGTGCTGGTCTGGAGTTTGTGCTGGTGCTTCATCGTGGTCGGGGCCGCGTACTGGCTACAGTTGTCCGTTGAAATCGGGGCTTTTCTGGCAGGCATCAGCTTGGCGCAGCTCCCGATCAGCGACGATCTGCGGCGGCGGGTGCATCCCCTGATGAATTTCTTTCTGGCGGTCTTTTTTGTGGCACTTGGCATTCGCCTCGAATTTGGCGCGATCGGTGCCCGCTGGGCGTCGGGCCTGGTACTGGCCCTGTTCGTGCTGCTGGGTAACCCGTTCATCTTCATGATTATCATCACGCGCATGGGCTATAGCGAACGAACAGCTTTCAAGACAAGTGTGACCGTGGCCCAGATCAGTGAATTCTCCTTTATCTTCGCGGCCATGGGCGTATCGGCGGGTTTAATCGGCGATTTGACCCTGGGACTTACGGCACTGGTCGGTATGATTACCATCGCGTTATCGTCCTATATGATTCTACATAGCGATCGCCTGTACGAACGGGTGCGTGCCTGGGGACTGCTGAAACCGTTTCGCGCCGGACAACGCGATCCCAAGAGTGAAAATGAAGATCATCACGCCCAGCGCCGGAACCATATCATCGTCGTCGGCATGAACGCGCTGGGCCGTATGCTGGCCCAACGACTACACGAAGCCGGGGAACGCGTGCTGGCCATTGATGTGGACCCGCAGAAGCTGGCCGGTCTGGAAACCGAAACGATGATCGGCAATATCCAGTACCCCTCCGTGCTGGAAGAAGCCGGGCTTGAGCACGCGCGCCTGCTGATTTCCGCGCTGCAGATTGAGGACACCAACCATTGGCTCGCCTATCAATGCCGGACACGCAAGATTCCCTGTGCGATACATGCCTTCGACATATCCGTGATCGATGATTTGGTGGATTTGGACGTCAACTACCTCATGTATCCGCGGGTAGAAGGCCTCAAGCGCCAGCAGCGGGAACTCAAGGCCCAGGGGATTTTGTCGTCATGATCGGGTTGGCTATGCTGTTAACCTTGGCGGCGGCGGCGTATGCGGTGCGCCGCGCCTTGCGGATTCCGCTCATACCCCTCCTGCTTTTGGCCGGGATGGCCTTGCGCGCGCTGGGGCTGGCTTTGGGCGAAGAGGTGGCACGCAGCGCCTTGGATATTGGCCTGGCCGTGATCGTGTTTGGGGCGGGCATGGAGCTGAATCCGAAACGCTTCGGGCAGCAACGCAGCAACGTGTGGGTCATCGGGCTGGCACAGTTCGCGATCATCGGGCTGGGCGCCACCCTGTGGGCTATTATATTCGGGCAGGAATGGTTAACTGCGCTTTATATCGGTCTCGCTATCAGCACCAGCTCGACTTTGATCATTGTCCGTCTCTTGAAGGAACGGCAGCAGATGTTCGAACCGTTCGGGCGCGTGGTCACCGGCGTGCTGTTATTGCAAGACCTGCTGATTATCCTGCTGATCGTGGTGTTGATGCGACTCCCCGACGGGATGGATGCCCTGTTGCATGGGCTGGGCGGCATGACCATTATGCTGGTGTTGTGCTTCGCCGGTTTGCGGTACGTCATGCCCTTCATCGTGTTGCGCATGAAGATCGACCAGGAAAC
>PWVE01000238.1 GCA_003562335.1 PVC group bacterium
GTAACCGCAGCGACGTGGCCTAGCGCATTCGGTGTTCCTGTTCCCATTTTACGGGGCCGATCACGGGGCCGAGATCGGCGGTGACTTGTAATTTATACGTTTCACCGGGAGTCAAGCGGTCGAACGCCACTTGGAGCATGGACGGTCGGTTCGCGCTCGACGGAAATGTGCGAGCGTTTCTTGTGGGCAGGCGTGGACGCTCAACACTGCGGCCATCGGCGGTAAACGCCTCTGCTTCTACCGAAGCCATCACCTCGCGTGCTCCTTGCACATACAAATCGCGGTGCGCGACAATGTCACCATCAAAGCGCGGGACTTCGCCGTGGGAAGGGTTGCGTAACGATATCCGGAACCCCTGATGGAGTGCATGCACAGGGATTACGCCGGGGCCGAGCTGATATATGTTATTTAGGACACCCGCCATCTCCAGGACGGTTTCGTCGCGACCTCTTCCATAGGCGCTTTCAATGTGAGCATAAATCAAATCAAAACGCCCGGGCCCGGATGAGAACCGGATGGTGTGCCGACCCGGTACGCCGTCATATTGGGCGCTGAAGGTGCCCACCTCGAATTCAGTATAGCGGTCGCGGTCATGGGTTTCGCTGCGCCCGTCAACTTTTTCGAGCGGGTTGGGCCGGCCCGGTTGATAGCGGTATAACCGGTCACGGGGGGTGGTGGCTTCGGCGTCGCTGGACCGGTCAAAGATAAAGTAGACCACCTCGTCGGATTGCGGTCCATATTGCACGCCCCAGCTGGCGGCAAAGCGCGGGTCTTGCAGCGTGAGGCCGGGGATATCGTCCGTGTGCAGTTCTCCGGGCTTGGCGTCCGGTTCATCCGCTGCGACCGGTTGCTCCTCAGCCACAATGTCCAGTTGTTCCCGCACATACTGTTGGTCCGCCTCGCTCAATTGGTCCGGTCGGATGACGAATTCCCGGCCATCGGAGCCGCGCAAAACCAATTCCCCGCGTTCCATGCCCACATACTGAGCCTCCACCGTGGCACCACTAACGCTGGTCCAAGTGCGCATGGCGGACCCTGTTTCAGCACCGCTAGTGGCCACCTGAAACACGATCAGTAGCCCCAGTCCCACAGATTTAAATAATGCCGTATTCATGTACCAAGGAGTACACCAGCACCCCAAAAAGTCAACGCTGAAACCCTTCGCCCCACGTCGACAAAAACAGCTGCCGCCCATCATCGTCCAAACAGATTTCCTGCCCGTTGTTCCCAATTAGTCCAGAACCTTTCAGTAAACAGCTGGATTATCGACGCGCACAGCATAATCCACACCCCAATCCCAATCGTCAATTCCATGGATTCCACTAATGCCGAATCGGGCAATCTTAAGACATAGTTCTTCACAATGTAGACACCTACCGCCATAATGGCTCCAACCAGAAAGTTCGTAATGGCGGCTATCCGTGGAAAATATAAAACCAATACCACTGTAAAAGAATATAAACCCAGCATTACAAAAAACGTCCACGCAAGCGGCCCCATGTAGGTGTATAATTCTTTTTTGAGGAGAATCAGTGGATTTAGCCAGAATACCTGTTGGTTGGCACTCGCTCCCACCCAACTTAGCGTAAACGCCAGCAACACCACGGCTTCGGTTGCGATCAAGATCGAATTACGCCACCGAAATTTTGTCCTTATATCTCCTTGAATGGCATTGGACCGGCCTGTACAGCGAACAATTTTATTGTATCTTTCTTTCCAAGTTATCCAAAAAACGAAAAACACCAAACCCACAACTGCGGTCGGCAGTAGATAGGTATAGTAGGTCGTTCTTTTTTCGGAAAGTGGTAAGGAGCTGAGGACAACGGATCCAGAAAGGCGAAGACTTGCAAAAACGTCGGTTTTTGAATTAATCCACGGCCGGGGAAGGGGCACGGATATGGTGAATACTTTTGAGTCCGATCCGACTTCAAATTGAGACTCATCAAAAGGAATACTGATCGAATTCCACAACGTTCCCAGATGGTGATTTTTATAGCTTACCGAGATTTCTTCAATTCCCGCTATGTCTGCCCCGGGGGGAACCCTTATTTTCAAGTTGATTTGGTCCAGTGAGTCGCCGGGTGATGCCGGTGCTATCGCTATTTCAGGTATTAAGATATCATCTCCCCAAAGATCCCTCAGGGCTAATCTGAAAGCTGTCTCTCTCCATCGAATTCCATGATGCGCCCCTGGAATACTGGCCACCTCCAGGACCCCATTTGGATTATTCGCCCTGATTGCGGCCCATGTGTTGCGAGCTGAAGCAAAGGTCAAAAATTCATCGTTGGTTCCGACGTTGTAGAATATCTTCGGTATCTGCGCCGCGTAGACCATCGGATCCCAGTCCTTGATCATATCCATAACCAGCTCACTCCGATGGATAGGATTCGAGTAGAACGGAGCGGTAAGTATTCCGGTGCTTTCACCAAGACGAGTTGTCAATATATCACCCCCGGCAATATCCACGAATGTCATTTTAAGCCGGGGATCATCGTTCATCGCGTGTTCAATCCCCGAGACGTACTGGGCGTGGAGTCCGCCCCAACTGGTTCCGACAATTCCTAAAATGGACCCATCGACATTTGGGTGCTCGTCCAAGACACCGAGTCCTGCCAGACCTGCCCGCACGCCGAGAAAAATAAGTGGAGGCTGCCGACCCTCAAGACTTGCGTTGGTGTAATTAAAAACCAGATCCGGCATAATCGGGGGGCCTTCAGACCCGCCGTGACTTGGGAGAGAAATAGATAAGCACACACCACCACGGGCGGCAATGGATCTCCCCGTCGAACGCCCTTGTCGTTTATCGTTACCCATTGAATGCATGACCAATACTCCCGGAAGTGATTCCGAATCACCGAGGTCCGCGGGCTCATAAAGATCTCCTTCAATGACTAGCGGAGATCCATCCCAAGAGGAAATTTCGTACGTAACATAGGTCACCTTTATTTCCTGCTCCTCAGTGATCCCGAGGGCTGGATTGGGTTGTTGCGTACTTGTATGGGAAGAATGCCGGGTGAAATTCAAAGGTCTATTTTTAATATTCCGATATTCCTCCGCCCAGAATTCGGGTATGGATAAAGGAATTTCATTCCCGTAATATTCAATGATGGCCGACTCAGAACCTTCGGCAGGAGGATGAATGACCCTGATGTTAGCGCGGTTGCCGGTACCATCATAGAGGGGATTGTTGGAAAAAATAATCGCGGTAATTGCTAAGCCCATTAAACACATAGCAACCGCAACTGCTATTTTTGACATTCGTCTTTCGTTCATAATTAGAGCCTGTCCCTTTTCTCGTCATTCACACCACGGCGGCGGGGCTGAAAATTGCATGGTGCGGTCTTGCGTGGGATGCCGGAAACGGAGGCGGTGTGACCACAGAGCCGGACCTTCCGTTTGAGGCGCGGGTTCGGTGCGGCCATATTTGCGGTCGCCGAGCAGCGGACAGCCA
>PWVE01000161.1 GCA_003562335.1 PVC group bacterium
CGCGTACAGTGTATCGTTAATCGTGCCTTGCGCCACAATCGTGGGCAGGAAATCGGCCAGCTCCTCGTCGTCGAAATAGGGGTCGAGCGGGGCCAGCAAACCGGCGTCCACGAACTGGGCCAACGTCGGCCCGTCGATCCCCAGGGCGTCCGGTAGATCGTTTGCCGCGGCGGCGATGGAGATTTTTTCCGTGTACTGATGGTCCGGAAAGAATGTCAGTTGAACCTTTAGCTGCTGGTCCGCATGGGCCTCATTGAAAGCGTCCGCGATGGCCCGCATGGCGCGGTTTTCCGCTTCCTGACCTTGATGACTCCAAACGCGGATCAGCTCCATGTCGGTGGCCGGGGCACAGCCCGTCAACAGGAGGCCTATTCCCCACACCCGGCACCAGCGGCGTAACCCTTGGAAGGTAAACGTCATACCCCCAGCAAAGGACAATCCGGCAAAGTCGTCAACCCCCGTGTAGCTTTTTCCGAGCGCGCTTGCCCACTGTCATTTTGAGCGGAGCGTAGTCGAAATATCTCGTTCCAGACCTTGCACGTGTTTGGGGCTGTGTCCGAAATATTGGAAGTTTAGGCCGTGATTTTTTTAGGCCGTGTGCTATTCTCTTACTGAAAGGAATTTTAACATGCCAGTCATTGCAAGATTTTATGGAATCCTGATCAAGATGTATTTTCGAGAGCACGGCGTACCGCATTTTCATGCTATCTATGCCGAGTATAACGGTGTCTTCGATGTGAACTCGCTGGAAATGATTGAGGGAGACCTACCGCCGCGAGCACAGCGCCTCGTGCGCGACTGGGCAGAGCAGTACAAGGACGAACTCCAGCGGATGTGGGATACGCAAGACTACAAGAAGCTTCCAGGATTGGAGTGAAATTATGACCACAGCTACAACATTTCCGAAGATACTGAGTGTGTGTCCAAAACAAGGAAAGACCTTGCTGGTCACATTCGACAACGGTGAATGCAGGGAATACGATTGCACGCCACTTCTTCAGAGCACTATTTTCAGTCCCCTGCGGGATGATGCCCTCTTCCGATGCGTTCATGTCGACTCCCACGGCTACGGTGTCGTTTGGAATGATGATATCGATCTTGCCGAATCCGAAATTTGGCTAAACGGAAAAATGACCGAATCAGATGACGCACTCGATAAATATTGAGCTTTTCCGGTTCTCTTTTCGTCTTCGTTTAACGTTTTTGGTTTGGCGAGCGGTGCCGATCATACCGCTTTCGCCGCCGGCTGCGCGCGATGGCGCGTATAGCCAATCAGCGGGACGAGTAACATAAACAGGAGTGCCCCGACGTAGTACACCGGCCGGATCCCGAACCCGGCACCGATCGCCCCGCTGGCCAGCGGGGCGGCGACCCAACCGATTGCCCGGGCGGTGCCGGCCCAGCCGAACAGCGTACCTTTAAATTCCCGGGGCGTGATTTTGGCGAGCCAAATCTGGCTGACGGATTCCAAGCCGCTGGTACAAAACATCATGGCAAACCGTGCGGGGAAAAGCATCCACACCGCTACTGCCCGGCCTTGTGGGATCATGGCAATGCCTGCCGCTACGGCTGTGTAAATGGCGATGGTGGCTGGGTTGACGCGATCGGCCAGGCGACCGAGAATAAAGCCCGCCAACAAACCGGCCACGCTACTGACGGCTAAGAGCGTGCCGGTGTATAAGGAAACACCCTGTAACGACCCGTGTATTTCCTGTACCAGCAAGGGCATCATCGCCATATCAAACTGGCGCACAAACGAGGCACCGGTGATGAGCGTCAGCAACGGCAGCACCTGCTTAAAGGCGCGGGCGGACGTGGGGGCGTCCGCCGGGAGCGTGTCTTTGGGTGGTGGTTTGGGACGCGGGGTTTCGCGCGGGGTACCGAATAGAATCAACAGACCCGAACAGAACACGGCCGTAGCGGACACGGCGAATACCCCGCGGTAACCGAACATGGCCGAGCCGATGCCGCCCAGTGCGGCCCCACACATGGCCCCGGAAAAAACAGCGGCATTCAGGGAGCCCAGCGCCCGGCCACTGTGTTCCGGTGGTGCGTAGGCCGCCACCATAATTTGCGAGGCGGTCAATGTGCCGGTCAGCGCGCCTTGTAACAAGCGCAGTACAATCAACGCCTCCACACTGCGGACCAGGCCCATCAGACCCAAAACGCCCACCGCACAAAAATTGGCGCGCAGAATCATGATGCGGTAACCGAACCGGTCGGAAGCTGCACCCCACAAAGGCGAACTTAACGCCAGCGTCAGCGGCGTGGCGGCAGCAAACAGTGCCACCCAAATGCGGACGGCCACCGGATCGGTGACGCCCAACTCTTGAATATAGTAGGGCGCAAAGGGCAGCGCAAAGGCGAATCCCAGTATGGATAGAAACTGGGAAATCCAAATGACGGTGTACGTTCGTTTCCACGTCTGCATAGGCATCACCATCCGCAGATCAGAGGTAAGGCGAGAATAGACGGGCCAGGCCGTCGCGGAATTGGATGGGTAAGGGGCGGTTGTTGACGTCGTCCAAAGTCAAGCGTTGGGCCGCCGCTATGCGTTCTGCCGCCGCCGCCGATAGTTTTTGGGCCAGGCCGCTATGATAGCATTCCAGGCCGAACTCAAAATTGAGGCGTAGACTGCGAGGATCCCAGTTGGACGACCCGATCAGGCTCCACGCCCCGTCGACCACCAGCCATTTGGAATGGTCAAACGGGGGAGGGGTCAGCCAGACCCGACAATCCCATTCCAGTACCTGCCACATTTGCGCCATGCTGGCCCGGGCCACCCATTTCAAGTTGTTCTGGGCAGGCAGAATGATGTCCACGTCCACCCCCCGCATGGAACAAGTATTGAGCGCACTGATCAGGGCGGCGTCCGGCAAGAAGTAGGGGGTCACAATTTGTACCTGGCGTTTAGCGACCGCTAAGGCACCATGAAACGCCCGCCGCATGTTGTCCATGTCCTTGTCCGGGCCGTCCTGAATCGCGCGGGCAATCACGTCACCGGCGTGTTCCGGGGGTGCCCACCAGTGGTCATCATTCAGTTCCTCACCTGTAGTGAATTGCCAATCCTCGGCAAAAGTGGCTTGCAATTCATGGACCACTGGGCCTGACACCCGAAAATGCATGTCGCGCACGGGATGCGCAGTCGGTTGGGCCAGCAGGTTGCCGGCCCGGATATTCATGCCGCCGGTAAATCCGTGACGGCCGTCCACCACCATGATCTTGCGGTGGCTGCGCAGGTTGACGTAAGGCGTAATCCACGGGAGGGTGGACGGCATGAACCGGGCGGTGCGGATGCCGCGCGCCCGTAGGCGGCGGGTGATCGGCGGCAAGGAATAGCGGGCCCCCACCGCATCGATCAGGACCCGTACCTCCACGCCGCGCTCCACCGCCTCGGCCAGGGCGTCGAC
>PWVE01000030.1 GCA_003562335.1 PVC group bacterium
AGAGGAGACTGGCGATGTACAAAGATGATATTATTTCAGAGGTCTGGCGCAATCGTGATGCCTTCGCAAAAAAGCACAACTATAATCTCGATAGAATGGTTGCTGATCTGCGCAAACGCGAACAGGCTCATCCTGATCGCATCGTAGACCTTAGACACCGAACAAAGCCTTGCACCACTACAAAATGACCGCGCGAGCGCGATCATTTTGAGGGTGAAGGCAGAGCGGACGGGGTCAGCGGACGGGGTCCTTGCATACTTGCAGAAGTGTGCTTGTGTTGCGGGGCGAGACGGGATCGTGCCCCGTCATGGCGCGTAAAGTCGGAAGGCGTTATGAAGACTATCATTACAAGCGAACGGGGTCACTCCTTGCATGCTTGCAGAATTGTGCTTGTGTTGTGGGGTGAGACGGGATAGTGCCCCGTCATGGCGCGTAAAGTCAGCAGGTGTTAAGGGGCAAGTCGCGACATTCTGCAATTGAGTCTGTCCTGCCTCTTTCCTTAGCTGCTTTGTTTCCGCTATTTTAGGTTCCCCGAGGTTGTCAGCCCGACCGCGTCGCCTGTCGGCGGGTGTCGGGACGCCAGTCGCCCCCTGGCAGGCGTGGGAAAGAACCCATGCAGGGTCCTTGTCGGGGTAGGGGGGGGGCACATCCGTCGCCGACTGGTTGATTCCAGGCCCCACGGGCGAACCTTCTGGACTTAGCTACGGGGGGGTAAAGGATCACCCGATTGTGGAGAGCCTCAGGTTCCAGCGCGCCCTTCGGATCAAGCCCGCTTCACGAACATGTCTTGCATGCACAGGCAAAGCCTGCTACCGTCAAGCCAGTTGGTGAGCGCCGCATTGCCTCGGCGCTCCGCACCGGGGCAATGGCGAGCTAGACTTTGGGGGGGGCTAATGAGTTATTCTCGCAGGATGAAAACAACGCAGTATTTTCAATCTATGCGTGAACGTTCTGACCGTTGTCGTATTCATATGCGTTGGATAGAGGAAACGATTGAGAATCCAGATGCCTCTGCTGTACAGAGAGATGGCCGCATACGAAAATGGAAAAGGATACCGGAAGCAGATAATCGAGCACTACGGGTAGTATTACTCGAAGACGGGGAAACCTTGCATAATGCGTTTTTTGACAGAAGGTTTCAGGAGTGAAGTTATGAAAGCCAAGTATTTCGCGGATACTGACACGCTGTTACTCACATTCAGTGAGCAACCAGTCGTTGAGACGTACGATCTCAACGAAGACGTTCTTGTTGAAACGGACAAAGATGGGCATGTGGTCAGCCTTACGGTAGAACATGCCAAGCAGCAAACGAATGTGAATGAGTTTTCTTATCAGCTATCGGCATTTGCTTGAAAACTTTGCTGAACAAGCCGCTTGGAGCCTATGTGGAACACGGGTAGCGGACCAGAACCCATGCAGTTCCTTGTCGGGGTAGGGGGGGGCACCCATCGACGACTGGGTTATTACGGCGTGGCAGGCCGTTGTGCCTTGATTCCAGGCCTTACGGGCGAACCTTCAGGACGACACAGAGGTCGTCCCTCGTGCGCGTGCATTGATTGCCGCAACCTGGGAGGACTGGCCTGAGTCGATTGAGTGGCTGCGAATGTGCGGGAACAGAGGCTGAGAGGATTGTCTCACCAGCTACTATAGAACTGTCGGTGACTGGCGAAGACGGAGATGTCTCGACTTCGCTACGCTACGCTCGACATGACTAGCTTTGCTTTGTCGGGGTTCTTGTCCACAAGCCAATCGGTGCCGCGCCGACAGATAAGGAATCCTCGACATGACGAAGACCTTCAAGGTCCAACGACGGCCTCTACGCAGGCCTCACCTGAATGGCTAAATCGATTTCCCACAGCAAAATCGACTCTCTACGCATTTCTGTATTACGTCGCATAATAAATATTATGTCAACTAAGCTGTTAATAAAAAGGCGTTTTGGTCGGGTTTCTGTTGGTAAGTCGAATGTTTGGGGCCGGTTCAGGGCTGAACCGGTGGTGCCTAGTCTTTCGCCTTGGTGGTGTCAGGCTTCTATAAGCGACTGGTAGAGGTGCTTGTACTTGCGCGCGGAGCTGCCCCAGGAAAAGTCCTGTTTCATGCCCCGCAATTGAACGGCACGCCAGGCCTCGGGTTGGCGATACAGCGTGAGCGCCCGATCCAATTCCGCCAGCAAGGAGGAGACCGTGTAGCTCTCGAACTTGAAGCCGGTCCCGCTTTTTCCATCGGGATGGATCGCCTCGATGGTGTCATCCAAGCCGCCCGTGGCGTGAACCAGCGGGATGGTTCCGTATTTCAGACTGTAAAGCTGATTCAGTCCACAGGGCTCGAAGCGCGAAGGCATTAGGAAAATGTCGGCCCCGGCTTCGACCCGATGAGACAGTCCTGTGTCATAGCCAATGTTTACGGCGAATTTTTCGGGCCACCGTTCGGCCCATTCACGGCAGAGCGTTTCGTATTTTTGCTGACCGGATCCCAACAGGACGAAATAAACGTCGTGCGTCATGATCTCTTCCAGCGCTTCGGCCAGCAAATCAAGGCCTTTTTGGTCGACTAAACGCGAAACCATGCCGATCACGGGCGTTTGCTGCTGTTTCTTGCCGACGGCCTCAGCTAGTCCCATTTCTTTCAAGAGCGCTTTCTTGCAGGCCGCCTTCCCTTCCAGATTGCTGGCACTGTAGTTCTTGGCCAGATAGGGATCATGGGCCGGGTTCCAGACGCTGTAATCAACCCCGTTAACGATCCCGGTCAGCTTGTCCGCGATCCGGGCCAGTACTCCCTCCAAGCCACAGCCGAATTCCGGCGTCAAAATCTCTTGTGCATATTTTTGACTGACGGTGGTCACGGCGTCCGACCGCAGCAGCGCCCCTTTCATGCAATTCAGATTGCCGTAGAACTCCAGGTCCTCCAGCGAGAAACAGGAATAGGGCAAGTTGCTGTAGGGGAATTCATGGTCGGTGAAGATACCCTGGAAGGCCAGGTTGTGAATGGTAAAGACCACCTGCTCCCCCCTGCCCCGCCCCATGCCATGGATGCCATGTTCAAGGAAATACGGAATCAGCGCCGTTTGCCAATCGTTGGCATGGACAATATCCGCCTTAAACTGAAAGTGATCGATCAGGCCCACGGCCGCCTTTTGAAAGAATACGAAGCGCTCGTAGTTGTCGTCGTAATCCCGTTCCGGCAGGCTGTACAACTGGCTACGGTCAAAAAATTCATCTTTGCGCACGAAATAGGTCGCCGGACCATCGTCATCCGCTTTCCATATTTCAGCTTGCAGGGAGCGCAACCCCACCGGGACCCTGAGCCGGATACCGGTGTCGGACTTGGGCGTGTCGCCTTCCAGTACCGAGCGGTACATGGGCATGATGCGGATCACGTTGACATCCAGCTCTTCCAAGGCTGCCGGTAAGGCGCCACCTACGTCCCCTAGCCCGCCGGTCGTCGCATAAGGTGTTATTTCACATGTAATATATACCACATTCATGGTGCTGACCCCTCATTTTCCCTTGCCACTCCAACCTCTCACCACGTACTAACTCTGTATGGCCGAGTTTATACCATCGTTGGAGCGTCGTCTCTACCATTTTATTGCCGCTGCGGAGTATCGTCCGATGAAGACGCACGAGCTGATTCGGGCGTTGCGTTTGCCTGCGGATCAACGCCGTGCGGTGCGGCACGCTCTGCGTGCACTGGAGACACAGGGCCGGGTCACCCGTATTCGCAAAAACCGCTGGGCCGTACCCCGAACGACCGCTGAACCGCTTACCGGGGTGCTGACGGTTCAGCCGGGCGGATTTGGCTTTGTGACCGTTGAGGGCCAGACGGAAGATGTGTTCATTCCGCCGCGCCAGCTGGGGGTGGCCCTGCATGGCGATCGGGTTGACGTAGTGATTACCCGCACCCGTAGCGGTCGCCCGTCGCGCCATCGCCGCAGACGGAAGATGGTGACTACCGACGATGCTGACCGCCGCTTGTCCGGACGCATTGTGGCGGTGCGCGAGCGGCGGCTTACCCGCTTGGCCGGTGTATTGAAGGTAGCCCGGCATTACCGGTACGTGATCCCCGACCATCCGCGGGTGTCCGTAAACCTGCATGTCCAGGCAGTGGCCAAGGGTCTCGAACCCTTGCCGGACGGTCACCGCGTCGTGGTGGAATTGTTGGAATGGACCACGCCGGGCACGCCGGCGCCGGGACGGGTGATTGAAGATTTGGGGCCAGCAGACGCGCCGGGATCGGATATGCTGGGGTTACTGCACAGCCATGGACTGGACGAGACGTTTCCGCCGCCCGTGGAAAAGGCCGTGGCCAAACTTCAGCCGGTGCGGTCGGCTACCGACACGGTCGATAGCGAACGCCGGGATTTGCGGGATCGCTGCCTGATCACCATTGACCCGGAAGATGCCCGCGATTTTGACGATGCGGTTTCCTTGCGTCGTAACGCCGATGGGAATTGGGAGTTGGGGGTACACATTGCCGACGTACCCGCCTATGTGACGGCGGGCACCAAAGTGGATAAGGAAGCGCACCGGCGCGGCACCAGTGTTTACCTTGTTGATCGGGTCATCACCATGTTGCCGCGTCATTTGACCGAGGCGGTCTGTAGCCTGTCTCCTGATGTCGACCGTTTAGCCCATACGGTTGACATCACGCTGTCACCCCGGGGCCGAATCCTCGATGTGGCCACCTATCCCTCGCTGATCCGTTCCGCCACTCGTTTGGACTACGACACGGTACAGGCGGTGCTGGATGACGCGTCCAGCCCGGCCAATTTAGCGGAACCGGTACACCACATGTTGCGCGATATGCGGACACTGGCCCAATGCCTGCGACGCAAGCGTGCCCGGCATGGCTCGATCCTGTTTGTCATGCCGGAGGTCCGCTGCGTGCTGGATGCGCAAGGCCAGCCCACGGCGATTGTACCGCGGCGTGCTTACGCGGCGTATCAGTTGATCGAGGAATTCATGTTGCTGGCCAATCAAGCCGTCGCCCGCCGCATTGCCGATGCGGGGTATCCTTGTATTTACCGTGTCCACCCACCACCGGATGAAAAGCAATGGGAACAGATGGCGGCCGACCTGGCGGCCCTAGGGCATGAATTGCCGGACCTGGATCGGGCGGGCATGAATGCCGTAGCGGCGGCTGTAAGCGGTGAGCCGTCCGCCCATATCACGCATCTGGCGATGCTGCGCAACCTTAAACGGGCGTTTTACGCGGCTGAGCGCGCTGATCATTTTGGGCTGGCCTTTGATCACTACCTGCATTTCACCTCCCCCATTCGCCGGTATCCCGACCTGATCGCCCATCGCGTCTTAAATGCGGTGGAACAGGGTGCTCCCCCACCCTACTCACAACAGGAGCTGAATGTGATGGCGGCGCACTGTTCCGACATGGAGCGGCAAGCGGCCGAGGCCGAACAGGAAAGCGTGGACCTGAAACGCATGGCGTTCTACGCCCGGCTGCTGAAAGACGGGCACACGGGCCCCTTTGACGCACTGGTCACCGGCGAAACCGGCCGCGGCCTGCTGGTGGAACTGAGGGACACGTTACAACGCGGATTGATCCCGTTTGCCCTTTTACGGAGTGATCACGGCCGCCCGCGTCACCCGCGTTCGGCGCGGCGTAACCGACGCCCGTCATGGGGCATAGGCGACGTGCTGGAGGTGGAGCTGGTTCGTGTGGATGAGGGGCGGAAATGGGTCGATTTTGCCCCGTGGAAAGCGAGCCGCGCAGGTGGCAAGCGCAAAGGTTAAAACGCTTATTCTATAACATCCGGGAGCACCACCGGCACGCGCTGGGTTCGACGCAGATTCCGCCATTCGTTCTCCGCCTGCCGCTGCCACGGATGTTCAGGGTCGTTACTGATGGCCTCATAAATGGCGCGGGCTGCCGCCTCGTCGCCCAGCTGAAATTGGGTACGCGCCGCGCCCAGCTTTGCCAGCGGAGCCAGGAAATGGTCCTCGTGGGTGGCCGCGAACGCCGTGAATGCTTCCGCCGCCGCTTCCAATCGTCCAGCGGCTTCCTCACAGTGAGCCAGTCCTAATTCGGCCATGGCCCGTAACGGATGGTCGGAATAACGATCCAGAAACCGTCGATAGTGGTCCTCCGCTCCGTCGTAATCACCCTCCCGGTACTTCGAGGAAGCCAGCGCCAGCAACGCCAGAGGGGCTTCAGGCGCCTCTGGGTAGGTGTCAATGAGTTCCCTGAACTCTTCGGCGGTCGCGGCACTCGCAAACAGCTCAGCGGCTCTTTCCCGTGCCATTTCACGCCGTTGCTGTATCGTGAACAACGCGAACCCGACCGCGAGCGCCACCGCTATGCCCGTCAGCACCAGCGGCAAGTAGCGTTTGATCAGCGCCAAGGTCTCTTGCAAATCCTTTTCCGGACGGACAGCTTTTTCCTGCGCTGAGGTTGTCGGTTGATTATTAGATGTAGTTTCACTCATAGTGGATGACCTTACCCGTTAAAGGCAGTTGTGTTGTTGTGATGACGGGTTACATACCTTTTGTAGACCTAATACGCAAGTCTTGAAGTGGGCCGTCTTGAAGCGTAGGCAAAAAACCCCGTCAGCAATCGTCCACGGACTCGACTTCCAGCATTGAGTGTGTTTTTATCCCCGGAGTTGAAGCTGGGGGAACTTTTTAAGATGAAGTGCAAAATACTGGGACTTAATCGGGTCTTGTCGGGCCGGAAAAGGGTTTTTCCTATCGATGGGATCCGATCGTTAGCGCGTCGAGCGCAGTTTGGCGGTCGTCGTGTTATGATGGGCATGGGCTGTCTACTAGCCTGCGGGCCTGTACAGGCCGTGCAGGCGGGGACCCTCACGCTGGATGCGGCGTTGCAGCGTGCGCTGGAAACCGATGAGCGGATCGATATCCAAAGGCTGGACGCCTCGATCGCCGCGCAGGAAGTCAACCGGGCGTGGACCATCCTTTCGCCGCGCCTAACGGTGTCCGGCCAATACGAGCGGCCGGAGGACGAAATTCTACGGGCGGGCCAAGTGGTGGTACCGCAGGAAACGTGGCGGGCCACTATCACGGCCCGGCAACCCCTATTCGATGCACGGGTCCTGCCCGCCCGTCGACTGGGTCTGGCGCTGGAAGAAGCGGAAACCTGGCAACTGGCCCGGATTATTCAGGGCACTTTATTTGACGTAACCCAACACTATTATGAGGTCCTGAGTACGCAGCAGCAGCTCAGCATCGCACAACAGACGGTGGACCTCACCCGCGAAGAGGTGGACCGCGCACAAGCCCGTTTCGATGCCGGAGAGGCACGACGCACGGAAGTCTTACGGGCCGAGGTCGACGAGGCCCGCGCCGTGCGCAATCGTGTGCAGGCGGAAAACGCCTATGCCTTGGCCCAAAGTAAACTCGCCCGTCGTATCGGCTGGGCCGCCGCCGAGACGTTCACGGTGGAGGAGCCTGCGACCTACCCGGACCTCGACCCGGAGGCAGTGGCTGCGGACTGGTACCAGGACGCGCTCACGCAGCGTTACGATCTGTCCGCCTTGCGTGCCCTTATCCGTGCGTCGGAAGAGCAACTGACGGTCATTCGGCGTGAAGCCTGGCCCACGCTGGAGTTGCAGTATAATCATCGTTTTGTCGATCCAGAATCGTTCACGGCCCGCAATGACTACTGGACGGCCGCAGCCGTGGCCCAGTTCGAATTTTGGGATGGCGGGGGACGCCGCATTTCCCGTCGGCAACAACATGATCGCATGCTCCAAGCTGAACTGGAGTTGGCGGACTTGGAGAAGTCCGTGCAATTGGAGGTGCAACAGACCTGGCAGGATCTGACCACCCTGCAGCAGAATCTCGCATCGTTGCGCAAGGAAGTGACCCTCGCAGAAGAAAATTACCGGACGCTATCGGAGCAAGCGCGGGTAGGTTTGGCGACCAGCTTGGATGTGAGCACCGCCCTGACCGCGCTCGACGCCGCGCGCACCGAGTTGGCCCGCGAGCAATACAATCTGGAAGTGGCCAAACAACGCTTCCAGTTTGTCGTGGGCGACTTCGCGTCCGACTATATTCAAGTGGAAGTGCATTAGCCATGAGTTTAAACCTTAATTCGATTCGCCATCTAGGGCACCCCCTGGCGTTGGGTAGCGTGGCGGTGTTTTTGTTAACCGCCTGTGGGCAAGGGGCCGCTGATAACGGTGAAGCTCAAGAAGAACGCGTAGTGACAGTCGAGTCTGCCCCCGTGGAAGAGCGGGACTGGAACGTAACGGTGCGATCCGTCGGCACGCTGCGCGCGGACGAAGAGGTGGTCGTCCGCAACGAGGTGGCGGGTGTTGTACGGGTCATCGAGGCGCGGGAGGGACAGCTTGTTGAAGCGGGCGATGTGCTGTTGCAGCTCGATGACGAACGCGCCCACTACGCACTCGAACGCGCCATTGCCGCCTATGAGGAAGCCCGCACCAATCGCGAGCGGCGCGAATCGCTGTTTAATGACCAGCTCATTTCCGAGGAGGAATGGATGCAGGTGCAGGCTGCGTACCGGCGGGCGGCAGCCGAGCGCGGGCTGGCGGAACGCGAACAGCGCGACACCCGGGTACGCGCTCCCTTATCCGGCGTTTTGGGCCAGCGGCATGTCGCGCTTGGCGATTACGTGCAGGTGGGCACCGCGCTGTTCGATTTGGTCAAAGTGGACGAATTGAAGTTAACCTTTGACCTGGCCGAACGGTATCTGACCCGTGTACAAACCGGCCTAACCGTGCGCGTGGAATCCCCCGCCCACCCGGATGAGACCTTTCGCGGTGAAGTGGACTTTATCGATCCCATGATTAGGCGCTCGACGCGAACCATAGCCGTGCGTGCCCGGATCGATAATGAAGATGGGCGTTTGAAGCCCAATCAATTTGTCAAAGTAGAGGTCGACATCGACACCGTCGCGTATGCCGTAGTCGTTCCCGAAGAGGCCGTACTTTCGGATTTGGGGGAATTCATGTGCTACATAATTGATGACGAGGAGCGCGCTGAAATTCGTAACGTAACACTGGGTGAACGCGAACCCGGTTGGGTCCAAATCCTGTCCGGTGTGAACGTCGGCGAACGAGTAGTCGCGGTTGGTCATCAACGCTTGCAACCGGGAACCCGTGTACGCGACCGCAACAACGAAGACGAGCCCTAAACGCCACCCGTAACCATGTTTCTGCCTGATTTATCCATTCGCCGCCCGGTCTTGGCTTGGGTCTTTACCCTCGTCATCCTGATCATCGGCGTTATCGGTTACCGCGACCTGCCGGTACGTGAAATGCCTGACGTCGACTTTCCCGTCGTCACCGTAACTGTCACCTGGCGCGGCGCGGCCCCGGACGTGATGGAAACGGAAGTGACCGATTTGATCGAGGAAGAGATCAACACCATTGAAGGCATCAAAACGGTTGTTTCCCAAACGCGTGAGGAACGCGCGCAGATCACGGTGGAATTCGAGCTGGAAATCGACGTGGACGTGGCCGCGCAAGACGTGCGCGATGCGCTGGCCCGTGTGCGGCGGCGATTGCCGGACGATATTGATGAACCGGTGGTTGTTAAGCTGGATATCGACGCCCAGCCGATCATGTGGGTAAGCGTCAATTCCGACTGGATGAGCCGCACGCAACTGGCAGACTTTGCTGACCGGGTAGTGTCGGAGCGCCTGCAAATTCTGCCGGGGGTGGGCCGTATTCGTGTTGGCGGCTCCCAGGATTTCGCTATTCGCGCGGAACTGGATGTGGCGCGGCTGGCGGGTTATGACATAACGGTCGCGGACGTGGTGAACGCGTTGCGACGCGAGAATCTGGAGCTGCCCAGTGGACGCATCGACAGCACTTGGCGCGAATTCGTGGTGCGTACGGAAGGTCGTATTACCCGCCCGGACCTGTTTAACGACGTGGTCATCGCTTCGCGTGACGACACACCCATTAAGCTGCGCGATGTAGGGGCGGCGGTGCCCAGCGTACAGAATGAACGAAATCTGGCGCGCTTCATGCGGCGGCCGACGGTCGGTATGGGCGTGTTGCGCCAGAGCCAGGCCAACACGCTTGATGTGGCCCGGCGCGTCGCGGAGGAACTGGACCGTATTCGACCGGATTTGCCCGCAGGCGTGCAAATGAATGTGGCCTTTGACGGCTCGCGTTTTATCCAGGAATCCGTCACCGCCACACAGCAGACCCTTGTGCTGGCGGCGGTGTTGGTGGTAGTGGTTATTTTTATTTTTCTGCGTAGCCTGCGCAGCAGTTTCATACCGGCCATTGTTATCCCCGTAGCCGTGCTGGGCACGTTCGGGATCATGAACGCCCTCTCCTTTAGTATCAATATCATCACGTTGCTGGCGTTGATTTTGGCGATCGGATTGCTGGTGGACGATGCCATTGTGATGCTGGAAAACATTTATCGCCACATGGAGGAGGAGAACGAGGAACCGATCCAAGCCGCTCGTAACGGCGCAACTGAAATCGGATTTGCGGTCATTTCCAGTTCGATCACCTTGGCAGCCGTATTTGTGCCGGTCGCGTTCGTCACCGGCACGATTGGCGTATTCTTCTACGAGTTCGGCCTTACCGTGGCGGCCGCTATCTTCATTTCCACTTTCGTTGCGTTGACGTTAACGCCCATGCTTTGTTCGCGCGTGATCCAAGTGAAAAAGCGTCACAATAAAATCTACAATGTACTGGAATACGGCTTCACGTGGCTGGAAAATCGCTACGAGCGCACACTGCAATGGGCCCTTCGACATCGCTGGCTGACCGTGGTTGGGGTTATTCTAGTTTTTGGTGGTGGATTGTGGCTGGGCCGGACGGTGCCCCGGGAGTTTGCGCCATCCCAGGACCAAGGGGGGTTCATCGCCGCTTTACGTGGCCCGGAAGGTGCCACCCTTGAATACATGGACCGCTATTTTCAGGAAGTCGAGGATATCGTCGACGATATACCTGAAATTCGCACGTATTTAGGTATCATCGGGTTTGGTGGTGGCCCACCCAACCAAGGCATCATGTTCATTACGCTGGTGGACCGCCAGGAACGTGACCGTGATCAATTTGAAATCATGAATGAACTGCGCCGCCGGAGCGCCGGGATTCCGGGTATCATGGTGTTCTTAAGGGAGCGCACGCCTTTTGGCGGCCGACAGGATTCGCGGCCGGTACAGTTTGTGGTGCAGCACCCGGACCTTGAAGTCCTGGCAGCGGGTTCCGAGGAGCTGGTGCGGAAGTTGCGTCAGACGGCGGGGTTCCAGGACGTGAACAGTGATCTTGACCTCGATAAACCCGAGCTCGTTATTTCCATCGATCGCGAGCGCGCGGCGGTGCTGGGGGTGTCGGTGGCGGATATTTCGGAAACCCTGCAGGTGTTGTTGGGTGGTTTGGATGTGACCGATTACCAGGAACGGGGCAAACAGTATGATGTGATTGTGCGCTTACGCGATGACCACCGACGTCAACCGCGCGATCTGGAACAAATCTACATTCGCACGCGGTCCGGTGAGCTGACGCCGCTCTCAAATGTGGTCTCGTTCCGTGAAACGGTCGGGCCCAGCCAAATCAATCACTTTAACCGTATGCGGTCCGTCACCATCGCCGCCAATCTCGACGGCCCCGTGCTGGCCGATGCGCTGGTCGACGTGCGGGCGATGGCGGAAGAAATCTTTCCGTCAGAGACGATGTATGCCCTCACCGGGCCCGCCCGCGATCTTGAAGAGTCGTTCGAAGCGCTCTTCTTCACGCTGATGCTCGCCATAGTGATCGTCTTTCTCGTGTTGGCTGCACAGTTCAATAGTTGGATTCATCCGTTCACGATTATGCTGGGACTGCCTTTGGCCCTCGTCGGGGCTTTCGGGGGGCTCTGGATGACCGGACAGACCTTGAATATTTTTAGTTTCATCGGCCTGATCATGCTCACCGGCTTGGTTACGAAAAACGGGATTCTGCTTATCGACTACACCAATCGTCTGCGTGATGAGGGCCAGGAACGCCATGCGGCGGTAGTCCGCGCGGGCCGGGTCCGGTTGCGGCCCATCTTGATGACGGCGGTAACCACTATCTTCGGTGTCCTGCCGATCGCACTCGGCCTGGGCGCAGGCGGGGAAGCCCGGGCACCGTTGGGCATCGTCGTCATCGGCGGCATGCTCGTGTCCACCCTCTTGACGCTGGTGGTGGTGCCGGTCATCTACACGTTGTTGGACGATTTGCGTTGATTGGAAGCCCTATTCATGCATTGGCGTATGTATGAGCCGGTTGCGCTGTAAGAAGTTGATGGAGTATGTGCTTCGGGGGAGCGTGTGTGGAGGCTGTTGTTGAGTATGAAGGGACTTTGTCATGTCGAGCGTAGCGAAGCGAAGTCGAGACATCTCCGTCTTCGCGAGTCACCGCCAGTTCTTTAGGCACTTGCCGAGACGTTTCAGAATCGCGCCAGCCACCATCGCATTGGGAACGGATTCAAAGGCGACGCGGCTCGGCGGAGAACGAGATTTTTTCGACTTCGCTACGCTACGCTCAAAATGACAGCAGGCGAGCTTGCGGTTTATCACGGTGTCCAGGGTGGCCGGGTGTTCGCCAGCGCTCTCATCGTAAAGAATCCCCGCGTCATGCGCGTTGTGGTCGAAAAATCCGCATTTTTCCTTCCTCCACTCAAAATCATTGGGGTTTTTGACGCCAATCTGGGGGATCGAAATTCACCACCCTCTTTTCAGCCTCTATTCACGCAT
>PWVE01000134.1 GCA_003562335.1 PVC group bacterium
CACCGTCCGCGCCGAGCATATCTCCGAAGCCATCCAGTACCGCACGCTCGACCGCCAAATGTGGACCTGACCGCCCGGCACCCCGCACGGTGAATGCCGCCGCACGGCACTTTAATGATTGACTAATAAAACAATAGAATTAATATACAATCATGCATTTAATTAAGTATCTCCTAACCGGGCGGTGTGCGGTGTGGGGGGCGGTTTTGTGTGGCGTAGCGGTGGCCAACGCCGAACCGGATGCCCGCGCGCTCATGGGTGCCATCGAACAATGGGTCGCCCTTGTGGATACCCAGCACCGCGAGCGCGTCGAATGGGAAACCGCCCGCGCATCGCTGGAACAAGGCATTGACTTGTTGACCCGCGAAAAGGAACTGCTCACGGCCCGTATCGACGAGCACGCGGCTGCCGCCGATGCGGTAACCGACGAGAAGTTGGCCGAGGAACAGCGGCGCACCGACCAGGACCGCGCACTGCGTGACGCCACCGCGCAACTCGCCGCTTGGCTCGGCTCGGACACTGAACACGTTGCCCCGCTTACGATCACACTCTCCGAAGTGTGTACCGACGCCGTGGCCGCCCTGCGCCAGCACCAAGCCATTCGCCTTGACCCGCAACTCCTCGCATCGCCGGACGGCACCGAACGGCTAATGGACGTGCTATACCTCGGTCACGCCCAGGCCTACGCCGTGGCGCGCAACGACCAGACGGCGGCCCACGGGGTCTGGAACGGGGCCGCGTGGACCTGGGAATGGGATCCGTACCACGCCCCGGCCATCCGCGAAGCGGTCCGCGTGCAGCAAGGCGAACGCGCGCCCCGCTGGACCCTCCTACCCATCACCGTGCTGCCTGCGGAGACCGTGGAATGAACATTTCCAACGTTTGGAAAATACCCCGGTGGCCGCTTCCAACGTTTGGAAAAAAAGCGCCCCAAAAGTTCCAACGTCTGGAAAAATGTTCCCCAAAAGTTCCAACGCTTGGAAAATCGCACCAAGATTCTTCCAATGCTTGGAATGTCCATGGCCATTCTGTTGCTCGCGGCGCAGGCATCCGCCACGGTCGACGCGGCGCTGACCACAACGCAGGCGGACATTGAAGACGCGCGCGCGGCGCTGGCCGCGCAGCGTGAAACGATTGCAGCGGAGCGCACGGAGTTGTCCGCCACCTACGAAGCGCTCCAAGCCGAGGTCCGCGCCCTGCGCGAGGAGTGGCGACACGTTCAGCGCGTGAAGTCGCGTCAGGCGGCCGAACAAGCGGCGGCACAACGGCAAGCGGAACGCACGGACGCTGAACATCGCCGCACGTTGGCCGTGCTGACCGAGTATCGTCGGGCTTCAGAAAGCGCCATGGCCGCCGTGCAACGTCAGCGCTACGCTGATTTGCTCCAACAATTTGACGAGGCATTAAGCGCCGATGAGTCCTCGGGCGTTACGCTTACGGCCGTCGATCCGGCACTCGCACTGGCGCGCGCCACCACTGAAACCGATCTGCCCAGCGTCCCGTTCGAGGGTGCGGTGGTGGACGCGGAGGGCCGGGTCCGGCGGGGCACGTTGGTTCCGGTCGGGCCGGTGACGTTTTTTAAGGGCGCGGACGGCACCACGGGCTATCTGGCAACGGGCGCGGGCGGTTTGACACCGTTGTTGATCGAGGCCATGCCGCGCCGCGTCCAGCAAGCGTTGGACGAGTGGGCGGCAGGCGATACCATGTATGCGCCGGTGGATGTGACCGACGGGGCGCTGCTGAAGGTGGCACAGGCGCGGGAACCGTTTGTGGCACGCTTGCAACAAGGGGGCGTGGTAATGATTCCGTTGCTCCTGATCGGCGTGGGCTGCGTACTCATTATTGTGCGGCGCGCATGGGTTCTGCAACGGATGGAAATCGATGTTAACGCACCGTTGGACCGGATCACGCAAGCGCTACGCGACGATGATGCCGAGGCGGCGCGAGCGGTGGTGGACACGCTGGACGCACCGTGGCGACCGGTGCTGGCGGATGCGGTGGCACATCGGGACGCGGACCGGGTGTACCTGGAGGAAATCCTGATGGACCGTATCGTCATGCAGCGGCCGCTGGTGACGAAATATCTCGGCGCGCTGGCCATCTGTGCAGCCGCCGCACCGTTGCTGGGGCTGCTGGGGACGGTAACGGGAATGATCAACACATTCCAACTGATCACGGTCTTCGGCACGGGCGATGCACGATCGCTTTCGGGCGGCATTTCGGAGGCCTTGATCACCACGCAAACAGGGTTGATTATCGCCGTTCCGGTCCTGCTGGCCCACGCATATCTGATGCGCCGGGCGCGGAATGTCCTGTCCGGGCTCGAACAAGCGGCGATCCGGTTCGTACGGACGCTTGATCCGGAGTCGTCGCCATGATGGACGCGCTCGGGGCCATTCCGGCGTATTGGCGTGACGGGGGCATCCTGTTGATCCCGATCGCACTGGTTTCCTTTGGTATCTGGGCTTGTTGGCTGCGTTTACGCGCCGCGTTGCGCCAGGCCCTGCAAGCCGCGCGCCACCAGGAGTCTGAGCTGGACGCGGCGCAGCACGGCGGCATCGACGCCACGCCAGCCACCCCGCAGGCGCGGCGCCAATTCGAATTCCGCATACGCGCGGCGCGCGAACGCTTGAATCGCGAGCTGTTCTTGTTGAAAGCCCTGACGGCAGCGGCCCCGCTGCTGGGCTTGCTGGGCACGGTGACCGGAATGGTCGACACGTTCATGGCCGTTGCCCGGCACGGCGCGGATGGGGCCACGTTGGTGGCGGAAGGTATCCGCACGGCCCTGTTGACCACGCAGTTCGGGTTGATGGCGGCGTTGCCGGGCGTATTCGGTCTGCTGCAAATCGGGCGGTTACGGACGCAATGGCAACAGGCGACCCACGCGGTGGGCGTGATGATGTGGCGTGGCACCACCATACCGGGGAGGCCGTATGCTTGACCGGGCCACCACGTTCCAGGAGGAAGAACAAGCGGCGGACATCAATATCTCGCCGCTGATTGATGTGGTGTTTCTGTTGCTGATTTTCTTCATGGTTACATCCGTGTTTGTCGAGGAGACCGGCATCGAGGTGAACAAGCCGACGGCCATGAGTGCGCAGGATCTGGAACGGCAGAGCATCCTGCTGGCGGTGACGGCGGAAGGGGCGGTCTATTTTGATGGGCGGCCGGTGCCGATGAATGAGCTGCGCGGCGTGGTGGCGCGGTTGCAACGGGAGCAGGAACGACCGGTGATCATTATCGCGGATACGGATGCCCGGTCGGGCGCGTTGGTGCGGGTGATTGATGAGTGCACGCTGGGCGGCGCGCCGCAAGTGAGCCTGGCGGCCGGGAGGGAGCCATGAGCGCGGGCGAAACATGGATACCGGAAGCGCGCTGGACACCGGAAGTGCTGGGTATGGCCGCCGGCCTGACGCTGCTTTTGTTTTCCGTCATGCCGCTGGCGCAATGGTTGAACCGGCCCGATGTGGACGCATTGGTTATGCTGCGTGATACGGAAGTCGTGACGTTGCCGCCACCACCACCGCCATTACTAGAACCGACCCCGGTGCCGGAGCCAACCCCTGAACCGATTTTGCTGACGTTGCCCGCTCCACCCCCACCCGTGCCTGCGGCACCGACGGTGGAGCCGGCTTTCGCCTTTGAGGCCCCCATCATGCCCGGCGATTTGGGCGTGGCTTTCGGGGAAATGGATTGGGCGGTTGAAGGTGCCGTCTACGCGCTGGCCGATGTGGACACACCGCCGCGCGCCGTGGCGCAGATACCGCCACACTATCCGCCCGGCGCGCGCCAACGCGGCTTGGAAGGCGAGGTGCTGTTGCGGTTTGTGGTCACGGCGGAGGGCCGCGTGGAGGATGTCGAAGTTGTCGATGCCCAACCCGGCACGGTCTTTGTGTCCGCGGCGCGGTCGGCGGTGGAACGATGGCGGTTCGAGGCGGCGCAGCGCGCCGGGCAGCCGGTAGCGGTACGGGTGGAAGTGCCGTTGGAATTCAAATTGGAGCGGTAATGGGGATGAAGTGGTACCTCACAAGAGGCTCTTGCAAAACCTCCAAGGTCGACACGGAGGTCGACCCTCCGGCAAGCAGACAGGCATATTCCGCAAGTTTCTGGAGGGGCAGGCTCCGTCCTGCCCTCATGAACGGGAGGTTTTGCAAGAGCCTGACAATCTTGTTTTTGGCGGCCGCGACAGCGGTCATGGCGGAGCGTCCCACCGTTACGCGCCAGGAAGCCGCGCTGCTTGAGCAGGCGGCCGACGTCGCCCAGAAAAACCAGGTGGAGGCCTTGGCCTTGATTGAAGCGGTACGGGAACGGGACCGTGTTTCGGCACCGGTGGATTATTCGGCCGCCAACTTGATGACGGCGTTGGAGCGTTACGAGGAGGCGGAAGAGGCCTATCGCGAAGCGTTGGAGAAATGGCCGGGTTTTGACGAAGCGCAGTTGGGACTGGCGCGGGTATTGACGTTGCAAGCACGTTGGGCGGATTCCGAAACGCTGTTGCGCGACCGGGCACAGTCGGCGGACGCCACGACCGAGCTCCTCTTGTTGTATGGGCATGTACTGCTGGAACTGAACCGGGCGATAAGCGCCGAGACCGTGTTCCGGCGCGCGGCTTGGCAGGACGGCGATTCGCGGGCGGCGTTGGGGGGCTTGGCCCGCAGCTTTCTGGTGCAACAGCGCTGGGCGGAATGCGCGGCCTTGGCGGAAGAATTGGTGGCGCAGTATCCCGGCGAAGGATCCTATTGGCGTTTGCTGGCTGACGCCCGGTTGGCAAAAGGCGATCGGCAGGCGGCAGTGGTGGCGCTGGAAAGTGCCAGGCGACTGGGTGCGGCGGATGCGGCGGCACTCATCCTGTTGGGCGAACTGCATGTGGCGGCCGGCCGAACCGCTGAAGCAGCACGCGTATTGGATGTGGCCGCGCGCGAAGCGGAAGCACAACCGGGCCTGTGGTTGCGCTTGGCGGAATCGCTTGCCTGGTCGGGCCTGTGGGAGCGCGCCGAGGAAGTACTCGACCGTTACGCCGCCCGGGACGGGGAACCCACGGCCACCTATTTCAGAACGCGGGCCCGGTTGGCGGAACAGCAGGCAGACGCCGCGGCGGAGCGGGTCGCCTACGCGTCCTGGGTACGCCACGACCCGGTAAATCGCGAGGCGTTGCTGGCACTCGGAGATTGGTATGCGGCCCAATCGGAATGGGCCAAGGCCGACACATGGTACGAGCGCGCCGCCCAAGCGCACGCCAACGATGCCGCGCCCTGGACGCGACTGGCCCGCACGGCAATGGCCAGGGAAGACTATGCGCAGGCGGAATCGCATCTCGCCCGCGCCCACGTACTGGGCGGCGGCGAGTCCGTTGAACAAGCGTTACAACAGGTACGCCGCCTCCGCGCATTACAGGATGAGGATTAGGCGGAGGGGGCGATTACAACAGACACGGCACTCGCTTGAATGCCTTGTCCTTTAACAACTTGCGTCGCTCGAACAGACTATGTCCAAAAACCGGCGAAAAGTGGCTGTGGTATATTCACCACAGCACCCGATTCGTAACACATTTATATACAGCCTCTTGCAAAACCTCCCGTTCATGAGGGCGACACGGAGGTCGCCCCTCCAGATCCACCCAGATACGCTTATTTATTTTCAGGAGGGTCGACCTCCGTGTCGACCTAGGAGGTTTTGCAAGAGGCTCATAAAGCAACTTATATGTACCGGTCAACTATCGGAACATTTTATGGATATTCTCTGATAATTGACTCTACCAGCCCCCGAGCCCCTTGATGCCGCAGATTTTTGTGTTTGCTTTATGGCCAGAATTGGGTGAGCTTGTGGGAATCTCAGCTGCCATGTGCAGCAGGAGCTCGGGGCCCGGTTCGGCGGGCCCTGCAAACCGTGCATTGGCCACGCGCAGACAGCGCATTAGGCCGCGCTCACAAGGCGCGGCCCGTTTTTATCTTGGACAGCGTACACGAGAGCCAACACCCGGTAACAATAACTTCATTTTGGACCGCATTGCAATCCATGGGGAGCTTAGCCGGGGGCAAGCGCATCTAAACTCATCTTTTTGTCTGCACCTTATTCCTTTGCTTGAAAGGCGATTTGCTGGGCAAAGGGCGAAACAATCTTCCAGCCAGTGAGGCAGGCAAGATGCCTGCCTCACTTTGGGTTTGCTCTGTCTGTCACAGCGTGGGGCAGGCATCTTTCCTGCCATTTTTTGAATAAGAAAAGGCCAAATATTTCGGTGAGATTGATCAAGTCACCAGCGTTTTGATCACATCCAGTTTTTTGCGTACTTCGGGCGGGATTTCTTCTTTCTGCATGGTTTGGGCAACGAGAAAATAGTCGCTTTTCGGTATGGTCAATTTCGCCTTTTCAAACAAAGCAGGCAAGAGCGTTTTACTGGCGGGCTCGGACTTCAGAAAGCTAATGTTTTGGTGCGGGTCCTTGAAAAATGCTGGTGGCATCTGTTCTTTGAGGAAGGTGATTGCCTCGGCAGCAAAAAGCTGTCCCTCGCGCCGTTGCCCAATAAAGCGCTCAAGCGCGACGGGATGCAACAGATAGCTCTCTGATTCGTAGCGTTCCCAACGCAAAACGGTGAGTCCTTCGGCACCAACCTCGTGTTCGGGAAGGCTGCGATTATCGCCATCCAGAAGCAATACCGCTTGCAACCCGGGTTTGACCGCCTGAAGCGAAAAGAAGTGCGCGCGAGCCTCGCTGGGATCCCGGCCTAGGTTGTTATGCCAGAAAGGTAATGTATGAAACCACTCCTTGAGTGGATGATTAAGTACCTCGGCCCAGGCTTTCAGCAGATCGAAATCTGTATTCCCTTCCAAATACAAAATACCCTTGGCATTTTCCGCCAAGAGTAATTCAAGGGATGTTACACGCTTAAGCGCTTCCCTAACCTGGTCCCGATGCGCATGCGAGGCCAACCCATGCGGTTTCTTGCGATAAAAAGACACAATCTGCCCCGGACCGGTTGTATCAATCAACACCTCCGAATGCGTCGCAATCACCAATTGTCCGCGGCGGGCATGGCAAAGTTTGCGCAGAATATCATAGAGTTGCTTTTGAAGCAGCACATGCAAGTGAGCATCCGGCTCGTCGAGAAGTATCAGGCTCGACGGCCGGGCAAACATGAAAGCCAGTATCAGGAGAACTTGATGGAATCCGCTGCCCGCTGTGGATAAGTCCAGCGGTGCGTACCCGCTTAACCCCTTGCCGCGCGGAATGCCCTTCAAATATTGTGATGTAATGTATGGTGCCGCGCCATAAGCAGGCTTCAGGAGCCGGTACTGAAACACCTCCTCGATAATTTGTTCCAGTTGGGCCCAATCCTCATCGCCGCGCTCGGCGACCTCGAGCAACAAATTGCGCAAGATGTCACCCCCCTTGCCTTGCCCAACCAGCATATCCTGATAGGGGCGGTCATACCGGGTCTCGTTCACGCCTATACCCGAGAAGGGCGGTACGTAGATCGCACTGACTTCGTCGCGCGCCTTTTCAAGAAAGTCCAAGTCGGCCGCAACGGGTTTTACATGAATCTGTTCCGGTCCGGAATAGCGAAACTCGAAGCCCAAACACCACGGTTGATCTTCCCGATCCTCACCCTCCAACGTGATGATCATTGGGCGAGGCGAGCCTGCAGTGCGTCCTTCTACCTCATTCTTCCGTAGCGACGTATGGGTATCGGTCCATAATTGATCCATGGATGGCAACGGCAAGGCACTGAACTCCTGTCGTGTAATTGGAACCCCGGAGCGCTCTTTGGCCTTGGACCCGCTCTCGGGCCCTTTGCGCTCGCTCCAGCGCTGCATCGCCAGATTCCACACCATCACCGCCTGTAGCAAAGTGGACTTGCCGCTATTGTTTGGCCCCGCCAACAACGTCACGGTTTCCAAGGGAAAGATTTGATGCTCAAACCGCTTAAACCAAGAAGTAGTAACCTTTGTAATCATGCTGCCCCCACTTATTATATGCCGTCTATCAGATTCCAACGATTGGAAACCATACCACATCATTATTCATCAGGCCCGCCCCCCTTGGTCTGCGTAGCCTTGCGTGACGTGTCCGCCGTAGCCTTGGCGGAGGAGGAAGCAGACTCCACAATCTTGACCTCTTCCGCCTTCAGTCCGTAAAGCTTGTATACCCGCTCGTCAATCTCCCGCTCCAACTTGTGGATGTCTGCGGCGGGGTCAGCCTTTTTGGCGGCGAGAATGCGGGTGACAAGGGTTTCGAGTTCTTTTTGCTGCTGGGGTGTGGCGGGGGGGATAGGGATTTGAGAGACGTACATGGGCTTGAATTCATAAAAGCCCCCTTGCTTCGATGCAAAGCACTGTCGAGTTATCCACCACGATACGGATGAATTCAATATGGCCAACAGATACGGCACTGACGGAGGCACGATAATACTGGTTTTGTCATTACCATAAAAGCGCGCGTCATCCGGCGCATAGTTAACAGCCTTCTCGATGGCAGGCACAATGATCTTAGGCTGCTTAAATTCCTTCCAATATGCAATGTTGTCTTGAATTTCGTACCATTCGTAGCTTCCGGGCTTTCGACCACCGGAGATACCGGGCGTAAGGCGCTTCTTGAAGGGCTTGAGGTATTCGTGTATGGCCGGATATTTCGTGATATTACAACCGCGTCTTGTAAAAATGATCCACAGATCCTTGGGCTCGCATCGCCACCGCTTCACATCCCGGCCGCGCAAAAAGGGTTTGAGGATTTCTTCGGAGGAGGGATGTTCGGCGATCAGGCGGTCGCGGTTTGCCCGGTCCACCACAAAGGCTTCGTTGAGGCCGGTCAAAATACCCCGATAGAAGCGTCCATTAACATATTCTCCGAGCGGGGTTCCGGCGTTGCGCAGTTTTTCCATGAGCCGCAAGGTGGCAGGGCTTTCGAGGCTCCAACCGCTTTTCCCGAGCATGGCGTGATCGAGCGACTGGGTATCGCTTTCCACTCGTGCGAGAAATTCTTCCAGCGGCCAGTCTGGATTCCAGTTCAGTGTCCGGGCGGCACGCCCACCCGCCTGACCATACTGCAGGATGACGATCGTGGGGTAGGCAATGGCGGTGAAGACGGGGGCGTCCCCGAAGTCGATGAGCCGCAAAATCCGGGTATTGCGCGACAGCCAAGTACGTAACTTCTCGCCGTACGCGGCCCGGTACCATTTATTGGACGAGATGAACGATAGAACACCGCCCTTCCGCAACAACTTTATGGCACGTTCGTAGAAATAGACATATAAGTCGGCGGTGCCGGTGTAGCACGCATACTGATTGCGTAACCGGGGTTTCAGGTCCTTGATCTGTTCCTGGCGCACGTAGGGCGGGTTGCCGATACAGATGTCGAAGCCCCCTGCCGTAGCGCAAGCATCCTTGCTTGCGTTGTTGGAAGATCGCAAGCTGGAAGCTTGCGCCACACTGGAAGCTTGCGCCACGCTGGAAGCTTGCGCCACGGAAGATGAGATACTGGAAGCTTGGGGCACGTCCTTGATCCCGAACATCCACTCCGGATCAAAAAAGGCGGCGGAGGCGTTTTGGTCATACGGGTCCCAGTCCGCCATCTGCTGCGAGGCTTCCCCGCTCAACCCGTCGCTGCGCAGGATAGCGGCAATCTGGCTGCGTAGTTCCTTGTCACGCGCTTGCAGGGTCAGCTTGTCGCGTCGCCGTTGGGCCGCGAAATGTTTGTGCCGAATCTTCTTTAACTCTTCCTCAAGCACCTGAATACGCTGGTCTTTGAGGAACCCGTCCTGTTTATCGATGGAGACCAGCGTGTCGGCGGCTACGAACTTGGTTTCGAGGTTGGGTAAGGGCCGCACGCCGCAATTCTGCGCCTTGTTCCGGTTGGTGCGCTGGTCGCAAACGAGCGAGATGAAGAAGCGGAGTTTCGCGATCTGGATGGCGATGGGCTGAATGTCCACGCCGTAGATGCAATTCTCGATAAGGTACAGTTTGCGCCCGTAATCGTCGTCGTTGTCCCGGAAATTGCGTTCCAGTTCCTCACGCATGGCGGGGGAATCGAGCTTGTCGATTTGGCGCTGTTTCCAGCGTTCATTGTTCGGATCGAGCTTGCCCAGGATAAAGACGAGCTTGTGCAGAATCCCCATGGGGAACGCACCGGACCCGCAGGCTGGATCGAGAATGTTGCAGTGGTCGATGGCGTCTATGAGCACCTCCACCTCGGCCTCACTGAACTCGTGCGGTTCTTCGGTGTAGGCCAGCAGGTTGCGGAGGCGCATAGTGGCGCAAGCATCCTTGCTTGCGTTTTTAGAGGAAGATCGCAAGCTGGAAGCTTGCGCCACGCTGGAAGCTTGCGCCACGCTGGAAGCTTGCGCCACGCTGGAAGCTTGCGCCACTGCTATGCCGGCCTTTTCAGGATTCTGCCGGATGTAGTGGCGCAGCGCATATAGTTGTTTTTCGCTGCGCACAATGTGGTCGTAGGATTCGTGTTGCCAAAATTGTTCGCCCTGTGTTCCGCGTTTCACGTTGATTTTGTTTGCAGTAAAGGACTTCCATGAATGGAGAATGTCACTTGGGTTGTGGTCACCCAGCGGGGTGAAAAGCGCATGCACATGATTTGGCATGACCACCCATTCGTCGAGAGCATATCGAGCCCCATCGAAGTGGCGCAGGGCTTCAGCCACGATCTGTGCATTCTCTGGATCGCCAAGACAGCACGAGCCCGCCCCGGCGTCGAGCCACCCCTCCACCCGTTCAGAAAAAAGACGATGATACTCTATTCGTTCGTCATCGTTGAGCGGGTCGACATGCTCACGCCGCCACGCCTCTCGTTCCTGTTTTAGCTGTTGCACTTTCTCTTTGGGCAGCGAGTCGGCCAACCGAAAAGTGACAAAATACATCACTCCCTGCTGACACCAATGGGGCAGACGCCGCTGCTTAATGTCAACCTCCTGGCGTGGATCGAAGAAAAGAGTGGCGCAAGCATCCTTGCTTGCGTCTTTAGAAGAAGATCGCAAGCTGGAAGCTTGCGCCACTTTGTCATTCAAATAGGCCAGCAGCGCCTCATCGACCATATAATCCACGATTTCGCGCGGGGTATAGAAGGAGCCGGTTTGCTTGCGGGCGGTGGTGCCGGTTTCCGGGTTGTAACTCGCCAGCAGGTTCTCGAAAACCTTGCCGAGCAACTCGGGATCGAGCGCAATTTCCTCCTCTATGGGCGTGTTCTCGGTGACAGTGAATTTGTAACCGTCCAGGAGATCGATTAGTCCCCGCACCTTTTCTTTCTTGCGCTTTTTGTCACCATACGCGCCACTCAGGTCTACGGATTGATAGTCCGAGAAGAACAATCGGTTAGGAACGGATGGTTGTTTGCGCGCGTTGCGGGTGAAGCCGTCCACATAGATGACCTTGCCCGACTCGCTCTCCTCCCGGTCCAGGCAGTCGAATAGCCCACCGTTAAGGAACGGGATGCTTTCGAACAGCGCCAGGGCCTCGGCCTCCGGCACGGCGAACAATTTTTGGTAGCGGTAAAGGTTCTTGACGCCGTATTCCTTGTTGCGTTCCTTGAACGTGCCGTCATTGCTGAATTTCCGGTTCTCCGCGCCCCCGGTGTTCATGCGCTGGTTGAGGGTGCCAAAGAACAGGTTCTGCAGGATGGCCCGATAGAACGTGCTTTCGTCATCTTCCAATGACTGGAGTACGCCGCCCAACCGTCGCCGATCGAACAGATCGCTGGGGATAAGTCCTTTTTCCTTAATAAACCAGCAAAAGACCAGGCGGGTCAGCAGGCGAATCAGGTTGGTTGCGTTGCGGGTGGCCCGGTCCTTTTCCACGTCGTCTGGAAATTCCACTTGGTCGAGTGCCCAGAAGTACCAGTTCGCCAGTTCGCGATAGAAGCGCTTGTTAAGCTCGTTGCTGTCTAGCGTTTTCCGCCAGGCTTCGTGCAGCTGGGTGAAGTTGCTGCACGGGTGCTTCGCAGCAAGCACGGACAGGGACAGGTCATGCAATATCTCAATATGTGCCCGGTGCGGGTGTTCGTAACGGATGTCCTTGATGAGCTTGACCTTGTCAAGGACGTCCCTGCCCACATCCCGCTTGTGGATACGACGGTCGATGACCGAAAAGGTCAATGCGCCGTTGTGCCGCATCAACAGCATGGCGGGCATATCAAAAAGCAGGTTGATTTCGCGGGTGATATTGGACAACTGGGTCCGGGTGTAGGTGCCTTTGTGAAGATCAAGCACAAGGAACAGGTAGGATCGATAGTTGTCCAGATCCAGGCCGGAATCGAAATCGAGGGCTCCTTGCGGTCCGGCTTGGCGGACTTCTTCGTCCGTAACTTGGAAGAGAAAGTCGATGGACTTCCAGCGATCGAACAAAGCTTTGTCCCGGCGCAGCTTCCGGGGGCGGTTGTCAAAATGAGCGAGAAAGGCCTCCGGCCCGTTGTCCACGTCCAGCGACTTGCTGCTGCGATAACCTAGAACGTCCAGAAAAGTGATGGCGGCTTGTTTCGTGTCGCTTTCTGCGAATCCGGCCAAAGTTTTTTGAATTTGTGCGCGCAACTCGCTCA
>PWVE01000102.1 GCA_003562335.1 PVC group bacterium
AACTAAAACTTTTTCTACTCCAGCGTGTTGACATAACCCCACCTGTTTTTTATTGACCAGCTTGGCGTGACCCGCCCTCAATTTCGAGCGATAACCTAGCGCAATAAACCCATCGTTGCAACCGCTCAGTGTAACTGCTAGGTTGTCGGCTCAAACGGCAAGCACCTTACAGCAGCCACTGGGAATCCGTTTGGGAACACGTTTCATGACTGAAATTCGCGAGCCAGCACATCTGAACCCCAAATCCGACAAGGGAACCGGGCCGCTTTATCAGCGCTCCCCGCGCCAACCGCTGCGGACCCACAATTTAGGGCATGCGGTCATGCTGTCCAATATCCGCACGTTCAGCTTGGTGGCACTCTTTACGTGCTGTTTGCTGGGGTTGGCGGCCTATCTGACCTTCCACCTTTGGCAGCTGGACAAAGACCGCGCCCACGCAGTACTTGATCCCGGAGCCATGGAGCGGGCGATACTGATACAAAATCGCGCCGAGGCGTTGGTGGCTGCCGACAAGTATGATGAAGCGATTGGCATGGGAGACAAAGCGGCGGCGGAACAGGCCTTGGACACCTATTTACGGTTACGTCCGCATGACGCGCAAGCCTTGAAGGAGCGCGCTTATCTCTATGCATACCGGGGGGCCTATGACGAGGCCTTGGCGACTTTGCGTCGCGCCATGATCACCAGCCCTGACTGGGTGCCCTTGTATGTGGATGCGGCGGCCACTGCGGCGGTGCTGGGCTGGATCAGCGACGCCCTGCACTATTTGGACCAAGCCGCAGCGTTAACGTCTCCGACTGCGGTATACCGGATCTATCGGAAGCCCGCTTTTCGCGATGTGCGCCGGACCGAAGCCGGTCGTACATTCGAATGGACGTTGGCTGAACGGGCGGGGGAAATGCCGGACGATGCCGAACCCATGGTGACCTCGCCTTAGCCCGTATGGTCTGTGGGTTAATACCGGAATCCACTACGACCTATAAATTCACGCACGATGGAGGTCGGCGGTATTTGTCCCAGCGGAATCGCCAGAAAGCACTCCAGAAAATCCAATAACCGGCGCGCTTCGGCATATTCCACGTGATGTGGCTTGACTTCGCGTAACAAAGGTTCCGCTAGATTTTTTAAGGCGCCCAGCTCGTAATCCAACGCCGAGTTAAAGGCGGCGTCAGCCTCGCGTTGGTAGGGAAATATCCAGGGCTTTTCGCCACGCCGGACACTGGGCCACATCTGCAAGGTGCCCAGCGCGGAATTGCCGCGAAACTGGTGATCGCGGACCATGCGCCGTACCAGGCGGTTATCCGTGGTTGAAACGCGGGTATTGGTGTCCAGATTCAACTGGGTCAAGGCACTGACATAAATCTTGAACTTGTGCGCCGCCGGGATGGCCTGCGTCAACCGCGGATTCAGCGCATGAATCCCTTCCACAATCACAAACTGGTCCGGCGCAATTTGCAGGGTGTCGCCTTTGAACTCACGCGCGCCCAATGTGAAATTGAACTTAGGCAGTTCAACTTCCTCGCCGGCATCCAGCTTTTCCAAATGTTCGTTGAAGAGGGGTAAATCAATCGTTTCAATGTGCTCAAAGTCGTAGTTCCCATCTGCATCCCGGGGCGTCAATTCGCGTTGCACGAAATAGTCGTCCACCGAAATCGTCACGGGCCGCATCCCGTTTACCCGTAACTGCACCGCCAAGCGCTTGGAAAAGGTCGTCTTGCCCGATGACGAAGGACCGGCAATGCAGATCCATTTAATTGCGTCACGCTGATCAACAATGGTGTCGGCTAGTTGCGCTATCTTCTTTTCGTGATAAGCCTCGGAGATTTTGACGAAGTCGCCGATTTCCCCGTTCACAATGATCTCATTGAGCTGGCCCGCTGTGCGGACATTCAGGATACGTCCCCACTCTTTGTGTTCGTGGAAAATCTGGAACAAATGAGGTTCCCGCTCAAAGGCGGGCATGGCGGGTGCCGTTTCCCGTTCCGGATACTGGATCACAAAACCGGGCGGGTAGGGGATGCACCGGAAATGGGCCAGACAACCCGTACACGGCGCGAGGGGACCGTGGGATAAATCGGTAAAACCGTCGCAGGAATACACCACAATCTTGGGGGGATTACGGAAACGCAACAGGCTGTATTTATCCCATTGGCCTTCCTGCTCAAAGCGCTGGACGGCCTGAGTGAACGATAACTTATGGCGCTGCACCGGATGATTGGCCGCCACCAGGGCCTGGAGCTGATCGGCGATAGCGTTCACTTGGTCCTCGGTAATCTCCATTGATCCCGCTTGCTCGAAACTGCAATAGAGCCCGGACCCCAAAGAATGCTCAATGGAAAAACGCGCATCCGGGTAGAGGTCTTTGACCGCTTTGGCCAAAATAAAGGCCAATGATCGGCGGTAGATACGCCAGCCATGGGAGTCTTTCATCGTCAGAGGCACCACCGCGCTGTCAACTTCCAGCGGAAAGGTCAGCGAGACCACATCGTTATTAACCAAGGCCCCCAACACCGGCAGTTCCGGGTCGGCAGGATATGCATCAGCCAGCAATTCGCCTGCTGTGGTTCGCGGATCGCAGTGTATGACCCGCTGGTCGGGTAGCGTTACGCGGATGGTTGCTAAAGATTCTTGGTTATTAGCGGGGGACATGGGCACCTCTTTGAAAACGTGTATCCAGCATATATCGTTTGCTCTACGGTGGTGTGGTCGCCGGGCTATCCGCGCAATAAACCGGTCATGAAGGCAAGTAGAAAAAGGCCGCTCAGACTTAACAGGCCTGTTGACCACCACGGGAACGGCCCTGATTCCAGGCGACGCCGCTGCATCTTGGACCACCAAGCCAAACCACTCAGGGTCCCCGCCAGCGCCAGGACCGCCAGCCAACTCACCGCATTGGCGCGGGCATGTACCGTCTGCGATCCGGCCGGCCCCACCAAGGGCAACAGGATGATCACAAACTGTAGCGCCACGCCGGCACCAATGGTCAGGCAATTGCCAACCAACGGGCGTACAAACCATCCCGACGGTCCCGCGCGGTCGGGGAACGTGGCGGTGGTTGCCGTCTTTGGTTGCGCAGCGGCTGCGCGCGCTTTTTTCTTTCTTGAGCGGGCCATGGATCGTTTTCTTTCCTTTTTAAACCGAGGTCAGCGTCAATAATGCGATCTTAGGCCGTAAAATCAAGCCCGCTTTGGTCAGCGGCGAAGAATCGCCGCTGAGGTTTCAGGTTTCGGGTTTTTAGCTCCTTAATCGGAAATTGTTTGAGTAAATGAGTCGGTAATATAGCCTGATGTTTTGCCCATTCCAAGCGTTGTAAGTGTTCAGTGTTCAG
>PWVE01000146.1 GCA_003562335.1 PVC group bacterium
GAACTGATGGAGCCGCAGTCGCTCTATTACGACCAACTGGCGCGGCGCCAGGAAGGTCTCCTCCTGTCTATCGACGAGGGTGCCAGCATTCCACCCACACCGGGCTATTCCCTTAATGCCGAAACCTACAGCTACAGCATCAATCCCGTTTTGCATCAGTGGACCCAGCTGAGCGGACCCAGCGTGACCATCGATGATCCCACCGCACCGACGACAACCGTTGACCTGACCGAGAACGGCACCTACACCTTTGAACTCGCGGTGGATGACGGGGAGCGCTCCAGATCCGGGCAGATCACCATCACGGTGGACGATACGATTATTGACCCCACCATCACCACGGCCCCGCTGGAATCGATTGACAGCATCCTCGGGCGTCGGCAAGCGAATGCCCCGGATCTCGGCTATTATGAGAACAGCAACGGCCACAACGTGGGTGTGCTCGGGTCTGCTGCGGATAGTACCCGCCAGGATCTGAATATCGTCTACCGCTATGAGCTGCCCGAGCTCCCCGCAGGCCACGAACTGAGCGCCTTTACCTTTACCTTTGAAGTCACCGGAGTGCGTGACCATAGCAACGATAATTACCAACTGGATGTTTACCTGCTGGACACCGATGATGCGACCGTCACCGACGACGACCTTTTCTATCACGGCCCGAACGATACGGAGCATGCCTTCGTCGACGGCTACCGCTTTGAAACCGGCAGCAATACCGACAACATTACCATCAACCCGCCGCTAGAAGTCTCCTTCACCATCGACTCCGGTGCGCCATTTGAGCTGCTGGAGAGCTTTTATGAGGGCACGACTCCGGTTCAGGAGGTGGCCGCCTTCCGCTTCAATCTGGACCATATGTCTGCTGGTCTGGGGGGCTCTAACATCAACCGCTATCTATTGAACAACGATGTGGCCGCCAGCGCCTTCAAGATCAAGTCGCTGCCCACCAACGACAATACCTTTGCGGGCTGGATGGCTGCCTTCGATCTGGATGGGCAAACCGGTTTCAACGATACTCCCGCCGGAGATGGCGTTGCCAACGGCATCAAGGCATGGTTTGGCATCGCGCCAGATGTCTACAGCCCAGCAGGACTGGTCATATCTAGCAGCGATGGCATCAGCTTTACACACCCGCAAAACCCCAATCCGCCAACGGATATGAGTGCCAGATACGAGTGGGCAGCCGACCTGATGACTACCCGCTGGTATGGCGACGGCGAGGGTCCCGACAACGGCCCGACGCTGAGCTTTGTCTATTCCACCGCAGACGACATCCGAACCGTGACCGCCGTCCCCAGCGAGGAAATGCCCAACGTTTTCTTCAGGCTGGTAGTGAGTCAGGACAAGTGAAGTCGCGTGGAGTGCTGTTGTAGCAAGGGCTAGTTGTTATGCGCCTGAAAACGGCCGATAGTGCCGTCCACCGGCGGGCGCTTTTTCGAGGAAATCGATGATCGCCCAATCCGCGCGCGAAAAGGGTAATTCCCGTAAACGTTCCACGGGCCGCCAATCATAATCCGCGCACTCGATTGCACGGGGTCGGCCCTGCCGAATACGCGCGGCATATACGTGCAGGGCAATGGTAAAATGACTGTAGGCGTGTTTCACGATCAGCAGTCGTTCCCCGACCTGTAAGGTCACGCCCAATTCCTCGCGTAATTCGCGCGCGACACAGGCGGGCAACGACTCGCCCGGCTCACGGGTGCCGCCGGGGAATTCCCATAATCCGCCCAGCATGGCCGTGGTCCGGCGCTGTGCGACCAACACTTCGCCGCGCCGATTAAAGATCACGGCGGCCCCCACCTCCTTGTGGGGCACCGGGCGGCGCGGTGTCTTGCGCGGATAGGCGGTGGGGGTGCCCGCTTGACGGGCCGCGCACACCTTGCGTAGCGGGCAGCGGTCGCACCGCGGGTTGCGGGGCGTGCAAATGAGCGCCCCCAACTCCATCATCGCCTCGTTACAGCGGGCGGCGTGACCCGGCACCAGCAGCGCGTTGGCGCGCTGCTGCAAGATTGTGCGGTTGGCGGGTTGGCGCACATCAGCCGGAAACGCGGTCAGGCGCGATAGCACGCGGATGACGTTGCCGTCCAACACGGCGTAATCCAGATTGTAAGCCAAACTGGCTACGGCAGCGGCGGTGTAGGGCCCGACTCCGGGCAATGCGAGCAGTCCCTCGTAGGTGCGCGGAAACCGGCCGTGCTGCTGTGCCACGAGATGGCGGGCGGTGCGGTGGGCATTGCGGGCGCGCGCGTAGTAGCCCAGTCCTTCCCAATGCTTCAAGACTGTTTGCAGCGGGGCTTCGGCCAAGGATTTGAGCGAGGGAAAACGGCGTATGAAGCGGCGGTAATACGGTTCCACCTGGTCCACCCGCGTCTGGTGCAGCATGAGTTCCGCCACCCATACGCGATACGGGGTGCGTCGGCGTCGCCACGGTAAATCGCGTTGGTTGCGGTCAAACCACGGCAACAGCGACCGGGCCACTGCCGGTCGCACCTGCGACCACGTATCCGGCCCGCTCATTCGGGACTGAAACCCCCGGTCACTATTTCGCGCCGGACGGCGCTGGCCGGCCACTGTGATCCGGCGTCTGCTTCTCCATCCCTTGCGGTCCGGTTGCGCCACGCTTGGGTGTCCAAGGTATATTGGATCCCGTCTGAATGGATGAAGATGGCGTGATGCTGGTCGGTACTGAGCAGTGCGTCCCGGCCCAGCTGCCGGGCATAGAATTGGCGGGTGAACTCATGCATATCCTGTGCGGTCCGCCAACGATCCGACAGTACCGGGCGCGGGGTGCCATACTCGAAAAGGACCCATTCCGGTTCCACGGCGGCCAGCAACGCCCCGCTGTAATTTTGCAGCGCCGCATCCACCAGCGTGCGCGGCGGGCGGGCAGCCCGTGACGGCGATGCCGCGCCTTGATGGGGGACCACCATGAGCTGCGCCTGCACCGGTTGGTCGGTGGTCGCCAGAGCGGCTTGCCCGCTATAGTGCAATGCCCCGGGCACCAGTACCGCTATGTCACCATGCACAATGCGCAGGGCTAGCCCTTGATTTTCAATGGGCCACGAATCGCCTCTAGTGAAGCCGGTGTCCAATACTTCAATCGCGAAACGACCGTCTGATGTGTCCTCCGTGAATAAGACGTCGCCCGGCTGCGGCGCCTGCACATCCAGCTTGCGCCCGGACAACCGACTGGGCCAACCGTCACCGCGGGCCGCCATGGCCTGCGCCAACGATGGGCGCCGCGGCCACTCTGGATGGCCGACGAGCTCGTGATACATGCGGCGCAGTCGTTCTTCGTCGTAATCCGCCAGCAGACGCGCGGGTGAACCGAATTGATCAAGGAAGGTGTCAAAGGACCACGCGGGCGATAGTCCGGCCAGCGTCGACGGCACATACAACCGGCGCACCCGCATATGCTCGAGCACATAAGCCAGGCCCGCGCTGCGTTCGGGGAGCGGTGACGTCAAGATGATGCCGTCCAATTCCCGGATGGCGGCATGTGAAAAATAGGGCAGCAGAGTCCGGAGCGCTTCATTGCGGCGGCCGCGGTCGTGTTGCACGAAGCCGCTATCAATCAGAATCTTTTGTCCGCCGGGCGATTCCACCAGGATGGCGCTGCCATACCGCACGTCGAACACCGTCACGTGCATACCGGGTTCCCGGGTATCCCGTGGCGGGAAAATCCACAAGGGTTGCAATACCAGCACCAGGCCGATCAGGCCCAGCGTTACGGGCCCGCGCCGGGAGGTCCAGCCGCAACGGGCACTAAACTGCTGCAATCGCTGCCACAAAGGCTTGCGCCAGAGGAACGCCGCTAACAAGAGATAGTAGACCACAATTTCCACCACGCGCGGCCGCCGGACGAACGGGTGCGGGAAGAGCAGCGCCGTAACGTGTGCCAACCACAAAAAGAACGTGGCAAACACCCAGTTGGCGGCATTGAGCAACAGGGTCAGCCAGGGTCCCACCAGCGGGATTAATCCCAGCAAGCCGCCAATGGCGCCCAACTGGACCACCACGCCGATCAACGGAATGGCCAGCAGATTGACGTAGGCCCCGGCAAATGGCCAGCGCAGGAAATAGTAAGCCGACAGGGGCAGCATCATCCCCACTTGAATCGCCACCTGGGCCGCAATGAACGTGCTTATCGGTTCCGGTAACCCGGTGAAGGCCAAACGCGTCGACAACGCCCAGCCCCGCTGTTCCGCGCGCAAGGCCACCGCATACAGTCCCACCCCAACGGCCAGCCAGGGAAAGATAAAGAGCGGTGTCGTGATGAGTGCCCAGTGCACGATGCCGATCCAAGTGGTGGCCAACACCCACAGCCCGACGGCCAATAACCGGTTGCTTTGTAACCGGGCGCATAGCTCGTGTACCGGCATAGTGATCAGCGCCAAGGACAAGATGGCACCGAAGGACAACGTGAACGAGGGATCGACCACCACCAAAGGATTATGGAGCAGGATCAAGAACGCCGCCACCGGGACGCCCAATAGTACCGACGACAGTAGGCCGCGATTCAGGTAGCCCCACGTGAGCAAAAACAAGCTGTTCATGATTACCGCGCGCAATGTCGACGGCCGCGCACCCGTGATGATCGCAAACACGACCAGCGCAAAAATTACGAACGGGACAAACACCTGCTTGGGAAAGCGTAGCAAGGTAAACAGCGCCACGAACATCACGGTCAGGATCGTTACGTGCAAGCCGGAGACGGCGAGCACATGATTAACGCCGGAATGACGAAAGTCATCAACGATCTGCGCCTCGCTGGGGCGCAACCCGAGTCGCTCGGCCCAAGTGGTCCCCTCCCCTTCCGCGCCGGGAAACTCGGCGTTCTGCAAGCCGTAGCGTAGTCCCAGGGTCACGCCACCCAGAAACGCCGACTGCGGATAGGGCATCGTGGCCTTGAACAGCAGCAGGATGCGATCGCGCAGCTCAAGTGAAAATGCTACCAGCCCGTGTCCGGTACGGGTTTCGGAGGCCCCTTCCGCCACCACGGGGTGCATGGGGGGCGGTGCGCCGCGCAGTTGAAACGGGCGCATGAGCCCGTAGATATTGTAGTTGCGCATGAACTGGCGCGCATCGAAACCACCCGGATTGGCCGGCCCGCCAGCGACCGTCAATTCCCCCCGGATCTGGACATCTGCGCCATAGGCGGCGGTGCGCGCCCACTCGGTATAACCTTCCACACCGGGCGTAACCGTCACCTGAATATCGCCGCCGTCCACGCGATAGAATGGCCCGCCCGCCGGGTATTGAATAAAGGTCGGGGTCACGATCAGGACGGTTTGGAAATCGTAAACGCGCGGGTCATGCGTGATACGACCGAGCACGGTCACCTCTGATTGTTCGTCACGCGCACGCACAAAAGATCCGATATGATTCGATACGCGGTAGACTTCCACCTCGCCCCGGGCTGCGCCTGCGACCACCTCCACCTTCTCAATTCGGCTGAACGGCTGGTCGATCCAGTATGCCGTCCCCGCCGGGTCGTCGCTCCGAATGGTGATGATCTCGCTGGTCAACGGCACTTGTACCTGCTCGAATAACCAGCGATGTGCAGCATCCATGCGGTGTACGCCGCCGTCGTCCTGCACCGGCGTCCGCGCCACCAGCGTGCCGTGGATGCGCAACTGCACATCCTCCGAGCTGTCCGTGTGCGTGACCAGACGCAGGCGATGCGCCTCGTTCAGTTGGGCGCGTTCGCGATAGGTGGCTTGATTGGCGGTCAGCTGGATGGTGCCGATCTGACGATCCGGCACGGTGTCGGCGGCATGGTAGCGGCCGTAGCCGAACGCCATCATGCCCAGCAGCAGGCACGTCCAGTAGCCCGGCCGTCCCCAGGGCCGCACGGTCGGCGCGCGCAGGATATGGATGATCAACCCAACCACACCGATCAACAGGAGCACGGCCAACAACTGCGCGCCAAACAAGACCGGCGGCGAGCCGGGAAACCACATGGCCCAAATCAAACCGAAGATATAGGCGTAGCACGCCCAGATAATGCTAAGGGTCCACTTCATAGACCTCATCTTCCTCAGGCACGACTTGCCGGTAATAGTTGGCGTTCGACTGCCAGATGGCCGATGCCTCCGGCGTTCCCTGCCGCCAGGCACCCACCGTGGCACGATAGTCGGGATGCAACACCCAGACCGCCATGCCGGTCAGAACCGCTACGGCCAGTATCCGTACCAGTGTGGTCACGCCACGCTGCATCGGCTATTCCTCTTCATCCGGGTCCTTAGGCTTAAACACATAAAAAAACACAAAGAAAAACGGCAAACAGGGCAATAAATACAGTACACCCTCCTGGGTGTATAAAATACGTTCGCGACTTAACATCAGCCAGCCGAGAAATCCCAGCAACCCGACAGTATTAAGCACAATAACCAACCCGCGCAAGGTTCGATCCGTCATGAGCGTTTCCCCCGCGATGCAGCCGTGGCCCGCTCCAGCCATTCCACGATACCACTCACTTGATCCTCGCCGAGCGTGGAGGCACCCGTGTGACGGGCGATCATATCCACACACGCCGCCGGGGAAAGCAGCGGGACGGCGGGAGATTCCACTTCCAAGGTGGTGTGGGCCGACAGAAACACCACCAACGGAATAATGGGGATGGCGTCAAAACCCGCGCGCTTGAGTGCCCCGGTCAACATGGCCGCTTGCCGTTGAACCTGGCGGATGGGATTGGAAACATGCACAGGCGCCTCCCCCCGCTTGCGAAATTGTTGCCACCGATCGGCATGGGTCGTGCCCACCAGCCGACCACGCCAGTTTTTGGTTTCGATCACAAACACGCCCTGCGGACAAACCACCAGGTGATCGATTTGGCCCCGGGAACGGCCGAAAGCAAGCTGCACATCGTTGAACACGTAATGCGTGCGGTCGAGCGCCGCGTGCAGCCGACGGGTCACTTCCGTTTCCCCGCGCAGGCCGGCCGCCACGATCCGGTCTTCACGGGCGTTCTGGCGTACGCGCAAGGCGTGCGCGCCGCAGACCACCGCCGCCGCGCATCCCCACCAAAAGAGCGTGGCCTGACCGGACCGGAAATACCACACGCTACCCGTTACCCACAGGACGCCCGCGAGGGCCACCTCCACCCTGAACAACACGCGCAGCAGACGGGTCTCCCTGGCCAGTGATTGACGTCTACGCGTCAACGAGGATTCCTGTGACATGATACGGGCCATCGTGATCGTTTCCCCGGTGCTGTACCGACTACTCCAACACCTCGGCCCGGGCCGAGCGCGCCTGCAATTCAGTAATGCGAATACGCACGCGGTCGCCCGGTTGCGTACCCGGCACAAAGACCACCAAGCCGTTGATGCGGGCCACGCCGTTCCGGTCGGGGTTGCGGCGGTCGCGCTCGGTCACGTCCACCCAGTATTCCTCGCCCACGTTCACCGGCATATCATCCCGGGGCGCGTGCGCCTCCGTCTTCTCATCATCCGGCACCGGCGCAGGAGGGAACCGTTGCAGCACGACGGCATCGGCGGTACGGCGTTGCAGGCGCGTCACCTCAACCACGACCTCGTCCCCCGGTTCCGTGTCGGGAACAAACGTTACCAAGCCGCCAATGCGGGCTACGCCCGCCGCCCCCTCGCGCGCCCGGTCATCGATGCGTACGCGGTAACGCCCGCCTTCCACGGCCGTCACGTCGCGTTGATCCACAGCATCGATGACTTGTCCCACATTAAGCGGTACGGCAGCGGGGTTCTCAGCCGTCGTCTCGGCCACGATATATTCCACGCCCGGATCACTGCGGCGTAATGCCAGATAAGCGACCCAAGCCAAAGCCACCAGCGTAATCACCAGCAAGACTTTCAAGCCGGGACCCGCCGGTCCGCCGGGTTTGGGGGTCGCTACAGATTTTGATTCAACGGGCATTTTTTCCTGTCCCCGGTATTAGCGCATTAGGAGCACGATAAGCACGGTCAAACCGTAGCCGGCCAAGTCGGCCAACAACGGTTTATCGGTTAACAATATTCGTTCCGGTTGTCCCCCTTGTTCGTGGCGGTACACCAGATCCAGATAGCGAAAAAGTCCGAACAGCACGAACGGGATGGTAAAGCCCAAGCCATGCGTACCGAATTTTTCCACGGTATCGGGCCATAGGGTGTAGAGGGCATAGCATACCACCGTAGCAGCACCAACCATGGCGATTAACTGGTCCAACAAGGCCGCATCATAGGCGCGCATGCTGGTACGCGACGCATCCGCCGATGCGTTCAGGACCACGCGTTCGTGGCGTCGCTTGCACAGGGCCAGGAACAACGCCAACAACAGCGCACACAATAATAGCCAAGGCGAGATCGGCACCGCAATCGCCACCGCCCCCGCCAGCGCGCGCAGCACAAATCCGCCCGCAATCACAAAGACGTCCACAAGCGCCACCCGCTTCAGGCCCAGCGTATAGGCCCCTTGTATCCCGGCATACGCGCCGAGCACGCCCGCCAAAGAGGGGGCAACCATCCACGCCACACCGAATGCCACGACGGCCAGCAGGCCAGCCGCCACCAGTGCGGTTTGCGGAGCCAACTGACCCGCCGCAATCGGTCGCAACCGTTTGACGGGATGCAAACGATCTTTCGCCCTGTCCCGGACATCGTTCACCAGGTAAACCGCGCTGGAAAGCAGGCAAAAGCAGCCGACCGCCAGCATAATCGTGATGAAGGCTGAAGCACCCACGACGACTCGCTGATCGCCCAACGCGAAGATATAGGGCGCCAACACCACGCCGTTCTTGGTCCAGTGTGTCGGACGCATCGTCGTCCAGATGGGTTTCACCGCGCGTACCCCTTTTGGAAGATCGGCCGTGGCCACATCACCTGCCTGCTTTGTTTTCATACGCCCGCACTATACCCGACACCGCAGCAGGCGGAAAGTCCGAATGACGAAACCAGGAAACCGCTTGTATGTCATGCCGACAGACCTTACCATGCGGGGTTAGGAGAGACGCGATAACCGCTTCATTGGGTATGGCCACAAAATGGAACCACGAGAATTATTTTTTCTGATTTTTGCCGTGTTGGGAGGGCTCGCGCTCTTCATCTTCGGCATGGGCGTCATGACCGACGGCCTGCGTCAGGCGGCGGGCTCCAAGCTGCGCGATATTCTGGCGCGGGCAACGGGCAATCGCTGGCTGGGACTGGGGCTGGGCGGACTGCTGGGCTTGCTGATCCATAGTAGTGGCACATCGGTGATGTTGGTGGGCTTCGTCAATGCCGGCTTGATGACTCTTTTCCAGGCCATTCCCGTGGTGCTGGGGGCCAATATCGGCACGACGATTTCCATGCAGGCCATTTCGTTTCAATTGGGCGACTTTGCCTTCTTCATCATCGCCACGGGCTTCATCCTGAAAATGGTAGCCCCCTCGGCGCGGGTCAAGTTGTTCGGCCACGCCTTGCTCGGGTTCGGCTTGTTGTTTCTCGGGATGAACGTGATGAGCGATGCCATCCGCCCGCACCGCGACACCTTGGCGCCCCTGCTGGAAGGGATTACTTCGGAAACACTGCACGGCATGGTGCTGGGCGTGTTGCTGGCCACGGCCATCACGGCCGTGATCCAAAGCAGCGGGGCCACCATTGGCATGTGCTTTGCCCTGATTCAAGCAGGCCTATTCACCTCCATCCAGCAAACCTTCCCGATTGTGCTCGGCGCACACATCGGCACCTGCGCCACGGCCCTGCTGGGCAGTATCGGAGCCAATATCCCGGCGCGCCGCTGTGCCTTGTCCCATCTGGTTTTCAATGTCTTCAACGTGGCCTTGGCACTGGTGGCGCAACGCTTTTTCCTGTGGCTCATCCCGTTGACGGCCGACGATGTACTCCGTCAAACCGCCAACATGCATACCGCCGTTATGCTGGTGGCCGCCGTGCTGCTCATTCCCTTTACCGGCGCCTATGGCCGCTTGCTGGTGTGGTTGTTCCGCAGCCGCAAACCGGAACCCCAACCCAGCTTCCTGGAAGAGCGCTACCTTGAATTTCCCGAAAAGGCGCTCGAACAATGTATTCTCGAACTACAACGCGTGGCCCGTATTTGTGCGCGCAGCCTGATGCTGACGGCCGAAACGATCCTGTTTACGCACAGCCGTAAAACCGTCAACGAAATACGGATGAACGAGCGGGTCGTGAACGAAGTCAAGATTTCGATGAAAGATTACCTGAGCGCCTTGACCCAGCGCTATCTGTCCAAGCGCCAAGCCATTCTTATTCAGCATATCGACCGCTGCATGATTGACCTGGAGCGCGTTGGCGATCACGTCGAGGCGCTGTGCGACCTTTCCCTGCGACGCCAGCATATTCCGGACGCCATTGTGGATCAGGAATCGATCGACATGCTCTTTGACCTGTACGCCAAGGCCTTGAAGACGGTCCGGGCCGTTATTGAATCCCTGAACCCGGAAGCCGACAGCATCCAAAAGATGGCCGAACGCATCCTACGCCTGCGCGATGAATATGTACGGCTCAGCATTAATACCAAAGCCAATTTCACGGACAAGGTGGCCCAGCGCCTGATCACCCCGATCGCCGGCTTTTATTTCAGCGAGTACATCGCCGGATTGGACCGGATTGTGAAGCACTCCAAAAGTATCGCGCTGGCGGAACGCCAGCCGCAGTTTTGGATCAAGCGCAAAAAGCTCGAACGGCCGGCCGGCGAATCGCCCAGCGGCCAACGACCCGATCTGGTAGCCCCGCACGATTATCTGGATCGACTACAAGCCGAAGAATATCTCTAAGCCCGTAGCGTCACACATCCGCCAGCAGGGCCATGAGGCGTTTCCCGTACTCGACGTAGGAGTCGTAGCATTGCTGCCAATCCACGCTCGTCGGGTCGGCGGCATGGAAGACTGTGGCCACATGCGGCTCGATGGCAATCAGCCCTTCGTACCCCCGGTCCACCGCATCCTTGATCACCGCGCGCACCTGCGCCTGGCCTTCGCCCGGCATCGTATACTCCGGTTCTTCGCCATCCTTGACCGGGTTATGACAATCCTTCACGTGAATATGAACGACATGGTCCCGGACCTGTTCCCAAAACGCCAACGCGTCCTGCCACGGATACGGTTCCGGCTGGGAACGGTCGCGCTGAAAGACCGGATTGCCGGTATCGAAAATCAATTTCAGGCCCGGCACCTCTTCCACTAACCGCAAGCTGTGTTGTGCGGAAAAGCCGCCCCAGTTCATGCAATTTTCGTGTGCGGCCACCATCCCCGCGTCGGCAAACCGTTTCACAATCTCCCGCAACCGGCGAAACCGCTCGGCTTCCTGCTGATCGGAACCCCACGGCTCCTGCGCGTAGGACATGATGCGTACCAGCGGGGTCTTCAGCCGCTGCATCCGCGGAATCGCCCGCTCCACTTCGGCCAGGGTAATGTCGAAATCGGAGTCGACGGTCTTGCCCCAGTTGGCAATCAAGGAACCGAACTCCACCACACGGATACCCGCTTCGTCCAGCCGGTCCGCCGCCCGGGCAAAGTCGTCCTCCGCCATTTCATGAATGTTTTTATCGCCGATCATACGGGCCGACAACGCCGTCCAGCCAAGTTCCTTGGTCGCGGCAATTTGCTTTTCGAGATCGCGCGACGCTTCGTCGGCAAAACCTGTGAATCGATCTTTGCTTATCATGATTCCCTCTCCTGGATGTGAATTAGAGTAGCACTTTCTTCCCACCATTGGCGGCACTTTCGTAAACGGCACAAATCAAGGCCACCGACTTGCGGGCCTCCGCCGCCGAGGTCGCAGGGGTCTGCCCCTCGGCAATAGCCTGCACCACCGCTTCGAAATTGCGCTGATGCTGATAGAAGTTGATGGCACTCGGATCATTGGCGCCGAGCCCGGCTTCCTGACCCTTCATCAACGTGGCGGTGATATTGGCGTCCTCGGGCTTTTCGTTCATGAAATCCCACAACTCAAAAGATTCGTCCGCCAGAAATACCGAGCCTTCCGTGCCGGACAACTGAACGCGGGCGGGATGACCATCCTTCGACCACGTACACGTGGACGCCTCTATCACGCCCCGCGCCCCGTTTTCGAATTCAAGAATCGCCACGGCCATGTCTTCCACCTCAATGCCCGTATGCGCCAGGCAGGCGGCATTGGCCTGCACGCTCTTGACCGGCCCGGCCAGATAGATGAGCGCATCAACGGTATGAATGGCTTGGTTCATGAGTGCCCCGCCACCATCCAACGCCCACGTCCCGCGCCAGCCCGCTGAATCGTAGTAGGACTGTGCACGATACCACTTCACGTAGCAGGAGGCGGACGTGAGCGTACCGAAGCGTCCTTCGTCCGCCGCTTGTTTGAAGGCTTCCATGCCCGGATGGAAACGGCGATTCAATATCGCCGCCAAGGTCTTACCGTTTGCATCGGCGGCGGCCATCAACTGGTCGATCCGTTCCACCGTCACCTCCAGCGGCTTCTCGCAAATCACGTGCTTACCGGCATTGAGCGCGGCCAACGAGGGGTCCAGATGCGCACCGGAAGGCGTGCCCAC
>PWVE01000178.1 GCA_003562335.1 PVC group bacterium
CAAAACCTCCCATTCATAAGGGCAGGACGGAGCCTGCCCCTCCGGGAACCTGCGAAATAGGCCTGTTTATTTACCGGAGGGTCGACCTCCGTGTCGACCTCGGAGGTTTTGCAAGAGCCTCTACCTTTAAATGACGGGGTATGCGTGGGGCGAACCGTCCCGGTGAGCCGCAGGGGCCAAAATGAGAATTGCTGCCGGCTGCTGGGGGGGATAGTCGACAAACGCCTTGGAATGTGCCACTGTTCCTTCATTCGTTTTGGGCGCGGTATGGTGCCTGCCTGTGCCGGTCACGGCAGACAGGCCGCGCAGAAGACGATGGGGGTGCAAGAGCCTCGAGACTCAAGTAACCATTGATTGGCGAACCTGGTATGTTAAAGAAAAATATTAGACCACTAGTTTGTTCCTTAACCGCAATTAGTCTGTCCGGCCATGCGACAACATTTGCCCAGGACCGTCCCAATGTCGTGCTGATCATGACTGACGATCAGGGGTACGGGGACATCGCGGCACATGGCCATCCCTATCTGATCACTCCGAATATGGACCGCCTGCACGGGATGAGCGTCCGCTTGGAACAGTTTCATGTCGACCCGACCTGCTCGCCGACGCGGGCGGCACTAATGACCGGACGCTATTCCGGCCGGGTTGGCGTGTGGCATACGATCATGGGCCGCAACCTGTTGCGTGAGGACGAAACTACGGTGGCGGAACTGTTCCAGCAGGCGGGCTATCGCACCGGGATTTTTGGCAAGTGGCATCTCGGCGATTCCTATCCCTACGGCGCGCGCTTCCGCGGGTTTGACGATGCCGTGGTCCACTACGCGGGTGGCGTTGGCCAAACGCCTGATTATTGGGGCAACGACTATTTCGACGACCACTACAACGACAACGGCGCCTGGCGTCCTTATCAAGGCTACTGCACAGACGTCTGGTTCGACGAGGCGCTCCGATTCATCCGCGAGAGCGGTGACCAACCCTTTTTCCTTTATATCCCCACTAATGCCGCCCACCAGACCCGCCCACATGTGCCGGAGCGTTACCGGGCGTTGTACGACGACGCGGACGCACCCGAGGCCGCAAAGATCTTTTGGGGAATGATCACCAACATCGACGACAACCTCGGCCGACTGCTTGAACAGATGGAATCGATGAACCTAATGGAGCATACCATTCTGATTTTCATGGGGGACAACGGAACTACTATGCGCCCCGGGCGCTGGCCAGCGAAACAGCGCGCCGACTGGCCCAAGCGCTTCAATGCCGGGATGCGCGGCTCCAAGGCCTCACACTATGACGGCGGACATCGAGTCTTCTGCTATGTCCACTACCCTCGGGCCGGGATCACCGGGGGTCGATCCGTCGATCAGATTACCGCCCATATCGACGTGATGCCAACGCTACTGGACCTGTGCGCCATTCCCACACCGGCGGATCTTACGTTCGACGGCATCTCCCTGGTGCCCCTGCTGACCGGAGACGAACACGATTGGCCGGAGCGGACAATTTTCCTGCATAATCAACGGGTACTGGAACCGGTAAAGTGGAAGGACACCTCGGTCATGACCGACCGCTGGCGGCTGGTGGACAACCGGGAATTGTATGATATCCGGCAGGATCCCGGCCAGCAGCACAATATCATCGCGCAGTATCCGGAAGTGGCCGCCCGACTGGAGGCGGAATATGACCGGTGGTGGGAGGAAATTTCCCGTCGCTTCAGCGAGTCCACTCCGCTTTATATCGGGACGGAACAGCAGAACCCGGTGCAGTTGAATGCGCATGACTGGATGGTTGAGCAGGGTGTTCCGCCTTGGAACCAACCCCACATCCTGAAGCGCCCAGCACACAACGGGCCGTGGCAGGTCCGAGTGGCCCGCGCGGGGCGCTACCGGTTCGTGCTTCGGGAAAGGCCGGCAACGGCCGATTTTCCGCTCACGGCCAGCACGGCGCGACTGCGCATTGGCGCACAGATGGATGAAAGCAAGCCCGTCCCTTCAGGCGCAACCGGGGTGTCCTTTGAGGTGGACCTCCAAGCCGGCGATACTGACGTCAAGACCTGGCTCACTGACCCCGACGGTACTTCGCGTGGAGCCTATTTTGTCGAGGTAAAGCGAAAGTGAAATCACCCTTCAGTTCGATGGTCTGATGGTTGATGTGCAGGTGTCCATTTAGTCCTTGAGGCAGGCGGATTTGGCCATGGGTTTGGTTGGATGACTTTTCAAAAGCGACTTCAATCATGCCCTTGGGGTGGGGGATACGCCCTTTTGCCCGCTGGAGGGGGCCCAGTTGGGGACGGATCGCAATAGTGGCGAAACCTGCGCTTGCTGGACGTATGCCCAGCACGGAGGCCATCAAATGATAGAGCGGGTGACTGCCCCAGGCATGGCAATCGGAGCGGCTGGGCTCGGGACCCTCCGGCAACGTCAAAAAGCCTTTATCAGGCAGTATTTTCCAATCACTCAGTCGTTCGAAAAAGGGCATGGCCTCGCCCATTTTGAACAGGGCTTCGAAAACAAAATGACTGAAGGAAATGGTTGCGCGGGTAATGGGGCGTGAGGTGAAGCCGCTAAGCCGGCTTTGTAGCTCTGCTGGCAAACGATTCGACAAGACAGCCAGGGATTGCGCGTGTTCCGAGTAGGTTTGCGCTTTGGGGGCGTCGCGAAAGAGTCCTTGTTGGTCATCCCACAGTTGCACACATAGAGCGGTGGCCAATTTATCCGCAATGCGCTCGGCGCGGGCAGCTAGTTCAGGCTCATCAAATAAGGTTTCAAGGGTAGCGTATTTGCGGAGTATGCGCACAAATTGCCAGTTGAGAATGGAGGAAACACCGCCGTCGGCACCGGGTGGTATCCCCATGGGCCATTCCGGCACCCAATCGACAAAATTCCAGCCCTTGTGCATCTCCAGCAGGCCGTCACCATTACCCATTTCGATGAAAGCATCAATCACGCCGCGAACCCCCCGCAGATGTGGCCGCAGGGAATCGAGTTCGCCGCGCCAATGCGCGTAATCGTGAATGACCTCTATCCAATAGAGTGAGAAGGGCGCTATGATCATGCGGTCGCGGGCGGGCCAGCGGGCGCAGGTCAGGCCGTCGTGCATGCGCGAGGCATTAAAATGGCGCATGGCCTTGCGTGCGAGCGGCAGATCCAGATGGGTCACAAAATGGGTGAGTTGGGTTTGCACCAAATCGCCGACCCACAGCATTTGCTCGTAATAGGGGCCGTCCATGAAGCTGTCATCGGTCGAGGCGGCCAGGGTTCGTTCGACCAAGGGGCGGATACCCGCTAGTGAGGGGTCGTCGCTGGCAAAATCGTAG
>PWVE01000038.1 GCA_003562335.1 PVC group bacterium
GTGCGATACATAGTCGCTGCATCTGACCGCCCGACAAGCTGAAAGCGCTTTCGTCCAGGCGGTCCTTGACTTCCTCCCACAGCGCCGCCGCTTTAAGCGAGGTTTCGACGGTTTCATCCAGCTCGGTTTTCTTGTTCCGGCCGGCCACGCGCAGGCTGTACACGATATTCTCGTAGATGGTTTTGGGGAAGGGATTTGATTTTTGGAAGACCATCCCGATCCGTTTGCGCAGCGAGATGACCTCCAGTAACGGATCGTAGATGCTCTGGTCATCGATGGTGATGTCGCCTTCGTGGCGGATGCCGTCGATCAGGTCGTTCATACGGTTAATGTTGCGCAGCAAGGTGGACTTGCCGCATCCGGAGGGGCCGATCATGGCGGTCACTTGGCGTTCAGGGATGTCCAATTCGATATCGAACAGCGCCTGTGACGCGCCGTAGTAGAAACTGTAGTTCTGTACACGGATATGGTTCGGGTTCCCGCTGGGTTGAGCGGTCCGCGTCCGCGCCTCGACTTGTGGTCGGCGCTGCGCTTCAATGGCGGTGTTCGTTGCAGTTGTCATGTTAGCACTTCCTCCTTGGGCCAATTAAAAGGTGCCGGCCGCATATTTCTTTTTCAAATGGTTGCGCACCACGATGGCCAGCAAATTGAGCACCACCACCAGCAGGATCAAGACCAGGGTCGTGGCGAAGACCATGGGCTGGGCCGCTTCGGAATCCGGTGACTGGAAACCGAGATCGTAGATGTGGAATCCGAGGTGCATGAATTTTCGTTCCAAATGAATGAAGGGGAACAGGCCGTCGATGGGCAGGTTCGGGGCCAGGGCCACCACGCCGACCAGCATCAGCGGGGCCACTTCCCCGGCACCCCGGGCCATGGCCAGCACCAGCCCGGTCAGGATGCCCGGAGCGGAGGCGGGTAGTACGAGGTGCTGAATCGTCTGCCACTTGGAGGCGCCGCAGGCCAGCGAGCCCTCGCGTACACCGCGTGAGACGGCGGCTAGGGCCTCCTCGGTAGCCACAATCACCACCGGCACGGTCATCAGGGCCAGGGTCAGGGAAGCCCACAGGATACCGCCGGTACCGAAAGTGGGCGTCGGCAAAGCACGGGAAAAGAACAGGTTGTCGATGGTGCCGCCCACGAAGTAGACAAAAAAGCCGAGTCCAAAGATGCCGAAAACGATGGAGGGCACGCCCGCTAAATTGTTGATGGCGATGCGCACCGACCGTACCAGTGGTCCTTGCTTTGCGTATTCCCGCAAGTAGATGGCGGCCATAACGCCGAAGGGCATCACGGCAATACTCATGATCAGCGTCATGACAAAGGTGCCGAAGATGGCGGGGAAGATGCCGCCTTCCGTGTTGGCCTCGCGCGGATAACCACTGAGGAAGTCCCAGATTTGGTAGAACATCAGGCGGGTGCGCTCGAGGGCGTTCAGGCGGTTGGGATAATAGTAGTGGACAATGTGCCCGACCGGCATTGACCGCTCTTCGCCACTGATGACCCGGTAGTCCAGAGTGTAGGCCTGTTGCTTATTCCGCAACGCCCCGGCCTGTTCCGCCAGCGGGTCGTATTGTGCCTGTAACTCCGCTATGCGCGCGCGCACGGCTTCCCGTTCCGCCTCCTGTTCCGCCGTCAGTGACTCCAGACGGGTATAAAAACGTTCTTCCAGCTCAAGGTCGCGCATCTGTAAATTGATCCGGCCAATTTCAAAGCGCTCAATGCGGTTGATCTCCCGTCGGCGATCGCTCACTTCGCGCACCACGCGGCCCAGGGTCTTGTCAAAAGCAGGATCCTCCGCCGCCCATTCCGAACCCTCGGCATTACGCAGGCGCACGGGGAAAAGGAGGGCATCCCCCCATTCCAGACGCTCGGCCCGGATAACGTTGTCGGGATAGGTAATGTCCGCGATATTTCCGGCATTGAAGAATGCAAATGACTGTCCGAACACATCACGGTTGCCGATAAACAGCTGTTTCTCGCGGCGGTCCGCCGGATAGGGGCTGGCAATCTGTTCCGGGGTCAGATCGCGTACATCGCGGTCCTGCTCCAGCAGGATTTCGCCTAACGTTTGCAACCCGTCACGAAAACGGGTGTCGCGATCCTCGCGAAAGGTTACTTCCGCCACGCGTTTCGGCCAGAACACGCCGATTCCGTTGCGCAGGATCAATCCCAATAGGAAGAGAATCATGATCAACCCGATGGTCAGCCCCATCCCGGTGACCCAGACGTAGGTCTCGCCGACCGGCGGCCGGTTGGATGATGTGGTGGCGTTGGTTGTTTGCTTCATGGTCATTCTACTCCACTGCCTTGTAGCGTTCACGCAGGTGTTGCCGCAGGATTTCCGCCAGGGTGTTCACCAAAAACGTCATCAGAAACAACACCATCGCGCCCAGGAACAAGGTGCGGTACAGCGTTCCGAGATAGGGGGCCTCGGGCAGCTCCACGGCGATATTGGCCGAGAGGGTCCGCATCCCGGTGAACGGGTTCAAGTTAGTCACCGGCGTGTTGCCGGTGGCCATCACCACGATCATGGTCTCGCCCACCGCCCGCCCCAGGCCGATCATAATGGCGGAAAAGATACCGGCCGAAGCCGTGGGCAACACAATGCGCACGGCGGTCTGCCAGCGGCTGGCGCCCAGTGCCAGCGAACCGGAACGAAAGGCGTCGGGCACGTTGGATAGGGCATCCTCGGTGATGGTGAAGATAATCGGAATCACCGCAAACCCCATCACAAACCCGACCACAAACGCGTTGCGCTGCTCGAAACTCAATCCGGTTGCCCGCGGGTACCAGAGCCGGAAATCGGCGATGTGCATACCGGTGTTCGGGTCGGTTACCACAAAGAAAATGTTCTCGATTACCGGCCCCAGCCGCCAGCCCAGATAGCCTACCAGCGCCATGACCGGGACAAAGGCGACAAACTCATAGCCGGGTTTCAGGCGGGTGCGGATGCGCAGCGGCAATTTTCCCCACCCGTAGCCGACGCCGAAAGCCGCGATGATGACGAAGACCGTGGCCAACACGACCGATGGGACGGCGTTGCTCATAATGGGGGCCAACCAAAGCGCCGCCAGAAAACCCAGCACCACCGATGGCAGGGACGCCATGATCTCCATGGTCGGCTTGACGTAGCGCTTGATTTCGGGCTTGAGAAACTGCGAGGTGTAGATCGCGGCCAGCAGGGCAATGGGCATCGCAAAGACCATCGCGTAGATCGTGCCTTTCAAGGTGCCGATAATAAGCGGGACCAGGGAAAGCTTGCGCTCAAAATCGTCCCGGCCACCCGTGGACTGCCACGA
>PWVE01000126.1 GCA_003562335.1 PVC group bacterium
CAAGCGACCGATCTCGTACGTGGTGCGGCGGGCATCATCCGCATCCACATCCACGCGCACGGTGTGGCCCGACGCGCCCCGCACCGTAACCCGCAAGGTCGCCACATCGCCCTGCGGCACGGTAAGATCGCCCGGCGCCACTTCCAGAATGCGTGTCAACGTCACCGGTTCAGCGGCGGACAATGGATTGGCCACACGCCAAATGGCCGTTGGCCAGTGGGTCCCCCAGAACACCGTGGGCAGCAGCAGCAAGCCCGTCGCGATAAGGATTGCACCGCGACTGCGCCGTTGAGCACGGCGATTCTTCAACTTCGTCACGTCGAGTGTATCCAGCGGCGGCGGACCACTTTGCACGTACGCCTGCTTGAAGGGATTGCCTTCCGCGTTTTGGGAAAACTGGATGTAGTTGATCAAATGATTGTCCAAGGACGGGAAGGCCCGTTCGACAAGGGTCGCCAATCCCTCCGGGGTAAAGCGCGTATGAAAAGCCCAGGCGGCCTGGAACGCAGTAACACCGATCAGCGCCCACAGGAGCAAGGCGGTCGCCCACCGGCCCGCACCATTCAAAGGCCAAGCCATATCGAACAAGCCCAACAACCACAAAGCCACGAAAAGCGCCGCACCACCCCAGCAGAGGCGCTCCAGCGCCCGCCACCGTCGTAGCGAGCGACCGACCTTTTCCAGTTTTTGATTTAGCATAGCCGACATGTGCTGCGCCGCTCCTGTTTAAGGTTAGTGTCTGGTGATGCGTACTTCTTCCACGTGCGTCATTCTTAAGGCCCATAGATAGACGGTGACAAAATCCACTTGCCGCAAATGACGCAGACTGAGCTCCGTCGGTTCGATACCCGGTATTTCCAGTTCAATTGATTGCCAGTTACGAGCCGTTTGTGCCACTGCGCGACTACGGTAAACCGGCCGCAATTCCGCCAAAGTCGGGTTGTCGTGCGGCGTCACATTACGCCGCCAGCTATAGCCTGCGAAATAGACGCGGTACGGGCCGCCCCGCAGGTTGACACGCGCCCGGTAGGTCACGCCCTCTTCAAACGGCAGCAGCTTGCTTTCCACTTTACTGCCGACATCGCCCAGTCCCATGATTTGCAGAACATTCCGACGCCCGCCTTCGTGCGGCAGCACCGACAACCGCTCGGCGTTGCCGACGTAATTGCGATTACCGGTCCATTCGTAATCATAATTCCAGCCGCGCAAGGGATTGTCCGGATCGCTGAAATCGTGGTTGGGCTGCAGGTTCTGTGCATGCGCCCACGCCACACTCAAGCCGCAGGCCATCATCACGAGCCATTGTATACGTCTACCTCTCATATCACACCTCTGTATACACTATCACCCCATACCGGGAATGCAAAGGGCTTTTCGTGGAACACCGGCATCCTTGGTGACCGCCCGGCTCGCTGTCATTGGGGAGTAACCACGAAAGGCGCGAAAGGACACGAAAAAAGTGGTGACTTTCATGTCCCCATATTGCCCCGCCCATACACCTAGTCCCAATACACATAGTCCACCCACACGTAGTCCCCACACACGTAGTCCCCGAGGAATCCACTCACGGGCTATTTGGACTATGTGTTGGTGGACTAGGTGTACCAAGGACTACGTGTACCCAGGACGAAGTGTAGATGGACTACGTGTGGAACACGCCCCTGGTTGATTCCTGGTCTCGCGGAGCTCGACTTCGATTCGGCTGGGTTCTTTGTCTTCTCTGCGTCTGGTGAACGACTACGGCGACGACGATAAAGCAAGAGGGCGCCGATCGCCATGATGGTGCCGCCGCAAAACAAGAAGGCCAAGCGGCCGGACCAGGGATTCGGGATCAAGGCACCCAGTGACGTGGCGCACCCGTAAGCCACGCACAGCCGCCCGATCACGGTGCTCTGCATGGCGTCTGTGTGGCGGTGCTCGTCTGAATCCGCCGTAACGGGGGTCTCTAAATCCTTGAAGAAGGCATCGATCTCATCCTCCCGCGCAACGGACTTGCGGCGTGAGTGAAGGGCAGGGGCTGAGTTTTCAGCGTGTTTTAGACACGGCCGCCGCTTTGGGTGCACCGACCATTTGGGTCTGGGCTGGTGATCGCGATACGTGCGAAGCTGATGCGCTATTCATTCAGACGATTATCGATGAGACAAACCGCATCGCCGATCTCGCGGCAAAACAGGGCCTATCCGTAACGTTTGAGTTTCATGGCGGCACCTTGACCGACCGCAACGAAACCGCCATACAATTTGCCAGGCAAGTGCCGCATCCAAATGTCTTTTTTTCCTGGCAACCGCCTCATGGATATAGCTTGGAACACTGCCTGGAGGGACTTACCGGCCTACTGCCGCGCCTTAGTACGGTTCACGTTTATCACTGGACCATCGGTTCCTATGAAAAAAACACCCTCAACGAAACTATCCGACCACTCAACTGGCCGGAGGATTTCTTCCGCCATCCCTTAGCCGATGGGGCCGACCGCTGGCAAGAATTCCTTGTGGCAATCCAGACAACGGGGCGCGATCATTTTGCGCTGCTTGAGTTTGTGAAAGACGGTGCACCAGAGCAGGTTATTACCGACGCAAAGACACTCATCTCGTATATCAATAGCGTGCGACCCGCTCCAACGAAAAATGGGGCACGTCGAAGCCTGCCTCACGAATAAGTGAGGTCCAAAGCCGCCACCAGTCCCACTGGTTATCCTCCTTGATATCAGCGTTGTATTCAGGAGCTGGATTCAAGGTCAGCGGCAAGCGAACCGGAGTGCCATTCGCGCGATGGAACGTTTGGCCAAAGTCATCAGACCAGGCATAGACACTGGACTTGCGGTTGAAGCCCTCGAGGTCCAGACCGAAGATTTGCATGTGTATGTGGAGACGTCCAGTGCGATCAAAACGGGCACCCCAATCATCCCGGCAAAAATTGTAGAAAGCTGGCTGCCATGCCCAAGCTAACGGCCGGGTCCCGGCTGGACGGTCGGGCAGCCCCCGCCCACGGATTTCATGCGTTGCCAAACGTAACCATCCGGGGTGGGTGTCCTCAATCGAGCGTATAACATCTATTGGCTCCCCGCCGATAGCCTGCCAACGCTGCGTCTCGACGTCATAGTTAAATAACCCCCAACTCTGCCAGCCAAAAGCATAAACCCGACCATACATATAGGTCTGATAAGTATTGTCCTGCAGCGGCACCATGTAATTCAAGTTGTCGGTGGGGATTGCTCGCGGATTATCCCGATGGCCTACAAAAACCATGTTGTCAAATGAGCCTGGCCTGGCGGATACCCAATACATAGTTCTCGGAAAGGAGCCACTCTCAGGATCCCTGGAAGCACCAATGGATTCCCAACTACCAGGAATGTAGTAGTCCGAGACTGGACGATTGTGCTGTCCGCCAACGAGGTGGATATAACCCTCCTCATCGACAAGGATGGACCAACCCCGCAGTTTTGCATCGGTTCCATCCAGAACGAAATCCTCGCCTCCCAAGTAAACCGTCTCTTCACTTCCGTCCTGCGCGACCCGGGTCAGCGTGACGCGGTAAAGATTGGGGAAATCGATTGGCCGCCACTCACGCACATCCGGGTAGTCCACTTCCAGGCGGGACAGGATTTCCTCAAAAGCATCCGCGTCGACGGGCTCAATCGCCCGCCACCCAACGCCCTCTCCAACGATGTAGGTAACCCCATCAAACTCCGCGATGGGTGTATAGTCGCGATCTTGTGGTCGGCGATGGGTGAAGAAGTAGTCGGATCGTTCCCCCGGCTCGGAACGGCGAAACTCGTCCAGCGCATCCATGTAGTTTCCCTCGGCAAAATGCTCCCGGACAGATGCCAGCTCGTCTGCCTCCAAATCGAGGGACTTCAAAAATGGCCGGGCAAAATGGATGCCCAAAAGCTCCCGGGTGACCACTCCCTCGCGATCGGTGTCCAATAACAAACGGGTGAGCCCGTTACTTAAAATATCTTCGATCCGCAGAGCGCCGTCATGGGCCACTACCTTTTGATATAAGGTCTGCAAACGCTCAATCTGCTGAGTCGACAACGACCCCTGCTTCGCCAAATCCATAACCGCCAGGGCGCGCTCTTCCTTGGCATTTTCCTCGTTCTCAATCACGGATAGCAATGCGTCGCCGTTTTCCCATGGTTCCTCGACGACGGTTTCCTCTGCCTTGTGGATGGGCTTCGTCGTCGGCCGGGTAATCGCGTAGAGTTCATTCACTTCGTCGGCACTTAAGGCCCGGTCAAACCACACCATGTCGCGAAGCGATCCATCGAGCGATCCTGAGCGGATCGACATGTGCCACCATGCGGCATCATTGCCCATTTGCAGTTCCCGGTTGACGCTTTTGTAGGCAATACCGTCCGCCCGGCCAATCTCCTCACCGTTAAGATAAAGCACGCCTGTTCCAACTGCGGAATCGGCTTGTCCGAAATCAAATGTGTAGATAAGGTGATGCCACTTCCCAACAGGGAGCCGGATATCGCTCAGGGAGCGTCGCTCATCGGGGCACCACATATGCGTCTCCAGGGGATCGAAAATACCGGAGCTTACAATTTCGGGAACGTTTTCACGACGGACCGCCAATTGAAAGCCAAGTCGGTTGAGCCATTCGCGGTTGCCAATCAGCAACATTCCCTGCCGGTTCGGCCAACCGCCACCATAAACCTCCGACCGGAGATAGACCCACCCTCCCGCACTGAACGCGTCGGTTTGATACGCGGCGTGGGCTGGAACCTCGATCCATTGGTAGGCCCCTTTGAAATCGGCTAAACCGTTGACCCAACCGACATGATACAACTTTCCGTCATTGCTATTGTTGGATAGATCCCGAACAGTTGTTCCCCCTGAATCATCCAGCGGCCAGTAACCCGCAGGATTCATCGCAACGACTTTCTGAAACCGTTCCGCATGCTCCGTTCCGGTAGCTACCCGTGCCACCGAAACGGCCATGAGAATAAAAATCAATAAACCAAATTTCATGCTCACCTCGTAAGAAATTGCCTTTTTGGCGGCTCCAGGAAAGGGCCACAGTCGCTGATCATGTCGCTTTCAGGGCATGAGGTTGGCAAAATTAAGGATGGACGTCAAACTCACGGGTTCCCTGAACACCTAGTCCGCCTGCACACCTAGTCCCCATACACCTAGTCCATCCACACGTAGTCCCTTTCCCTCGCCGCCAGGAATCAGTTCGCGGGCTAACGCGTGTTGGCCGAGATGAAAAAAATGCTGGAAGGCAGCGGACTCAGCAGGTACTATATAACCATGAATACGGTACTCAAGGTAAATGTGTCCCGCATTAGGTGAGTCATGACAACACAGACGCAGCAGGTTCTAGAAAAGGCCGTTGGGCTGCCCCCCATTGAGCGTGCCGAGCTCGTTGAGAGGATTCTCGCAAGCTTTGATTTTCCGTCCCGCGCTGACATCGATTTAGCTTGGGCACGGGAAGCCGAGGACCGGATTAATGCCTATGAGCGGGGCGACATCACCGCGATTCCGGCATCCCAGGTATTCGACCGGATCGAGAAAAAGTACTCTTCGTGAAAGCCGTCTTTCTCCAAGCTGCCGATGACGAATTCTCCGAGACGATTACATACCAGGCTCTTGCAAAACCTCCCATTCATAAGGGCAGGACGGAGCCTGGCCCTCCGGGAACCTGCGAAATAGGCCTGTTTATTTACCGGAGGGTCGACCTCCGTGTCGACCTCGGAGGTTTTGCAAGAGCCTCATACTACAACCTCCAAAGCGAAGGCTTGGGATTAGAGTTTGCTGCGGAAGTCAAACGGGCACTGGGGCGCATCCTGCAGTATCCCGATGCTTGGACGCCACTATCGAAGCGAACCCGGCGCTGCCGTTTGAATCGTTTCCCGTATGCGCTGCTTTACCAGCCCCGGAGTGACGCCATTCTTGTCGTCGCAGTCCAAAACCTGCACAAGCATCCGGATTCGTGGAAGTCGCGACTTAAGACGGAAGAAATTCAGGAAGCACAAGGGGTACAACGATCATACCTTGATAAGTAACGGGTGTGCGGTTCTCGGTTGGGGATGGTTTCTAGCCCGCATAACCCCCGCTTCATTAATTCCGTTCCGCCTTTGCACTGTACTAACGTGTTCAAAATCAGATTTCACTTGGCATTATCCGGGTTATAGGCCAACCTGCCCGCCAGAAATCAAGGAGCTGAAGGGCAATTAAAAATAGAAGTGTAAGAGCATCAAAATCAATGCAGCCAACGGTTGATTAGCGAGTGGGCGATTGACGGTGAGGGCAGATCAGGGCAGGTTTTGCCACTTGCGCAAGGCCCAGGTGGCGGCTAATAGCAGCATCAACAGGACCAAGACGGGCCAGCGTTTCCATAGGGTGTGATACGTTACCCGCGCGTCTTCCTCGACGCTGAGCGACAGGCGCGACAGGGCTTGATCCAAATCGCGTTCGCTTTCGAAATACTGGCCGCCGCTGGCGCGGGCGAGCATGTTCAAGACATCGGTGTTCGAGGGCCGGGGAATGGTTTCGGGGGAATAAGGGCGGACATTGAATGAAACGGGTTCGCTGAGTAGCCAATTCGGTGCCTGGCCCGCCCGCGCGGTGGCGGTGTAGTGCCCCGGTTCATCGGGTTCAAACTGGAGGGCGAAGCCCGGATAGCTGCGCCCGCGATCGGTGACGACTTGTTGCGGTTGCATGGTGTACGGGACTTCACGTCCGTCCGGCCCGGTTATCAACACCTCAATCGGATCGTCGTCCTCGTGTTGTTCCACATCGTAATAGCGAGCGGACAGCTCCACCTGCTCGCCCCGATACACCTGATCCTCGCCAACCATGAGATCAATCGGCGGGCGATCCACATCGTCTTCCTCGGGCATCATCCAGTCGAGTAACTGCGTCCAAAACCGCTGGTACAATCGACGTTCGGCGGTATCGGGATCCAATTGCCAGCGCCACAGGGTATCGGTGAGGATCGCGGCCACCCGGCCTTCCCCATAGCGCTGGGTTACCACCAGCGGCTTGGGGCCGCGCGGTGTGTTGGCCGTGGCCAATACTTCCGCTGCCGCGCGTGGCGTGACCTCCGGAAAGACAGTCAATACCGGCGGCACCCGGTCCCAAAAATCTTCCTGTCCGGCAAATGCCGGATGTGCCGCAGCGGCGGGTTCCAATTGTACCGGGAAGGGCTCGTCCCCTTCCAAGGCTGCCGCGCCGCCCGGCCGCACGGGCAGGATGGTTTCCAAGGCGGTGCCCACGAAGCCATCCCGACTCCAACCGCGCCCGCCGCCAAGCAGAATCAGGCTGCCCCCTTCCTCGACAAAGCTCACGAGGTTGGCGGCCCGTTGCTCGGTTAACTCGTCCGCGTCAAGGTTGCCGAGGATGACGACTCTGAATTGCAGCAAGTCCTCGTCCGACATGTCCGCGCCCACGGCAGCGCCGGGCGTGCCACTGATTGGGCTGCCGTCGGGGCCGCTGAAGAAGATGGCCGGCACGGCATGCTCAATAGCCAGCAACGTGCGCCGTAAAAAGCGGTACTCGAATCGGGGCGGGCCTTCGACGTAGAGGATTTGATTGCGGGGGTCGGTGACGGTCACGGTGACTTGATATTCGTTATCGGCAGTTCGCGTTTCGCCCGGCAAGGGTTCCACATAGACGCGATACGTGTGTACGCCTATTTCTTCGTGTTGCAGCGTAAAGCTGACCTCGCGCTCGCCGCCGCGATCGGGGATTTGTGTCGGGGCTTCGCCGACCAACTGATCATCGCGATACAGCTCCACGGTTAACGGCTGGTCGTCGGTTCCCTCCCCGGCCACGACGGCCCGTAATTCGGATTCCCAGCCACGACTGACGCGCCGGGGCGTTTGTACGGACACGATGCGGATATCCGGCTCGATCTCCCATTCCCAATCATCGTCCAACCGAATGGTATACACCGGGAACGGCAACGATTCGGTGGCCCAATCGTCCTGCGCCTCGCGGGTGTCGAGTCCGTCGCTGAGCAGGAGCAGTCCGGCCACGTTCAAGCCGCGATACCGGCCGGCCAATTCGTGCAGGCTGTCCCGCAGCAGCGTGGCTTCGCCTTCGGCCGTCAAGTTGGTCCACGCGCTCCGGCTTCGTTCCGGCGGATGCAACCGGCGGTCAAACGGGTAAAGCTCAATATCCGCTTCGGCGGACAGCGAATCCACCCAGGGCAGCGCCAGTACGTTTTGGGCGCGTTCCCAGCGGTTTTCGGTCGCTGTCTCCGCAGCCAGGGTCATGCTGCGCGAGGTGTCGAGAGCGATCAGAAAGCGTGGTTTGGTCAACTGGGTGTGTTCGTCCCGGAATCCGGGCAGGAGCAGGCACCAGAACAAAGCGACCAGGCTAAGCAGAAACAATGCGTTCAAGCTCGCCATGATCCAACGGCGCGGCACATAGCGCCAGGCACTCACCAGGCCCAGCGCCACCATCAGCAGCACGCCCAGCACCAGCACCCATAGCGGCGGGGTATGTTCGAGTACAATCACGCTGTTGCCCCTTGCTTAGCACCCGCCGCCTGCCCGCGCTGAACGTGACCGGACAAATCCACGGGTAGCGTGCCGCCGGGCCGTCCGCGCGCGCGTGCCAGACGGTTGGCATATATGAATTCAACCGGAACCAGCAGGGCCAATACCCACAACAGAAACTCGTCGTAGGTGCGCCCGACCCGGTGCGCCTCCAGAACCGTTTGCAATTCCTCGCGGCTATCGGCGAAATAGAGGTTTTCCAGCGCCAGCCGTTCCTGAATGGTTGCCGGCTCAATCGGGGTTAAGTTCGACTCCTCACGCGGCATATTCACCGCCGCCACCGGCTGCCGCCCGTCCACGCCGTCGACCGAATAGATACCGGGCCGGGTCATGTTATCGACGGTTAAGACGACCTGCCCCTCTTCGCGGATACTGCGAACCGGAACGGGAATGCCGTCCGGCCCTATCAAGCGCGTGTCCGCTTCGGCATCCGGCAGGATGTCGTCCAGCGGAATCGCCCGGCGCGCCCAGAGAAACGGCGGTCCCGCTTCCATGCCGGCACCGTACTCGACGACCTGGGCCACCAGCGGTAAGTAGAAGGGCGTCAACGGGAAGTTGCTCCAGCTGCGGTCGGCGCTGACGGAAAACATTAACACGCGACCGCGTCCGTACGGGCGCTCCACCAGGAACGGTTGTTCCTCGCCGCTCAGAATCAACGGTACGCTGTCCGTCGCCCAGTCCTGCCATGTCAGGTGGCGTTGCTTGGCGATTACGGGGGCGACGACCTCGTCGTCCAATCCGCGCAAGACCGGATGACCCCGTTGCGCCCATGCCAGTGGCCGGCGTTGACGGGCGCGGGGCAAATCCTCAATCGCCTCCGGCGAGCCGGGCAGGCTACGCCAGGCTTGGTAGTCTTCCGGTGCCGCCCGCAAGCCGGGAAACAGGACCAACAGTCCGCCGCGTTGCACGTACCGCTCCACCGCCTCGATGGTCTGACCGGAGAGCGGTAGGGCGTTGCAGAGGAAAACCACGGCATAAGGGGCCAGCGCGTGGCCGGGCAGTTCGTCGACGGCCAGTGTTGTCATGGTGTCGCCGGCACCGGCGGCGCGTAACGCCGTACGCAGAAAGAAGGTGTCCGTTTCCGTGCCCACCACCAACACGGGCAATTCGTCGCGCACCCGGATCAGGAAATGAAAGGCGTCGTCGACCGGCAAATTATCCCCGGGCACTTCCACACGGGCCGGATGGACGCCGCCGGGCAGGCCCGGCAATGCAAAATCGATCCGCCTCGCCTGCGGGGTGCCGGTCATCACGGACCGGCGCGCACGCTCTTCGTCGTTGATGTACAAACTGACGGTTGTTTCCCGTGGCGCGCCGTTATGTCCCACGGCCACCCGCAGTTGTCCGCCGCCGCCCGCCCGCATTACGGCGGGCGTCAGGGCCATGTCAATCGGCGTAATGTTTTCGGGCGCGCGCACGCCGAGCAAGGAGACATAGACGGAAGTGGCGCTATCTTCCTGTAGCGCTTGCCAAATATCCTCCTGTTCGCCGCCGCGCTCCGCCACGCCTTCCCACGGCAAGGCTTGGTTATCGGTCAGGATATGCAGCTCCCGCATGCGACGGCCCGGCTCGGCGCGCACGCTGTCGTAGGCCGCCTCGATGGCCGGTCCCAGACGGGACGTGCCATATCCCAGCGACAAGGATTGAATGATGGCCCGCCCCTCCTCTTTATCCATGATCGGTTCGGCAACCATGGTGTGCGGTTCCTGACGCGCCACCACCAGCGTGAAGCGATCATTCTCGCCCAGACCGTCAAGCAGCTCGACCGCTATCGCTATCGCCTGTTCCCAAATGGTCTCGCGCCCCGCTTGGTAGCCCATGCTGTAGGAGTCGTCGATGACGATAGCGACATCGCGCGGGGCCCGTCCCAGGAACTGGATGCCTTGGACCCGCAGCACCGGCGTCGCAAACGCCACGCCAATCAACAGCATGATCAAGGTGCGCAGCAGCCATAACAACCAATTTTCCATGCGCAGGCGACGGGACGCCGCCCGTTGCGCCATCATGAGAAAGCGGATGGTCGGAAACGACAGCGGCGTTGCTTTCTTACTGCGCAGCAAGTGGAGCAGCAAGGGGATCAAGGCCCCGGCCGCAGCCGCAAGTAGAAATAGGGGAGTTTCAAACATGGGCTGACATTAGGCGGTTAAGCGGCGGCGCTCCTGTAAATAGGCACGTGTGAAGAGATCGACGGGTTCATCCGTACGCACCACCCGGTGATCGATGCGCAGCGAGGCGCAGAAGGTGCGATAGGATTCCACAAACTCCGCAAAGACCTTTTGATAAGCGTCGATGATCTCGCGCGGAGATGCTTGGATGGTTTCGCCACTTTCCAAATCCTTAAAGATATGGGGTTGTTTGATTTTCAGGTCGAGTTCAACCGGGTCCAGAATCTGCAGGACGATTACGTCGTGCCGTTGGCGGCGCAAGCGGCCCAAGGCTTGCTGCACCGCTTTTTCATCGCCCAACAAGTCGGATAAGACCACGACCATGGCGCGGCGCCGGACGCTGCCGGCGATTTCGTGCAGGGCTTCCGCGATGGCCGAGCCGCCGTCGGGTTCGTATGATTGCAGTTGCTTGCACATGTTGTGCAGGTGCTGGATCGAATTGCGGGCGCCCATGCGCAGCGTCACAGTGTCGGCATGCAAACACAGCCCGACCGAATCGCGCGCTTTGACCACCACATAGCCCAAGGCCGCCGCCAACCGGCAGGCGTACAGGTATTTGCTTATGCCGGCGCTGCCGTAGCCCATGGACGCGCTGCGGTCCACCACGAGATAAACGCGCAGATTCGTCTCGTCCTCGAAGCGTTTGACGAAATAGCGATCGGTGCGCGCCAGCACGCGCCAGTCAATGTGTTTCGGGTCGTCACCCAACCCGTAGGCTTTGTGATCCGCGAATTCCGAGCTGGCGCCTCGTAACGGGCTGCGGTGCGCGCCGGCCAAGTTGCCTTCGACGACGTAACGCGACAGCAAGACCATGCGGTTTAGTTTATGCCGTTCCTCGGGATGCAGAAACGCCTCGATCCCTTCTTTGCCCGGGATCAACCCTTCCATGCCGGAGTGCGAGGACTCCTCTGCCTGCCGCGTCTTGGAGCGAAACCAGCGCTTCATGGTCCCCTACCCCTCGGCGTACGCATAATCTTCCAATGCAAGGTGTCGTGCAGGATAACCAGGTTGTCACTCAGGTACTCGAGTGCGATGCTTTCGTGTTGCGCGCCTGGCGACAAGGCAATGGGCGCGTCTGGCGCCGCCGGGTCAGCCAATTGCGCCGAGGCCGTCTGTCCCGCGCCCATTATGCGTACCACTTCCAACGGAATGCCGTCGCCATAGGGAACGGCCAACGCCTTATTCAGGTCCGACATCCCATCCCCGCGCAACCGTCGGCTTTCCAACCGGTAGCGTTGGCCTGCCAGTCTCGTCAGCGCCCGCATCGCCTCTAACTGATAGATCCAGGACTGGCCCCAGCGATCTTCCAGTGGCGGCTCGATCCCGGCGCGCTGCACGGCCGCATGCCCGTTTAAATCGGTGAGGCGTTCGGGAAAGCGCACTTCCCGGGTGCGATAAGCGTCCAGTGCTTGTACAACCCGCTCACGGTCCAAGCGCGTCAGCCAAGCGCGCGCCAATTGAGAGGCACCCCGCGCGGTCGGATGCCTGCTGGGCCTGGCGTACCGCTCCAGCCAAGTAGTCGCCTCATCGACGCGCCCCGCCTGCAACAAGTGCCACGCCGCCAAGGTCCCGGCCAAAGGCGCTAAGGGATCATCCGGCCGCGTATCGGCAAAATCGGCAAACGCCGTCGCGTGGACGGCATGCTCCGTGGGCTCGGCTTGGTGGCGCGTCCATAACCGCCAAAGCGCCCCCTCGTCCGCTGTC
>PWVE01000044.1 GCA_003562335.1 PVC group bacterium
ATCCCGCATTCACGCATAGTGCGGCTTGCCTATTCGAACTTCGGGCTTCTTTCGGACTTCCTCCTTCGCCGAAGCGGCTACGGCGGACACGTGGGTGTTTGGGTATTTCGTCATTTATCACGATAATTTAGATGCGTTTGCCCTGCTGAAAGTATGGGTAAACGGATTAGGGCGCGACGGAGCGCGCCCCTCCGGGAGGGACGACCTCCGTGTCGTCCTGATGTTGGGTCAAGCGTGCTTTGTGGGATTGAGGGCGCGACGGAGCGCGCCCCTCCTGGGTTATGTGATACTGGGTTGAGCGTGAGAGGAGGATCAGGGCTCGACGGCCTGCCGCGCCGTAGCCGCCTTGGCGTAGGCGGGTGCACGCCCCTCCGGTATCATCCTCGTGGGGGCGCGCTATTCCAACCGGCTATCGGCCCGCGGGTCGAAGGCGCTGCGGGCCCCTTCGCCGATAAAGACGCCGAGTAGAATCACGATGAACAGGGCCAGCGAGGGGTATAACACCAACCACCAAGCGTAGCGAAACTCCTGGGCCTGGGCCAGCAACGCCCCCCAGCTGGGTGCGGTGGCCGGTAGCCCGAACCCCAGGTAATCCAGCGCCGCCAGGGAACCAATAGCACCTACCAACGAGAAGGGGAAGAACGTGATAATCGGGACCAGCCCGTTCGGCAGGATGTGTTTTAGGATGATGCGGCGCGGTTTCAGGCCGGCCCCCCGCGCTGCTTCCACAAACGGTTGTTTCCGCAGGCGCAGGAATTCCGCGCGCATGTAATAGGAAATGCCGATCCAGTTGAATACCCCGTAACAAATCAGCAACAGCGTGAAGCTGCGTCCATAGACGGACCCAAGCAGGATGATGATGTAAAGAAACGGCAACGCGGACCAGATTTCGATCAGGCGTTGACTGGTAATATCCACCCAGCCCCCGAAGTAACCCTGGATGGCCCCCATCAATATCCCGATCAGCATGGTCGCGACTACCAACACCAGCCCGAACGACATCGATGTGCGCAAGGCATACAAAATGTGAGGACGCACGTCACGGCCGGAGGCGTCCAGGCCTAGCGGATGGGAACGGGTGGGGCGGAAAGGATAGGTCACCACCTCCTTCTCATATTCCACGCGGAAACGCCCGTCCAGCGTGTCGAAATGATGGTCGGGCACCGCGGCATCAAATCGTTGTTCCACGCGGGTGCGGATGGCGTCTTGCTGTTCCGGCGTGAAGCGGGCGGCCCATTCGGCGGGCAGCGGATCCTCTTTGTCGGCGCGGGATACGTTCAGTTGAAGGGGTGCCCATTCATCCGCAGGCGGTACTTCGCGGACCGTTACGCGCAGGAAACGTGGCGGACGGGTGTCAGGCGTGAAGGCACTCATTTGCAAGCGCACCGTTGCGCCGGACGCCAGCTCCAAGGGTGCCGAGCGGTAGGCCGGCATGTCTTCGTTATCCAAACGGCCAGGCACCGCATTATCCCAGTTCTCCGGCAACGTCAGGTGATCGGTCAGGGATTGACGCCGTAAGGCGGCGTCGGAGGGCACTGCGAACAGCGCGGCCATCTGGTTGGCGCGCAAGATGGCGTAATCGGCATTAAAGTCGAGGGTTCCTACGCGTGGTTCGCGCTCGATGGTGAGGGGCACTTCGTCCGGCACGTCGATGGTGTGCGGGGGAATGATGGTGTGCGGGCTGTAAGGGATGGGCGGGAAGACCATGAAGTTACCCGGTTCGTCCGCGAACAGCGGGGATTCGTTCAGTGCCAGATAGTTGGGCCGGGTATGGCGTTCGCCGGTGAACGTGCTTTCCGGGTAAAAACGCAGCAGGGGGAAATAGGTGCGGCCCTCGAACCGCACCCACAGCGGGAGGTCGTTGGCGATGAGGTTGGCGCACAGGCTGATGGCGTAAAGGGTAACCAGTATGAGCCATGACCACCACGCCCGGCGCATGGACCGGAACCGACGCAGCCGTTTGCGGGTAATGGGATTCAATCCCCAGCGCGCCATGTCAGCGGTCTCCTTCAAAGTTGATGCGTGGATCGATCAGCACGTAGCAAAAGTCCGACAGGATTTGTCCCAGCAAGGCCAGCAGCGAAGTGACCGCCACAATACCCATGAACACCATATAATCACGGGTCACCACTGCGTCGAGACTGAGCAGCCCCATACCGGGAATATCAAACACCTTTTCGATCAGGACGGAACCGGCAAACATGACGGTAAGGATGCCGCCGAATCCCGTAGCGATGGGGATCAGGGCATTCCGGAACGCATGGCCCCAGATGGCGCGGCGCATGGTTCCGCCTTTGGCCAGCACGGTGCGGATATAGTCTTGCCCGATTTGTTCGAGCAATGAGTTTTTCATCAACAGCGTCAACACCGCAAAATTACCGATCACGTAACAGAGCACTGGCAGGAACATGTGCATGAACTGGTCGTGAACCCGTCCCCACAACGTTAACTCTTCCCAATGATCCGAGCGGAACCCGCCAATGGGAAAGATGTCCCAAAAGTGGTCGACCGTGCCCGAAAAGAGCATCTTCAGCAGCATCCCGAAGGCAAACGCCGGGATGGCGTAACCAATGAAGACCACCACGCTGGAGACCATGTCGAACCGACTTCCGTTGCGTAGGGCTTTTGCGATCCCGAGTGGTATGCAGACCAGGTAGGAGAGCACGAAACCGGTGATCCCGAAGGTCAGGGACACGGGAAAACGCTCACGGATCAGTTCCCAAACCGTGCGATTGGTGTAGCGATAGGAGTAGACGGTCATGCCCATGCGGTTATGCCAGAGCCAGTTCCAATAGCGTTCCCATACGGGCAGGTCGAAACCGAAATGGGCTTCCAGGGCTTCGCGCTGGCGTTCGCCGATCGATTCCGACGGCAGGGCGGCGGCGCTGGGATCGCCAAGCGCCCGCATTTGCAGTAGGTACTGCTCCACCGGTCCGCCCGGCACAAACTGGCTAATCATAAAGCAACTGATCGTGATCCCCAGGAAGGTGGGGATCACCAGCAGCAAACGGCGAATAAAATAGTGGATACGTTCCATGACCCAGATATGTAACAACCTCATCCAGCCGAGTGCAAGCCTCACCAAGATGTCCTACTTGCTGCGATGGTTTTTTTGTCGGGGTAACGTTCGCCAAAAAACGGCATATTAACGCTTGACGATGATAACGCATGGCGTTACTGTGTGCCGATGATCAAGTCGTTTGCCTGTAAGGACACCGAGAAGATATATCGGCGGGAGTACGCGCGAAGACTGCCCGGGGACATTCAGCGGATC
>PWVE01000062.1 GCA_003562335.1 PVC group bacterium
ACAACCGCGTGGCCGGCACGAAACACGACCGTCCTTTTGGCGACGTGGAGAAGGAACAGTTCATACGGATACTCAAGCGGGTCAGCAGGCTCTACAGCATCCGGGTGGTCTCGTACCAGGTCCTCTCCAATCATTTTCACCTCTTGGCTCACGCGCCGGTCGAGGAACCGGACGCTGAGGAGATGTGTCGGCGCTACAAGGCCTTTCACAACGGGAAACGCACCCTGAAGCCCGACAGCCCGGCCTGCCGGGCATGGCAGGCCCGTAGCCGGGATATCAGCTGGTTCATGCGGCATCTTCAGCAACTTTTCACCGTCTGGTACAACCGCACCCGCCCGGTACGACGGCGCGGCTCGCTGTGGGCGGACCGGTTCAAGCATACCCTGCTCGAAAGCGGCGCGGCGGTCTGGAGCTGCTGGACGTATATCGAGAACAACGCGGTGCGCGCCCACATCGTCGAACAGGCGGGGAAGTACCGTTTTGGTTCGCATGGTGCTTGGTTACAATCGGGGCGACACCCGTTCGCCGCCAACGTGAGAGCTGTTGCACTGCCGATGTTGCGCGATTGCTTCGGGCTCGAGAGCCTTTTGCAAATCAGGGCGGCCATGGAGAAAGCGCTGGCGGGCAAGGCCGGTTCCGAGGCGTGCGACTCAGGCGTGGCCATAAGCGTCCAGCGCCATGTGCGTTACTGGACGCAGGGGCTTGTGATCGGTTCGCGCCTGTTCGTTGCCGACGTAATGAGCCGGTACAACACAAAAGAGGCCATCGCCAGGCACCGGTCAGCCCGTCTGGAATATCCGGGCGGTCTTCGGTTGTATGCGTGGCGTCGTCCTCGGCCCGCAGACACCGGTTGACACCGAAACCGCCCCCCGAATAGCACAAACGCGCTGCCCTGTAGCACGCCTGGACTCCCCGGGACACCACGCTTGCAGACGAGTCCGCTGGAAACCGTCGAGGAATTGTGCCTCATTTCCCTTCATTCGGCACGTATAGATTCGTTGCCGTGCCCAAACTCCGGTTCGAGCGCCCGATTCCCCCATCATCTGCGCCAATCCGGCCGCAAACCGACCAGCCAAGGTCGAAAAGAGACACTATTTCTGTGTCCCTGCTCCTCCCTATTTCTGTGTCCCTGCTCCTCCTGTGTCCCTGCTCCTCCCCTGCTCCTCCCCTTAAAACCAGATGAGTGACTGAAACAGTCAGGCGACGAAAACACGGAAAGCGGACGGCTCCGCGCGGGCGATGGTGATCCGATCAATCACAGCGAGAAAAATGAATCGTTAAAAAAACGATCCGGTAGGGTTTTTTGTGTCTTGACCGGAACCTCTAATGAGTGACCCCCATCCCCCGATTACAGGGCGTGACTCATCTCGTCTGGTCAAAACGAGAATGGTTGTCGACAAGCTCATCGATATATCGTAGGTTGCCCAGATTCTGAATCCGTCCACCGTAGTCGTCGCCGTAGTCGTCCACCGAAATGGACGTTAGAGAAATCAAAGGAGACCACTTATGAAATCATCGTTTCAGAAACTATCCGCGCGTCTGAGTGTTGGCGCCTTTGCTGCTACCCACCTGGTGGCCGAGTCCGAGCCCCCTTCGGATCGTCCCAATATACTCTTTGTCGTCTTCGATGACCTCAACACCTGGATCGAACCCCTGTTTGACAAAAGTAATCGGCATTATTGAAAGGAATATCATGAAAAAAAATATTACAACTATTCTTAGCTTGGGCTTGAGTCTCATGGCCGCCAAGGGCGCTTCCGCAGCGGCTGAAAAACCGAACATCCTCTTTCTATCCATAGACGATCTGCGGCCTGAATTAGGTTGCTACGGCAGTCCACAGGTCATATCGCCGCACATGGATCGCTTGGCCGCCGACGGACTGGTCTTCATGCGTGCCTATTGTCAAGTGCCGGTGTGCGGGGCATCCCGCGCCAGCTTGATGACCGGGATACTGCCCACGCGATCACGCTTTACCAGCTTCAACTCGCGGGCCGACCGGGACACACCTGACGCGGCCACGCTGCCGCAAGTATTCAAGGAGGCGGGATACACCACCCTATCCAACGGTAAGATATTCCATCACTCCGCAGATTTCGAGGAGGTAAGCTGGAGCGAACCCGCTTGGGACCCGGAACTTCAGTTCATGCATAGCCATGATCCGGAAACGACCCGACGTCTTTCTGCACGAAACCGGGGGCGCATTTATGAGTATCCCGATGTGCCTGATGATGCCTATTATGACGGGGAACTGGCGGAAAGAACGATTGCCGATTTACGCCGCTTGAAAGAGGCTGGTGAACCCTTTTTTCTCGCCGTTGGATTCTTCAATCCACACCTGCCATTTTACGCGCCAAAACGGTATTGGGATTTGTATGAGCGCGATAAAATCGACATCGCCGAATTTCGCAGGCGTCCCTTGAATGCGCCGAGAGAACTGCGTGGGAGTGGAGAATACCATTCTTACCATTTAGGCGACTACGAGGATAATTCCGATGCGTTCCATCGCGTGATGCGGCACGGTTATTTGGCCTCCACCAGCTACGTGGATAAGTTAGTCGGCGACATTCTGGACGAACTGAAGGAATTGGGGTTGGCTGATAATACCATCATCGTCCTCTGGGGCGATCACGGGTTCCATCTGGGCGAATACAATTTCTGGGGTAAACATAACAACATGCGCCTATCACTACGGGTGCCGCTGATTATCCGTGTCCCTGATAGTCAGACGGGCGTCACCGACGCCTTGGTTGAATCGAGCGATCTTTTCCCGACCTTGTGCAAGCTCGCTGGTATTCCCATACCGGAAACGGTCCAGGGAAAAAGTTTCGACGCGCTATTCGAGCAACCGGAGCAGCCCTTTCGCGAAGTCGTCTATAGCCGTATTCGCGACGCCGACACGGCGATCACCGAGCGCTTTACCTTCACCCGCTTCGGTAGTGGCGCCGAAATGCTGTACGACTTGGAAGCGGATCCGCACGAAACGGTCAACGTAGCCGGAGAGGATGCCTATGCTCAGCACATCGAGAAAATGCGGACACTACTGGAACAGCGTATGGCGGAAGCCGCAGCGATCGAGTTTTGACACTATGAAAAATCCGCTCATCCACATCCTCACCTTCCTCGTCGGCCTCCAGGTCCCAAATGCCGCATCTGGGGCCACCACCTACGAAGGCGATGTCCCGATCCCAACCTTTTCCGAAGTCAGCTACGGCCCGCATGGGCGCAACGTGCTCGACTTCTGGCAGGCCCGCTCTGACCAGCCCACCCCGCTGGT
>PWVE01000174.1 GCA_003562335.1 PVC group bacterium
ATCAGTAGTCGTTAACCGTAGTCGTCGCCGTAGTCGTCAACCGTAATGAACAGGAAACCGGGGGAGGCGGAGTGGGCAGGGAGTAGTAGCCAGTAAGCAGTAGCCAGTGGCCAGTGATCAGTGATCGGTGAACATCCGTGTGATCCGTGTCATCCGTGGTTTCTTTCTTTGGTTGGCTGAAATGGACAGGAGGAGGACCGTTTAACCACAAAGAACGCAAGGCACACAAAGAGGCGGAAGCGTAAGCGGGATGTGCGCCGGCAAAAAAACGCTTTGCGATCTTTGTGCGCTTTGCGGTTGAACATTGACCTGGGGGAGGACGAGGGCAGTCCTCGCAGGCTTGCAGTACAATACAGACTGCAAATGTGCAAGGACCCCTTTGGCTTCACACCCGCGTCCTGGTCACTGTCGCAGGATGATCCAGCCGATGGGGCTGGTGTCGGGGATGGCGTCGCGGTAGGGCGCGTGTTCTGCATCGAGTTGCTCCACCACTTCCGGATAGCGGGTGAAGCCGGATCGATTTCGATCCGCCGCCTTGCCGCCATCCGGCTAAATCAAGGTGCTGTAGTTCCACCACCTCAATAATGGAAAAATTTCACCCTGGTCTGGTGCACACCGTTCACTCGATAGGGGTCGCGCCAGACCACGGCGATACCGCTCTCCTCGCCGGTGACAAAGTCGTTGCGTTTGGCATAATGATCCGCATCATCGGCGTTATAGCCTTCTGCAAATACGCGTGCCTCTATGAATATGGTGAATAAATTGTGGCGGACACCCAACAATCCCAGGCTGTTACGCAACAGACTTTCCCGCTTGAATTTGTCGTCGGTGGAATTCAGTAGCGCGTCAATAGGTAAGGTATCCAGAATGTCAGAAAAATCTGAAAGGTTGTTGAGCCCACCCTGTGTTGTAGTGGCGTCCATCCATAGCCCGGCGAAAGTGCGGAGTGCTGCCACATTGTCTAGTCGGGGTCCATCAGGGTCTTCTTCAGGATACCTCTCGACGGGCATATCCCAAAAGGCTGCGACCAATGTATTGGTCTGCCGGGTGTTCACATTGACCAGCCCACGACGCACGGGCTCCTCGTGCACGATGAACCGGTCAAACAGCGGGGTAAAATTATCGGCATTGTCTCCGATAAAGCGCACCGTGGTCCACGGCTCTTCCGCATCGTACAAAAGATAACCGAGCTCGCCCACCGACTCAAACGGGCGTCGGGCCGCGAACATGAAGAACCGCTCATCGGGGTTGCCAGTAATAAAGCGGTTATGGTTTTGTTCGCCTAATGTGATTTCGTCATCATTGTCCGCTTTTTGCCAGTGGTCAGCGTTGGAGGGGTCCCAATTGATCCGCGGATCATTGGCCGACCAGCCCGTGGTTACACTGTTGCCCGCGGCCAAATCGAGGTTCACCAGAAAGGCATCGGCCGGCCAGTTAGAGAGGACCCGGTCCACCGGTGTCCCATCGTGACGGACCTCTATGCCGTCCCCATCGAGTTCCACGACTATATCAACGGCTATATCCGGTGGCGGAACGCCCTCCCACTCAAAAACAAATTCGGTGACAAAATACTCCTCCTCCTCATCCAGATCGATGGTGGCCGGGTCCGGCCCGCTACGGGTGAAGTTCAAGTCGACACCGGCAACCGTTATGGTTACGTCATCGACCTCAACGGTAAAAGTGCCCGTTGGTTCATTGGGAAACAGGTACGCGGTTTCGATCTTCAATGTAGCCGTTATAATCACGGACGGATCATCTGGATCAGCCCCTGGCTCAGCAGACACTTCCAGCACGATTTCATTGATCAAAGGCACCGGTTTGGTGGTGAACTGTTCCAGCTCCCGCGGGATCAAGCCGTCATCGGCGTAATCATACATGGCATTGATGAAGGCATCGCGATCAGGGACAATCCCGGCCAGTGCCGCTCTGATATCGTCTTCATCCCAGTCATCGGGGTTACCCCCAATATAGACCACATCGTTCACGGCGTTCCAATCATCGTTTACATCTACGTAGCCTGCCGGGTAGCGGGAGAAGACGTGGAGATGGGAAACGTAGTCCACGCTACCATCCGGTTCCCAATGCAGCGGCGCGGGTCTACCCAGCTGATCCCGATAATCGGCCAGCCTACCACTGGCGAGAAGATGCAGCTCCGGGACACTCTCAAACCGTACAAATGCATCCCTGTAAGTGCGCAGGTGTCGGTGGGCGATTCCGCCTCTGCATTCCGGCAATATATTGTGATGAAAGCGAATTTCGCCCACATCGAAACCGCGTCTACGGGGTTGTGGGTCCGCTTCATATTCGCCAATGTAATTAGCATCCAGCAGACCCGAATTATTGACGATCAAGTACGTGTATTCCCCTCGAACCTGGTTATCTGAATCCCTCAACTCAAGCCAACTGAAACGGTGTCTACTCCAGCCCGGTGGCATGGCTGCATCGCGCAAGCTGCCGGGCACATGGGCCATCGGCGTGCTGTCGCCGCCTGGATACGCCCCCATTAAGGCCGTGCTCCGGGCTACGGGCACCCAACCATACTCTGCGCTAGTATGTGCGTCCCAAGGCGGGTAGCTGAGGCCATCCATCTCCAGCTCAATCTCACTCAGCACGCGTGCCAAGGCCGTATGGATATGCTGGCGTGCCTTGGTGACATCCAGATAGGAGCGGGCGGCGAGTCGTTCCGTGCGCATGGAAATCACAAACGTCACCCCCATAAGCACCAGGAGGGCCAGCATCCCCAGCACCATGACCAAGGCGACGCCCTGCCGGTTCCGCGTCTTTGCAGCCGGATCCGCAGCGAAAAAACGCCAGGTTGACGCCGGCCAGACACCTGCACCACCATGATTTTGTGCCCGCCCCCTGTTTATGGATAGTTGATTCATCACATCCTTCACTGTTGCCGCAACCGCTGTGGGAAATGGACACGCATAACGTAGCGGCGCACGTTACTCTCCAGTATCCGCTGCGCTTCCGGGTTATTGGCGTTCCAGAGCATCGCTACCTGCTCGGCGGTGACGTCGTCGAGCATTTCAAGATGAATATCGACCCACAATGGAAGCCGATTGTCGCGAGTGGACGACTGGTAATCGTCAACAAAGTTGCCCGCCGTTTCGCAATAGGCCATGACCTGAAAGCCCACTATGTTATTGGCGATTACCTCGAAGGGCTGGGTGTCCATGGTCAACCACCAATCACTATTCTGGTAAGCCGAATCGGCTCGACCGTCCGCTGTGTCAACCATCTCATTTATG
>PWVE01000186.1 GCA_003562335.1 PVC group bacterium
CGCACCCACAACCAGGCGAACGAAGTCACTTCCGCCTCGTCCTGGGCCACCCCCGCCCACGACCGCGCGGGCAACATGACCACCGTACCCAAGCCATCGACCCCGGCCAATGCCCTTTCGCTCACGTGGGATGCCTGGAACCGCATGGTCAAGGTCGAAGACGGAGAGAACACCGTTGCCGAGTACGCCTACATGCCCGACAACCGGCGCGCCGTCAAGAAGACCTACACCGGCGGGGTGCTTTCCGAAACGCGGCACTTCTACTACACGGCTGACTGGCAGACCATCGAAGAGCGCACCTCGACAAGCGGTACCATCGCGGCCGATCCCGACACTCAGCACGTTTGGCGCGAGCGGTACGTTGATCACTTGATCCTCCGCGACCGCGACACGACCGCCAACGGCACGCTCGACGAGCGTTTCTACGCCCTCCAGGACGCCAACTTCAACGTCACCGCCCTGCTCGACACGTTCGGGGCCATCCTCGAACGCTACAGCTACACAGCTTACGGCACCGCGGAAGTCCGCACTTCCGCCTTCCAGCCGACCGGCAACTCCAGCGCCTACGCCTGGCCTTACACCTACACCACCCGCCGTCTTGACGCCGAAACCGGGCTGATGTACTACCGCAACCGGATGTATCACCCCAAGTTGGGGACATTCGTAAGTCGGAATCAAGCACAGTACGCAGAGGGCGATAACCTATATGCATACGCCGCGGGACGCCCGATTACCGTTGTTGATCCGTTTGGCAACTATGGACTGATACCTTCTGTTGACATTCACATTCCGCATCCGAACCAAGTGCTTCCGCGGCCGATCACACCTCCACGTCCATGGGACAATCCGCTTGACTTGCCGCCCGGTCACACTCTCTGGTTGCCCGTTCCAGAGCCGCTGGGGCCGTGCTCGATCCAGCTCTTTGCTGGCCACACTCATGAAGTCAGGCAGTTTCTTGAACCACTCTATGGTTTCTATGGCGACCGTTTCGCTCCCCATAATAAACTGGGTATTATGGCATGTCAATCCGCGCAGATCAATAAGGAAATTGTCGCCCGATGGGGCGAGGACGCAATCATTGGTGGCGGCCGAGGCCATAGGGGTGTGTGTACATACACCCACGCTCCACAGACGTTGCAGTTCTTGTTCGCAGACGCGCAAGACACGGCAAGGACGATGTGCAGACAGGAACCCCCATGCTGCGATGAGGTGACAATACACATCATATGCTCACCTGACGTGCGAACATTACTTCAGGATGGACGGATTCACGGAGTGGTTGTCGATGTTAGCGAATTTCAAAGCAGGTTATGCGATTTGCCTCCAACAGATACGGGGCGCTATCAGAATCGATTTGTGTGTACCGAATGAAAGCAATAGGCGCGATGATGCGTGCAAGACTACGATGGGCGGGCGGAGCCATGCTGCTCTTGGCCGTGGTCGCAGGCGTATTGTCTATCTGGGTCGGCACACTGTGGCGTTCCACCAAGGCGCGGCGCAACGCGGTCGCCACCATCGAGCGGCTCGGCGGCTACGTTATGTACGAGCATCAGTTCAATTCGGAAGGACGCCCGCTGATCATCGATCCTGTCACCGGAGTGATACAACCGGATGAAGCGCATGGTCTTATCGTGTCGCCGCTCGACGCGCCTCGGCCAGGTCCGTTTCTGATTCGCTCGCTGCTGTGGCACGATGCCTTTTGGCGGGTTAGAACGATAAACCTTGGTGGCGCAATGTCGCTTCAGGACAACGATATGCGCATCTTCAACCACCTGAGTTCCGTCACGGATGTGTCTATGGTACACACACCGGTGGGTGACGCTGGTGTTCGCTATATGGGTGAACTGACAAACCTGCGGAAGTTGTGGCTTGGTACTACGTACGTCTCAGATGAAGGAGTGCGCTATCTTCGTTCGCTACCGAACCTTGAGGAACTCTCGTTGTTTCAGACACACGTTACGGATGCAGCCGTTCCAGACATTGCAGCAATACAAAGTCTTCGATACGTCGACGTGGGCGATTCATTTGTGACCGATGATGGCATCAAAGCCTTCAGCGAGATGCGGCCTGACTTGAAACAAGATGAACACATCGGAAGCGTGTTTGGTGAGCGGCAATCATTGCGATGACAGCCGAAGAACGATAGGGGGCCAGGTCGATGTCACGCGTGCATTTCGCACGTGGCGTAGGGCGTTCTGCATCGACCGGCCAACTGCGATTGGACGCTGGCACTTTCCTGTGTATCGATAATCAGTGACACGCCTGCCTCCTTGGTATTGCAGTAAGTTCTCAAGAATCTACCATTCCATGGCGAACGTGCGTCAATAAGCGCGAGTGATCTGATGGACGGGACCGCTAAAGTGAACAGTTTTACAAACCATCCTGTCGCAGTGGTCTTGGCTGCGCTGTTGGCGTTCGCCGGTTGCCACAGCGAACGCGCGCCGACGGTTCCCGTTTCGGGCCGCGTAACGTTCGACGGACACGCGCCGCCCGCCGCCGGACGGCTCTATTTCAGGATCGACCCGCCGCCTCCTGGCTTTCCACCGCGGCCCACCGTGGCCACGTTCGATAGACGGGGGCATTTCCACGTGGCCATTCCGGAACGGCGCAACGGATTGCCGCCGGGCCGGTACACGATAACCGTGGAGTGCTGGGAGACTCCGCCAAGAAAGGACGGCCCGCCCAGCAGAAGTTACGTTCCCCACCATTACCAGTGCCCGACGTGTACCGACTTCGTGGTCGATATCGGCCCGGACGACCGTGGCCGATTCCTGGAGTTGGATGTCCTACGGCATTAGGCGTCAGGGGTTTGCGGCACCGTCTTTCGGCGCACGTAAGCGGGACGGGTGTCATTTCCCAACCAGGTGCAGGAGCGCACCACCACACTGCCGGCCGTTTCGGTCGAAAAGCACGGCTCGGGCAATGCGGATACCCGGCGTGACGGGTTCGACCTGCACGGGCGGATGACGTGGTCGATGGACGAGCGGGGCCGGGTGACCCATCACCAGTACGATCCGGTGACCGGCGCCCGCACGCGGACCATCGAAGACGTGGCCGCCGGCGAGGCCGCCGCGCTCGACCCGCCCGCCGGCTGGACCATCCCGGCCGACGGGCTGCACCGGGTGACCGACTTCACCGTCGACCTGCGCGGCCGGGTGACCGAGGTGCTCGGCCCGGCGCACGAGGTGGACGGCGTGGC
>PWVE01000155.1 GCA_003562335.1 PVC group bacterium
ATCCATGGCGAACAGTACGAATAAGAGACAACCCCAGACCCATTGCGAGGTGACGACGCGCTTTGATTTGCTCATGGATGTTCCTTTTTCATTATTCGCCACTACCAGCGGCAGGTAATGGTGAGCGCCCTTGACGTCGCTGCAATTGGTGGCGCTCCCGCAGCAATTGCTGCCGCTCACGGCGTAAATCAACAATTTGGCGTTGCAGGCTGTCAGCGTCGGGCTGATCCTGGCCTTGTTCCGCAAGCCGGACTTGCAAGAGCTGCTGCAAATCCTCTTGGAGCTCGCGGACCTCCTCCAAGCGTTCATTAATTTTCTGCTGGATGGCCCGCAGCTCTTTGTCCTGGGCCAGCAGGGCCTGCTTTTCACGTAGTGCCGTCCGGTGCTGCGGTTCCCACTGCGCACGCAACGCGGTTTCTTGCTCCTGTAGTTCGTCCAAGCGCGCATCAATTTCCGCTAAACGCGATTCAGCAGAACCCGGACGATCCTCACCCTGATCGGCGCGCGGAACGGTCGTCCCCGCCTGCGCAACGTGCGTCGCCAGCCACACACCTACCCCAACAAAAAACAACTTCATCACAATCGACCTCTCCATTTGCAGACCTCTGTAGGTATAGGGAACATTCGAGTTTGTGTCAAACGGGATTTTGATAAATTTTTCACATTGGCACGGGGTCGCTCCTTAGCCCGAGGACCACCTCTACTGTAGCCGGCCACGGTGGGGCCGGCCGGAGGAAGCGCGGGAATGTGATTCTGATTCGGGTGCCTCTATTCCTCGCCACTAATATCCGCAAGACGCACATTTTAAATGGTTGCCGGACTAGGATTTGAACCTAGACAAACAGATTCAGAGTCTGCTGTGCTACCGTTACACCATCCGGCAATTTGAACAACTTGCGACTGTGGTTGCCGCATACGTTGATGGCGACCATACGCGCTTGGCCAAAGAATTCAAGCCCTGATCGAGTCGGGGCGAAAAAGGGCGCGACGGAGCGCGCCCCTCCGGGAGGGACGACCTCCGTGTCGTCCTGATGCTGGGTCGAGCGTGCTTTGTGGGATTGAGGGCGACACGGAGGTCGCCCCTCCGGCAAATAACGAGAGCCTAAAGCCTTTTCTTCGCCCCGATCTACGCGCCTATCCAAAGCAAATCGCTTTGTCCGGGTCCAATTCCAACAGCGCGGTGCGTAACGCATTGCGCACGACTTCCGGAAACGCCGGGTGAATATAGACCTGGCGATACATATCGTGGGCCGTCAGCTTAGCGGTCATGGCCAACACCAGTTCCTGGATCAGCGTGGACGCTTCCTCACCTACGATATGCGCTCCCAAAAGCTGACCCTTATCACGATCAAACAACAGCTTCACCAATCCATGATCCAGTCCGCGGGCCACCGCCATGGCACACGACGGATACCGGGCCACGGCCACCACGGGGTCCACCCCCCGCTGCCGCAATGTCGATTCCGAGGAGCCAACCGACGCGATTTCCGGATGCGTGAAGACGGCGCTCGGCATAGGGGGATAGACAATAGGATGAGGCTGATCGGCCAAATAACGCGTCCCCAACCAATATTCCGCTTCAAAATTTACGCTGTGCCGGAACAGATAATTGCCTGCCACATCGCCCATGGCATAAACGCCAGGCACCGAGGTTTGCAAATAATCATCAACGGCAATGAACCCGCTGTCATCGCGCTTGATCCCCGTATTTTCCAGCCCCAATTGATCGGCATTCGGCGTCACCCCCGTAGCCACCAAGAGTGCGTCGGCCTCCACCTCGAACGGCGTGTTGTCCCCTCCCCTGCAAGACACGCGAAAGACGCCTTGATCATACCCCACCGCAGCCACCCGTGTATGGGCGTGGATGGTTTTTCCACCACGAAACACCTTTTCAAATTCCTTAATGATTTCGGTGTCTTCCCGACGCAGAAAGGTACTGCGCAAAATAAACGTTACCTCACTGCCCAGGTTGGCATAGGCCCCGCCCAATTCAGCAGCGATGTAACCGCCGCCCAGCACGATCAAGCGGTGGGGTAGCTTGCGATTACGCAACGCGTGCTCGCTGGTCATGTAGGGCACGTCGGCCAGACCGGGAATATCCGGGATGGCGGGACGCGACCCGGTCGCAATCACAATGGTTTCCGCCGTCAAAGAGTCGTCCGCCACCGCCACCACGTTGTTGGCCGTGAACCGGGCGGTACCCGCGTAGTAGTCGACGTTTTCCGCCTGCTGAAAATTATCGGTGAGTTTGCCGGAGGTGGTATCGGTATAGTGGTTGATGGAAGCAATCAGGGCCTCGAAATCGACCGATTTGGTTTCGGCATCGATATGCAGTTTCCGCAAGGCGCGGATTTTGGCCGCCATCCCGGCGGGGTGAATGAGCATCTTGCTGGGGATACAGCCCTTGTTCAGGCAGGTTCCCCCCGTGCGCCCTTCTTCCACCAAGGCCACGCGCTGCCCCAGCTTGGCGAGTCCTTGCACGATCTTGGCGCCACCGCCGGAACCTATAACGATAGCGTCATATTCTTTCATGGGTGCGGGTTAAGTGTGTACGTCAGCTCGGCAACTGGTCTTGTGCATCTTTGGCTACGACAACCTGATATTTCATGTCGGGGAAGATGCTAGCCAGAATCGCCTTGGACTGTCAATTCACTGTTCCGTTCAACATTCACACCTCATCGTTCCCCACAGCCCGATCATGAATCCGGTTCATATCGAATTTAGGGTCATATTTTGAATTGGCCGCAAATCTCGGGTCGGTCTGTTGTGCACCCGAGAACCGTTGCAGATCGGCAGGCCACTGGCGTAGATACCCCTGAATGGCTTCACGCGCGTCCGCAATCCGGTCACAGTGTCCCAAGACTTCGCCCAGCAGTTTATGGTGCGGGAATCCCTTGATGTACCAGAGCAGATGTTTGCGGGCCGTAATGGCTGCGATGCGGGTGTCGCCATAATGATAGATTTGATAATCTAAATGGCGTAGGACGACGTCGGCCCACTCTTCCAAGGTCGGATGTGCGTTGCGCTGTTCCAGAATGCTTCGAAAAACCCATGGATTGCCCAGCGCACCGCGACTCACCATCACGGCGTCGCAGGCGGTTTCGGCCTGCATCCGCGTCGCGTCGTCCGCGTCGAAAATATCGCCGTTGCCTACGATGATGACGGGGCGATTGGCAGCGGCGGCGCGGGCCGC
>PWVE01000039.1 GCA_003562335.1 PVC group bacterium
CCATTTGGATGTTTCCTGTTAGTTCGTCTGGTGTCCTGGTAGTGTGAAGTTCAAAAGCGCCGCCGGTTGCTGTTCGGCCTATGAGCTTCCGCAACCACACGTAACAAAAATCCATCAATTCCGCATATTGCACATTCCCGAAGTATGGAGGGTCCGTTAAGACCGCGTCCAGAGACCTGGCGGAGGCGCCGTTTACGGCTGCGTTACCGCATGCAAGGGCGACTTTCCGAGGACGTGCTCCCGTCCTTCCGTTCGGTGTGTCGCCAATCCATTCACCAGTCAGATCGACGCGGATTTTGCGCTTGCCATCATGCATAAACTCAAAAGGGGCATTGCAGTACTTCTTGGCTTTCGCATATTTTTCAATTATGTTCGACCCCCCTCCACTGCCCACATTGATCCCAGCCCGTCCATTTGGGATTCCGAGCAAGTTGGACTCGCATTGGATCAATCCGACCGGGAACCCGTGCACGGAAAAGATGTCCAACGACTTGAGAGCCATGGTGTCATAGCGGCACAGCATGTTCTGATAGCGCAACAGATCAGACAAGTTCGTCGCCAGCGCGTTGCGGACACGCTCATTGCTCACCGTTTCAATCCGGCGGCAACTTAGTTCGAGCCCCAGTAATTGCCGCTCGTTAAACATTTCCCGGTAAAACCGATACCCCCAGCGATGCAGCCTATCGGTTTCATCTCCAGCCGGAATCTCTTCTGCAGGAACAAATCGCGCCCGGGTCTTTGCCCACTGCTCGCGCACAGCGGACATCTTGGCCAAGTCCTCTCCGTCCGGTTGCTTAAAGAAACGCCCTTGATGTGAGTCTTTGCAGGCGGGGCAAAAGTATTCGATGGCAAACATGACATGCCGAGGCGCACCCCGATCGGCATCAGGAAACTTGTTCAGTGTCGAACACGCGGGACATGTGCAACGCCCTCGTTTAGCCGGGCCGTCTGTACGCAGCCTTGCCCCGCACGTTCCGCACGCCCCCGGATCCGTACGGCTTTTCGACTCTGTGAGTGCACCACATTCAGAACAGATAAAGACATTTTGCGGATGGCGCCGGTCTTGAGCCAGCATATAGCCAGGAAACAGGCGAATTTCGTGCCCGCAGTTTGTGCAGGGAATCACCTTGACCCACAAGAAATACTTCACGTGGGCATCGTGACGGCCACAATGCTCGCATTTCGTGCGGTACAGATGGCCGATTTTGCTTTCCAATGCACCACGCAGCTTTTCAGCCGCTTCGTGATACGCATCCAGATCGAGGTGCTCGATTTCCTGCCGGACAATCCAGTATGACATGGGGTTGATGTCGCAGCCCACCACATCGCACCCGATCCGGTTCGCCTCCATGAGCGGCGTTCCACCGCCCATGAAGGGATCGGCAATACGAAGCCCCTTAAGGTCGTGGCTCTGGTAATACGAATCCCGAAGTGCCGCATCAACAAACTCAGACAAGAGCAGCGACCGGAACAGCGTTCCAGGTCGCCGCGCAAACCATTTGTGAACCGCAATCGGAGGCCGGTAATTCTGCTGTATCTGCTTTTCCCGCAGCGCCAGTCCAGCCACAAATGGAATATCGAAAAGACGTTCTATCATAGTATTTATAGCACCAGTGCCAGAAGGCTAACATTCCGAAGCATGTAACGGCAAGACGGTTTGCCCCCTGCTGCCTAACCGTTTCCCAACAACACCCTGATGACGGTCTGCTCGACGGCATCCGCCATGATGGCGCTATCACCATCTACGGCCAAATCTTTTTCATCGGGCTGCTACAGGGCACCCGGAAGTGCGCTGGGTGGTTTACCCTCTCTTACCTGAATTGTGCCCAGCACCAGGTGGCGATGACCGTGCGGGATGGTAGCCGCTTGGATGTTGATCCGTCGCCGATGTGCCGGTCGATATAGCCCGCCCCGAACGGTGTAGGTGCCCGGTTCCAATCCGGTCGGCAAGTCGACGGTGCGCCAACAGGGTTGCAGGGTACCCTCACTATACGTGCGGGAAAGTGCATCCCACAGGGAGTGATCGCCCTGAGCCACCATGTTTCCGGCCGGATCGTTTATGTGCAGCCAGATGGAATAGCGTTGCGGGTCGGTGAACGGGTCGGGCAACGTCCAGTGTAGTCGATAGTGGATTTGGTTGTGGTGATCGGACAGGTTTTGCGCGCGCACCTCGAGCTCAATATGCTGCAGCGTAATACCGTTCGCAAACCGGGCGCTTGGCGAAGCATCATCCAGCGGATCGGTAACTGGAACGCCACGGTCTGCACGGGTCGTCTCAAGTTGTTCTATCCAGTGTTGCAGGGTGGCGGCGGTGTCCGGTCGGATCGCGACGTGCGGTAACGGGGCCGATCCGGTGTACTGCAACCGCCAGGTCTGGGGGCGGGGCGGAATCGGCAACAGCACGTTAATTGGGTCGTCGCTGTGCGTGAGCTGTTGCACGACCTGTCCGCAGGTATTAACCCGCTGCCAAGTGCCCGGGTCTTCGGGGGTGACTTCCACGGAATAGAATCCGGGCGCGAGATTCAGCGGTGGCGAAACCCAAGCGCCGTCATCCGTGGATTGCCAATCGTCGTGGTCCCATGAGTGGTAAGGCAGGGCGTCCAGCCACGCCTCAGCCAACCCCAGCTTTTGGGTCCAGCGATCAGGCGTATCGAGGATCTGTTGGAGTTGATTCGCCAATTCCATCCGGGCCGTGTCGGCGGTGGTCGGTTGAGCGATGGCCAGTGCGGCCTGATACAGCAGGTGGCGCCCGGCTTCGTCCGCCAGCAGTCGGGCGGCGGTGCCATGATCCTCCCATTGCAAGGCCCACAAACCCGCTTTGGCCGGATCGGTGATGAGGTGCAGGTGGACTTGCCCCCATTGAGCGCTGGCACTGAAGCGATAAAAATGACGACCACCGGAACGGGGACCGGTGCGGCGGGGGGCGGTCAATTCGATCAACTCATGCTGTCCGGCTCGGAGCTGACGTGTGACGGAACGACCGCCGAACCGCGCCGAGAACCGGGCGGGCGTGGAGCCGGTGTGTACCGCCAGCCAGACGCGGTCCAGTCGCTGCGTGGTCATGGCTACTTGCCGAACCGGCTGTTCCGGCTGCACTTCGTGTGCGCTAAGGTGGCGCCCGATCCAGGGCATATCCAGCGGCACCAGGGTCATCGGCAGAGAGGAAGGCAGCGGGGCATGCCAGGGAAG
>PWVE01000208.1 GCA_003562335.1 PVC group bacterium
CGCAATTTCGGGATTATTAAGCGTCTCATATTTGTCGCACCCTGCGCTCGTCCGGCCGAGGACGGCCGGCTCCATATTTTGGAGACGGCGGGTTCCGCCGTGATTGGAGACGGCGGTCCCCCGCCGTTATTGGAGCGCTATGGTGCAAAAATTCTGAGACGACTAGTATGTTGTCATGTTCCTCTTTTCTTCAACCGTTAACCGTGAACTTTTCTTTTTCTTTAACAACAATTAAAGAGCATTTTTCGTTCCAATTGTCGCCATTATCGCAAAACTCGGTTGATTTTTTCCTAAAGTGGTGCAGGCGTCCCGCCTGCTTGGCAACAAAACAGACTGGAAGCCTTTTCCACATTCCACACCCACCGGATTATGCGCGCATAGAATTATCGCAAAACCTGGGGGCGGCATGATTGCATCGTCGTGCGGGACGTCCCGGACCGCGCGATCGGACGATCATCCGGGGAAATGGCGGCATCATGAGCATGGCCGCTGCGACAGCGACAGATTGACGCACCTTGTGAAACGAAACGGCCACATCGCCCCATGACGGGACGATGTGGCCGCGAATTTCAGGGAACGGTCTCCCCGATTACATGGCGGCACCTTCCCTGTTTCCCTACAGCGGTTGCGTGATGCGCCCAAGCAATCGCGCAACCCCGAACAACACAAAACCAATCAGTATGATCGCATGCATTTTCGTATACGATTCCAATTTCGCCCATGCGGCCGCCCAGCGGGCATGCCATTGTCCTGGCAGGATGGCAGCGCCAAGCAACATAATTCCCCATATCGCAAAATAAGGGGTGAATGGATGTACCCGCCACATGATATCGAATCTTCCGTCCAGCATAAGCCATCCGGCGCGCGACAACCCACAGCCGGGACAAGGCAAATCGGTCAGGCTTCTAAAGGGGCAACGATATAAAGGATTTGTCAGCAAGCGTCCGGTCAGCATGATCGCGGCGGCGGCGCCCAGCAGTAACGCGGCCGGCAACCGGTGTGCCAGCAAAAGGTGAACCGTTTCCGCCGACCAACCTCGACGGTTCGCGTATTCCGGTCGCGATGAATCCATCGTTTCCATGCTGCAACAATCATCCTTTGTGACTGCATTGCAATCCAGGGTATCTTCCAAGGGTAACCTTCGCTTCGCTTGGTTGCTTCAAGAGATATGATATCAGGCTATAAGCTATAAGGCAAGTCGGGGAAAAAGAGTAAAACCTCCCGCGGACGACACGGAGGTCGTCCCTCCAGTTGAAAAACAACCGTATTCCGAAGATTTCTGGAGGGTCGGGCTCCCTGTCTGCGTCGCGAACGCGACAGGCAGGCGTCCCGACCGTCTGAAAGGAGGTTTTGCAAGAGCCTGATTCAAACCCGCACACATCCACCTCCAAACACCTACTCTAAGCAAGGCATCGCTTCGCGGAGATCATGTTTACGGCTCTTTGTGGCCGAGGTCGGCCCGACCTCGGCATCCCATGGCCCGACCTCGCGTACCCGCCGGCGCCCGGAGGGCGAAGTCCGGATTCGAGGTTGGCTTCCCCGGCGCACGTCGGGCCTGTCTGCCGTGGCGGCAGGCGACATACGCCACATAAAGCCCAGCGATGATTGCGCCAAATGTCACGTCCTGATCTCCGTTTGTCACATATTTGCCATAAACCTTTGGCAGCCAACGCTCTTCACGCAGCACCATCGGAGTAGTTCCCGGCAAAGGTAACGTCGGAGTTAGTTCCGATGCAGTGGACGGCAAAGTTTACGAAATAGACGAATTCCACTTACCTCTTCCTCCGACGAGAACTGCCTCGCAAACTCGACCGACCCTAACTATTCCGTAACCTTTGCCGTAAACTCCATCGATTCATTCAGTTGCCGAGCTGGCTTAAGTGTCAATCTATTTCAGGACGGGACAGTGACCTCGTGACTTCGTGACCTCTGACCTCTGACCTCTGGGTTGCGGGCGAAGCCCGCCTTAGTTGCTGAGCGTAAGGGCCTAGCCCTGCCCTTTACCCGTAACTGATGCTGGACATACTCACTCCTCTCCCAACGCAAACCCCAAGCACATGAACTGAAAATCAGCGTAGCCCTGCCAAAGAAGTTGGTGACCGGGAGGCGGATCGTGGTTGCGTCCAAGATAGCCGCCGATCTTCGCGACCATGCGCACCGCGTCTCCTAATCGTGTGGGCGGCTTCAGTCCTTTTTTTTTTGCGTAGGCATGCAACGTCCTCATCTCGACATCCGAGAACAGGACCTCGGCGGGAAGGTCCGGCACCTCGCGGCCCAGCAGGGTCATGAGCATAATTCGCCAGGCAATCACCAGGTTAATGGCGATGGCTCGGCGCAAACGTTCGGCGCTGTCATGAGCCATCTTCTCGATACCGCATCCGGACTTCAATACACGGTGCCAATCCTCGATGCGCCAGCGCAGACAGTACCAGCGCAGGCATTGCTCGGCATCCTCGGACGAAGCGATTTCAATGGTGGTCAACAGAAACCACTCGACCGCTTCGGCCTTCGGTGGCGGATTTTCCTCCAAGGCGTGAACGATCCACAGATCAATCGGAGCCGCGTCGGTCACGTTGGGGGGCGGGCTCAGTTGGATGCGCATGGTGCGCACCGCCAGATCCGCCGTGCGCGCGGCGCGGGCGGGGCGCACTTTCTGTTTGCTTCGCTTGGGGCGAGCGCTCTGGCGCGGAATATGAATACGAACCCAGCTTTGAACAGACGACTGGCGGACGGCTTCAAACAGTTTGAAGGGTTCCTGGGCAATGTTGCGGTTATGCTTGGCGCGGACCAGCAGATCGACGCACGGGTTGCGCCGCTGTTCGTCGAACATCTCAAAGAAATCCGCCTCGCGGTCGCACACCTCGATCAGGCGGGTGTGGGGCATCTCGGCAGCCAAGTCCACCAGATCGCGATGGTGCTCAATCCAGGCGAAGGTCTTCTTCTCTTCAATGGGGATGGCGCAGGCACGCCGATTGTCGTCGGGCGACTTGGGCTCTGGGACAGGACACTGCGCACGCAACACCCCCAATGGCAGTCCTGTCGTCGTCAATGCCAGCGTGGAATGCAGATGCAATCCCCGGGTCTTGGCTCCGGTCTGGTTGGCGGAGAGTTCCCCAAGCCCTGTGCAATGCGCCAACGCCGTATAGTTCAGATCACTACCGTCCTGCACGCACAAA
>PWVE01000151.1 GCA_003562335.1 PVC group bacterium
AGAGCCACGACTGGATGCTGTTCCACATCTGGCCCAGCGGGGTTTGGGGTTGCGTGTTCTGCATGCGCTTTCGTCTCCTTTCTGCGTGTCCAGACCCGTTCTTGCGTGTAATTTCGGTTTATAACATATTGCGCTGCAACAGACTACAACTATTTTCAAAAAAATGGGGAGGAGGATGACAAGATCATCGAAATATGGCACGCTGACCTAAATTGAAGGCAGGCTCGATCAAGGCCATGGGGGTTTTGCAAGAGCCTCCGCAATGACAGGGCCAAACACATAGCTCCACAGCACACGGAAAGGAAAACATAGAATGAATTTAAGGATTTCAGCAATTAACCGCATTCGCTTATGGGTAACGGTCGTAGGGAGCGTGCTCATCTGCTTGACCGCACGCTTTGCCGTTGGCGATGGCACGCTGCATTCGCCGGAGGCGCCCACGGGCTTGTTGATGGACTTGATGGCTGAACCGCTGGGGCTGGAAAATCCGACACCCCGGTTAAGCTGGATTGTGCAGGACCCTGATCCCAACGAAGTCCAGACCGCTTACCAAGTTCAAGTGGCGGCATCCCGCGCAGCACTGGCGGACGGGGGGGACCTTACGTGGGATTCCGGCAAAGTCCTTTCGAGTGATTCCAGCAACGTGGTCTATGCCGGACCGGCACTGGAGCCGGACCACGTTTACTACTGGCAGGTTCGCACCTGGGACCAGCACGACCAGGTGGGGCCGTATTCGCAACCGCAACGGTTCGTGACCGCCGTCGGCGACCAATGGATCGCCACCGGCATTTGGAATGGAGAGGAGAGTCAAACAGGTGAAACAAATTTCGTGTTTATGCGGCGGGCCTTCACCCTGCAGGAAGCGCCCATACGCCATGCGATCGTGCATGTCACCGCCCTGTGCCCCGAGCCAGCGGCACAATATGTTTACAAGCTGTACCTGAACGGTGAATTTGTAGGGGCAGGACCTGAGCGCTCGTTTCTACGCGGCGAAACCCGCTACAATACCTTTGACGTTACGGAGCAAATGCAACCCGGTCAGGAACAGGTGTTGGCCGCGCTGAATTATTCTACTGACCGCGATCGCCGCCGCTTCCTGCTGCAAATGCGGGTGGAATACGAGGACGGCACCAGCGAGCTAATCGTGACCGATCAATCATGGAAAATGCTGGGCGGCGACCACATCTACCGCGATCAAGGGAACGCGGGACATAATGCTTATTATTATGCGCCACGCGAAGGGATTGATGCGCGGCATTATCCGTTCGGTTGGAAGGAACCCGGGTTTGACGATCATGCGTGGCAGCCGGCTCGCGAGCGGGGGGGTATTGACGAATTGCTGGCTTCCGCCACGGGCAATACAGAGCGGCATCTCGTAGCACCCGCGAATATCGTGGATAAAGGAAATAACAACTACTTCATCGATTTTGGCCGGGCCGTGGTGGGGGGCTTGCAGCTAACCCTGAACGGCACCGCCGACCAGGACCTGGAGGTCAGGTTGGGCGAGGAACTTGCTGGGGAAAACACGGTACGTCACGAGATGCGCACCGGCAACACCTATCAAGAAACGTGGACGCTCAAGGAAGGCCCGCAGCAACTGGAACACTTTGGTTATCGCGTGTTCCGCTATGCCGAGCTGGTCAACGCGCCCGCTGATTTCAATAAGGAGCAGATTCGTGCGGTCGCTTTGCGTCTGGCGTTTGACGATGATGCGGCCCACTTTGAATCGTCGCACCCCGTGCTCAACGATGTGTGGGAATTCTGCAAGTACAGCATCAAAGCCACCTCACTCGATGTCTATGTGGACACCCACACCCGCGAGCGCCGCAATTACGAAGGGGACGCGTTGATCAACCAGCTTTCGCATTATACCGTGGATCGCGAATACGCCTTTCCCCGGCATTCGGTCGAATACCTGTTCTACCGCCCCACCTGGCCTACGGAATACAAGCTGCAAACCGTTATGATGGCCTGGGAAGATTACCTGTACACCGGCAACCCGGATTCGTTGCGCGCCCATTACGAGGCACTGCAATCCAAGACGCTCAAGCCGTTTGTGACGGACGACGGACTGGTTGATAAAGGCCCCCAGGAAGGCGGCCAGCGTGGTCCGTACGGGCGCGACCTGGTGGATTGGCCCAACAGTCAGCGCGATGGTTATCGCTTCACCTCTGTCAACACGGTGATTAATGCGTTTAACCAGAGAGCGATTGAAGATTTGAGCCGGATCGCGGCCGTTCTGGGCGAAGAGGAGGATGCGCAGCGTTATGCGGCCTTGGCGGAAGAATTACGAGCGGGGATTAACACGCATCTGTATGATCCCGAAAGCGGCCGGTTCAGGGACGGCCAGGACGTGGATCACTTTGCCCTCCACGCCAGCGCGTTTCCGGTTTCACTTGGGGTCGTCGACCCCGAAAAGATTGCGCCGGTGGCTGACTATATGGTTACCCGGGGCATGGCGGTCAGCGTATATGGATCGCACTTTCTGCTCGACGCCCTTTACCATGCCGAGCGGGGGCAGGCGGCGTTAGACCTGATGACGGCCAAGGAAGGCAACAGTTGGGGGCATATGATGTATAATCTCGGCGCCACCATTGTCGCTGAGGCCTGGGATCCGCCCCAGAAACCCAACATGAGCTTCTCGCATGCGTGGGCCTCCGCGCCAGCCAACGCGATTCCGCGCGGACTGTTCGGCATACGCCCGATTGATCCGGCTTTTAGCCGCTTTCAAATCAAGCCGCAACCGGGCGACCTGGAATGGGCGCGCCTCACCACGCCCTCCATCCGGGGAACGATCGGCGCCTCGTTCAAGCAGCGCGCTGACCAGTTCACATTAGACGTGGTAATCCCGGTCAATACCCGTGCCGACGTGCACATCCCGTTAGGCAGCCTCTCCGACGCGGTGGTGACCCAGAACGGCCAGCCCGTCGAAGGAGCGGTGGATGGTGATTACCTGATTATCAAAGGCGTGGGCTCAGGGCCGCACACGTTCATTGCCCGCAATCGGTAAAAAAATCAAGCAGAAGCTCCAGGCTCTTGCGAAACCTCCCATTCATGAGGGCAGGACGGAGCCTGCCCCTCCAGAAGCCTGCCCAATAGGCCTGTTTATTTTCCGGAGGGGCGACCTCCGTGTCGACCTCGGAGGTTTTGCAAGAGCCTGATATTTCCTTAA
>PWVE01000075.1 GCA_003562335.1 PVC group bacterium
AGTTGTTGTAAGCTAGCATGTTGCGACACAATTTGTCAAACAGTATTTCTCACAAAAATACTGAACTCTGAACACCGAACACTGAACACGCCTGGCCGAAAAGACCTTTTCGGACAGGCTCAAACTAGCAAGTACCTCTTCTCGAGCCAACTCGAGGCCATAAGACCGTGAAAGGACCACGCAATCGTACTGTTCGACAAGCACGGAGACCATCCGCTCGCGGAAAAGCCTCACCAAAGGGTCAAGTCGCCGGTCGAAGCCGCGCCCATGATTAAAGGCAGGCATAACCGAAAGCGTCACCGCATCCGAGGCCGCGGCACTATTAACACCGAGAATGCAGACAACGCAGGCAATGTAGAGGCGGCGTGTCAGAGGCATGGTGACGTTACTTCGCAGCATTGTGGGCTTCAATCAACCGAGGAAGAAGGCGATCCGCCAACTGGTTTGCCGCGGCCTGAAGCGCCGCCTTTCCTCCGATGGCTTCTGAAAGGTCGGTGGCACTTCCGTAGGTGCTGTCGGAAAATATGATCACGCCAGTAGAAACGTCGATCACCTTGATCTCAACTCGAGCCCGGACGCCCCGGAATGCCCCTACACTGTCACCCAATTCAGGGATTGCCTCACCGTAGATTAAGTAATCCAAATCTTTGGCGCGGGCCAAAGCCGCCGCAATCTCGATTGGCTCACCACTCTCCCGGGTCAAGGCTGCGCTGAACGCCAAGTCCAATACCGGAAAAGCGGCCTGGATGAGGCGCTTCGTGATTTCCGTTTCCGCGGCCGGATCAATAATCAGAGCGCCCATCTGTACCGGCTGTGCTACGTGCTCCTCTTGGATATACACGGCAACCCGTGGCCGGGGCACATCGGTTGGAAGCGACCATTCTTCACGGTGCTCCAGTTGCGGGGTAACCACTTTCCTTGCGTCGGTGGCTCGCTGAATGACCTCATGCGCGACCTCCGCCGCCACGCGCGCCACCGCCGACATCTCCTGCGCATCGACCGTGCGATAGCCAGAATAAGTCCGACTGGTCGCTACCTCCACAGCTTGCAGCGTTAGCAGAACGTCGTTTCCAATCAACGTGTACCGTGTGTTAACGAAATAATGCGCTCCGAGCAGCTGGCCGAGCCGCACCGCCCCGGCGGCATGCGTCAATTCCATTTCCGCCATTGCGATTTCCCCCAGACGCGTATTAAACGCTGAGCGATCCACCACCATGAGTTCAGGTATGCTTTCCAGCTCAGCCATGATGACGATCCACATGGCCTCCCGATCAAAGGGCATATCGGCAGAAATACTTGGCCGATTCACGACCACCACCGATGCATCGCCATAAACATCAGCGCCTGTGACACATGAAAATGCCACTACTATCGACACTGCCAAAAGTTTACCTGACCAGGAATTCCTTTTCAGGCGGATCCAGGTGAGGGGGCGCGTTCGCTGCCCCGAGGTCGCTGATTGTGCTTTTATGTGTCGAGGGTGGCAAATTTTCAGGTAGACGTCAAGCTCCGGGGTTTAGCAGCCAGTCCCGTTGTCCGCTTTCGCGTGCTGTGTCGTCGCTTTTGGTAAAGGTAGGTCCACCACCTCAATGAACCGGGCCATTTGTGCATCGGTTCCGATCGTTACACGCAGGTGGTGGCCGGTCCGTTCACCGGGGAAGTAGCGTACCAGCACGCCCTGCGCACGCCACGCCGCGAAGCAATCGGCCGCCGTGCAGTCAGCCGGAGGCTTGATCCATAAGAAATTGGTTTGCGACAGTGCCACCCCATAGCCGCGCTGCTGCAAGGCCTCGACCGTGCGGGCCCGCGTGGCCTTGATCCGGCTCACCAGCGACTGCAAATAAGCCTGGTCGGTAATGGCGGCCAACCCGATTTGCTGGGTCAACCGGTCGACATTGTAGGCATCTTTTATTTTGAACAGGGCCGCAATCAGGTCCGGGTGTCCCAGCGCGTAACCGAGGCGAATGCCAGCCAGTGCGTAGGATTTGGAAAAGGTACGCGTCACCAGCAGGTTCGGTCGCTCCCACGCCCAGGCTTCCGCTTGCGCAGCGGCAAAGTCGGCATACGCTTCGTCCAGCACCACCACCCCTTCCGAGCCATCGGCCAAAGCCGCCACGTCCTCCAGCGGGGCCGCCATACTCGTCGGCGCATTGGGGTTGGTCCAAAAGAACACCGGCACATCGTAGCGCGGGGGGATTGGTGGACAGGTAAAATCCTCCGCTAAGGGCAACGGCGCCACGCCCACATCGGCTACGGCGGCCAGCACGGGGTAGAGCGAATAGGACGGCTCAAAATACCCGATACGACCGCGGTTAGGACAAAACGCACGAATACACAACGACAGGATTTCGTCCGAGCCGTTGCCGCAGAACACATGGTCGGGCGTGCACCCGTGAACCTCAGCAATAGCCGTCCGCAATTCGCGACAAACGGGGTCCGGGTAGAGCCGCAAGTCGGCGGCCTGTACCGTGCGCAGCACCTCCTGTACCGCCGGGGCGGGCGGATACGGATTTTCGTTGGTGTTCAGCTTGACCACCTGCGGGTCGTCGGGCTGTTCACCCGGCGTGTACGCCGTCAACCGCGCAACATTGGGCCGGATACGCGTGTTCATGGCCGCTCAAATCGTAATTGACCGGATCGCACGTGGCCATCCAGTCCTTCCACCCGGCCAAAGGCTTCGATTACCGGCAAGGCCTCTTTCAAGTCGGCACTGGTGAACGCCACCACACTCATGCGTCGGCGAAAATCGTTTACGGTTAATCCGGAAAAAAGGGCGGCCGCCCCGCCGGTCGGCAGGACGTGGCTGGGCCCGGCGACGTAGTCGCCGACACATTCCGGCGTCCACGGCCCCACAAAGACAGCACCGGCGCACCGCACTTTCTGCAACCAGTTGCGGGGCTGATGTACCAGTAGCTCAAAGTGTTCCGGGGCGAAGCGGTTGATCAGCTCGATGCCGTGCTCGTAATTCTCCACCGTGACCAGCAGCGTTCCTTTCCGCAGCACCGTGCGCACGGCCGCGGCGCGGCTAAGCGTCGAGGCCTGCCGCTGCAATTCCGCCGCCACCTTCGTCGCGAGTCGCGACGAAGGCGTAACCAGCAGGACCTTCTCCTGGCCGGTACCGTGTTCGGCCTGCGACAACAGATCGGCGGCTACTTGGTCGGGCGGCG
>PWVE01000227.1 GCA_003562335.1 PVC group bacterium
ATTTATGCGCCGTGTACGCACCAGCCGATAACGATTAGGCAAGTCCTTGCCGTCGCGATCCACCATTTGATCGACAAAGTAGGCGAACTGGACACCGGTGCGGCGACCGCCCGTCGAAGACAGCCAACGCGCCAGGCCCAGGAAATAGATTTCGCTGGATGATTCCCCGTAGAGGGCAAGCGCGTTATTGTCGACGCGGAAGTTCACGGTTTCATCGGCAATGGCCGTGGAGATTTCCCGTGCCAGGAACTGCATGATGACGCGGCCTTCGGAGGCAGCCGCTATCCGCTGGGTCCCTGTCTGCCAGGTGGTTGAAAGGTCGGTGAATATACGGGCCATCATGACCATAATGAGGACAAGGATGCCCATGGCGACCAGCACCTCAATGAGCGTAAACCCGGTGGCCCTGGATTTATTGCGCGAGGCCATGATTATAGACCTCCGTGTAAAACACATAGGTGGGTTCCGGCGGGCCAAACTGCCCCGGTCGTATGGACAGGCGCACCCCCCTGCGATTGGGATCATCCGTATTGAGCAGCTCCAGTCGATAGCGAATGCCGGCATCCACGTAGGTTTGCGCACCTTGTATGCCCGCTGTTACATACGCATTGGTACGCCACTGATCGGTAAATTCGATATCCAATTCGGTGTAATTGTCCCACACACGAGAGCCGCCGGGTGCCGGCAGGCGCATTGTCGTCTCCAAGTTGTCCAGTGGCGTGCGTTGCAGTTCCGCTCTAACCCCGTCAAAAACCTCCTGCGCGAACAAGGCGACCTGGGTTTCGTTGATCGCCTCCTGGTTGACTTGCAGGCCTGTGGGGAACAAGCCCAGCAAGGCCAGCATACCCACGCTGATGACCAGCAGGGCCAGGGCAATCTCCACCAAGGTGAACCCGTCGCGCTTCATGGGGTGTACTCACGAATGGAACTATGGCCGGTCACTCCGGTCACCTCGATCCCGAATGCGGTGGATTCCTCGTCTATTTCAGGCTCCGGTCTGCCCGAGAAGGGAATAGAGCCTGTCGTCAGATAAACGGCCCGGGGCGCAAAGCTATCGGCACCCTTCAAGGTCCCGTCCGCGCGAAAGGTCAACGTCACCAAGCCCTGATCACTAGCGCCCTCATAAGGAAAAGGGACATTTTCCACATGGCCATCTACAATGCCTTCCGAAAAAACGTTCCGCCTATCGTCGCCCGGGTAAAATTCGACGTTGGGATCAATCACCACCCCCGGCGGCAATCGTGTCCAGTCCGACAGGTATCCCCGCTTCGCCGAGACGGTGGTGACACCAAACAGCGCATAGGCGGAATAAGCCAATTCCCGGGTCTCGTCATTCAGGTTCAAGTCGGCGTCCGGCATCAATAGCGCGACTTGATGACTTCTGGTGATGGCGGCCTGCCGTGCCAGGGAGACAGCGGTATTCATCTGAAAGGCGGCTGAGCGCACCCTGCCACCGGCCCCCGCCCCTTGAAAGGCCGGGAGCGCAAAGAGGGTGATCAGGCCGATGATGCCCAACACCACCATCAGCTCAATCAGGGTGAAGCCTTTGGAATGTTTATTAATCGCCATGGGTTGCTATGTGTTCTCTGGGGCTCAGGTCAGGCGGGCCTTCGCTATACACCACTGCGATGGTTCGGTAGGTATCGCCCTCGTAGGTCACTTCCCGATCGTAATTGGTATCGAGGATTAAAACATACTGCTGTCCCCATGGGTCCAGAAACTCCCCGCGTTCACCTTTCGGTTCCAGGAACTGGGTCCGGCGCGGGTTGTACTGCGTATCTTCGCCCGTTAAAATCTCGATAATAGTACGACTGCCTGCGTCTTCATAGGTCTGGTCGGGACCGCCCTGATCACTTGCGGGCACGGGCAACCGGTTATACTCGTTGTAGAAGCCCCGGACCGCTATCAAGATCGACCGGACTTCCGTCTGCGCCTGTGTGCGGCGGGCTCTGTCTATGGCACGGCTGATGGTCGGGACCGATATGGCGGCCAACAGGCCAATGATGGCCATCACGACCAACAGCTCGATCAAGGTGAACCCGCGCCTATGCCGGCCCGCCAACTGGCAGCGGTCCCTTGTGGAATGTACATGCATCATCTTTTTTCTCCTACCACGAGCGTAACGCCCTCTCGGGCTCATCAGGCCGCCCCCCCATCGACCAGGCAACGGCGGTGCGGCGGACGGGTTCGCCTAACTGATCCGGAACATCAATCCGGCCCTCGCCTGACCTATCAATCATAATCTCGTACGGGTCTCCCCACGGATCCATGTAATCTCGAACGGGGTCATTCCGCTCGCCCGACAATGACTCTTCGGAAATACTTAGAAAATTGTAGCGCCGGGGGTTGTTGGCGTGGTTGTTGTTTCCCACCCCGTTATGCGCGCGCAACACGTTTATCAGCTCGGCGTTCCCGTTCGAGTAGTGACTGGAACTGCCCGGCAGCCGGCCATACTCGCGCTGGTAGGCTTCGATAGCGCGCACGATCGAACTGATCTCCGACATGGCTTGTGCCCGGTTGGCGGCGTTAATGCCGCGCACGACAAAGGGGGTGGCGATGGTACCCAGGATAACGATGATCCCCATCACCACCAGCAACTCCACCAATGTCACACCCGCCCGCCGACGCATCATCCGGGCCAATTGTTTATTGGATGCAGACTTACTCATTTTTTAAACTCCAAAGCCGATATATACCCCGCTAAAGGCCGGATGTTAAGCGGAAAGTGAGCGGCCTGTCTGATCCATAATCCTTCTATGGCATTTTTTCCCCTGAAGCGCTTGCAAAACCGCCCGTTTACCCTTGAATCGATGAACTCACGGATTTAGGGTCCGGTTTAATCAAAGAAAGGAACCACGGATTGCACGGATCGCACGGATATTTTTTCCCTCGCCAAGCCGCCAAGAACGCCGAGTTTTCGGGAAGACTGGGGTCGGCCAATTTTAATTGACCTTGGCGCGCTACGGCGGCTTGGCGTGAGGCTGCACGTAGTCCTGCTACACATAGTCCCTATACACTTAGTCCATCCACACGTAGTCCTCGGTACACGTAGTCCCCATCCACCTCACCGCTACAGCCCCTAATCGCCGATTTTCCCTACTCTTAACCGGCCACCCTTACCCGGACACACTTAAACGAGCCACTTCATCGACGATCCATTACCC
>PWVE01000004.1 GCA_003562335.1 PVC group bacterium
AGTGATAGTTCTTAATCAAGTCTGACACATAAATCAGGTCGCGACTGTGGGCATGGCCGCTGATCAGGTTCCCTCCCACTATAAGTCGGCTCATGTCCCGATTTCCCAGTTTGCCGGTAGGAAACTTTGGACTTGGATTACGCTTGCCATCCTTCATGAGAGGTTCGCCTGCCCGCGCAACCAACGCCTTTTCCTCAAAGCTTCCCGTTAACCCCGCGCCAGCGCTTGCGACGAGCGCCGATTTGAGAAACAGACGACGGTTAATCCCGTTTTCCCTTTTTTTCATAGGTCCTCCTGGTTTGGATTGATCAGCAATGCAGGGCTAAGCCCCATTTCCGGCAAAAATGTAGACCGGATGTGTGGAAAGCGTCAGCGTAGCTTTACCCTTTGGTGTTTCAATCTTTTTTTGGTCAGGCGTTGTTTGTCCGATTCTTGTAATAACAGGTTCAATAACGGCATGCGTTCCGCCGGTAGTGAGCGTCAAGTCAATCGTCGGAGCGGAATCCCCGGGGAGTAGTATTTTCTTGGGATTTAACCACGCAACCCAATACGTATCCCCCCGTCTATTAATTTCATAAACACGCAAGGAGTCATCCCTCATGTCAAGCCGTTTGATTGAGTCATACGCGTTTAAATGTCTGCCCATTTGCTGAATAGAGTAAAAGTTCGGGTAGCGCTCTTGGACTTCGTGGCGAAAATTATGCCGTACCATCCCGCCCCACGCCGATATCCCCGCACCGGCTCGCCCCAACCTTCCGGTCAGCAGCGGAAGGTCTGTCGTAAAGGACAGATTAATTACTTCAATTCCCTGCTCAGCGGCAAACACGCTCTCGTACTGGCCGGGGTGAGTTACTCGCGAAAGATCCACAGGGGTGGTAAGGAAGGCGGCGTGGGCAACTTTTATATTCGGGGCTGCCCGCTTTGCCGCCTTGTACGCCCGTTCCAATGTATGGAGGTAAACTTCGACCGGCTCCGGCTGATAGGACGAAAACTCAGAACCTATTTCCAAGTACGTAATAGGCGCTCTAAGCCCGGGCATGTCATCCACCCCGTCCATATTATACCTGCGCACAACAGCCTCAATCCAACGTTCAAAATGTTCCATGTATACCAGCTTTGGTGAAGCATTCCGGGCATTGATCATGCGTCTACCAAGCCCGGGATCTATGGAGGCCCACGGGCTGTGGGGTTTAAGGCAAATCGTCAGCACACTAAATCCATTGGCCTGATATTCCCGGACAAATGCATCCAAGCGCGTAAAATCAATTGGCGCATCGGGACTCCGCTGCATCTCACCCCATTGCACATGCCCTGCGTAGTGCTTTACGGCCGGCACGCCAAGATCGCCGAAGACCTTGGCATGGTTAGCCGCCGCCCTTTGGTTGTTTATAAGCGCGTACTCGATTCCTATTGCAATGCCGTTCCCGGGTTTAACTAAAGGACGGGCATAATCAGCGGATATAGGGAGGGGACGCTCAGTAACCGCATCGATTCCGGTACTTGTTTCAATCGGAACGACGGTTTGACCCGACGCGCGTCCAAGTAGCACCAGTAAACAAAAATGGAATCTAGTCTTGATTACTATATTCTTAATCATCCCCGACAACGTATGCAAAAGACTGGTGGAGTCAAGTATTTTGGCCATGCCTTCCCTGCGATGACGGCTGTTCCCTGTGTGGCGTGTTAGCGCGAAAGCGTGGGTTCCAGCCATCCGACCCAGGCCGCGATGGGGATGGAGATGTACCCGGCGTAGATGGCGCCCAGCAGGATCCATAGCCCTATTTGCAGGCGCCGTGCCAAACGGGCCCGGCTCAGGCTAAGGGAAGCCAGCGCGCTGTGCACGCCATGGCCCATATGAAACAGCAACCCGGACAGGCCCAATGCATACGCCGCGCCCAGCCATGGTGTGCGCAAGCCCAGTATGACCATGTTATAGACATCCTTGCGGCCCCAGGGATCAATCCACGTGTGCAGGTCCGCGTCGATCCAGCCCACTTTGGCGTGAATGACGTGTGTGAGCACAAACAATCCGGTGATCACCCCGGAGACGACCATAAAGCGCCCCCACCAAGTGGCTGTGTGGAACCGGTAACCGGCGGCATACTGCGGTCCGCTTTGGCGGTTGCGCCGGGTAACGGCGACGGTAGCCGCAATGTGCAGTACAAAGCTGATTAACAAAACAGGCCGTGCAATGGTAATCACCACGGGTGTTTTCCAGGCAAATCCATCTCGATTATAGATTTCCTGGCCCAGGTAGATGCGGAGATTGTTGGTGAGGTGAAAGGCCACAAACGCCACCATAATCAGGCCGGTAACGGCCACCACCCATTTCAGTGCGATTGAACTCAAGCAGCGTTTATTCAAATCCATAGTTGTATTCTCCAAAATAGGCCCCGTTACCATCAACAGGTAGCATGTTTTCTGATCCTTTACCATTCGGAAAAGTATACTGTGGGACTACAAAAGAGGGCGGGATCAGCTGGAAAGGTTCCCAAGGGCCGGTCGGGTCGAACCGGTCATCGTGCACCTCGGCATGGCGCTGCAAGCGTTCGCCCAAGAGTTCCTCCACCCGTTCAGGATCACGTTCCCTGACGATAATCGGATCCCATCGATGGTAAACCAACAGGCCGACTATGACGAGCAGTTGTGCCAGCAAAACGCCTCCAATTGCCAGTTGTGCAAGTCGATGTGTCCAGCCGACACGGCGTGGCGGGGTACTGGGCGAATCGGCCAATTGGAAAAGCAAGCGCTCATTGGCCAATCCAATTTCGTCGCCGTGCACCAATTGCTGCTCGGTCACCGGTTGCCCGTTGATCGTCAGCGCGGTCCCGGTGGCCAGTTGACGCAGGTATACACCGCCGGGTCTGAATTGTAAGACGGCATGCTGCGGGGCCACCGTTGGGTGCACCAGCCGAATGGGGCAATCCGTAGCGGTGCCCAGCAACACGTCGCCTTCTTGCACTGTCACACGACGCCCTTGCCGCGGGCCGGTTAAATACACCAACCGATACATATCCTCCCAACAATAAGGGGATCAGGTGTCGCCTAGCGGTCGAACTGGGCGTCAAACGCTATATTGGATGGGGGAAAATCAACTTGCTTAACGAACGCGCAGGCTTCCTTTGCGCCATGACAGCGGTCCATGCGTGAATCTTCCCATTCCACCGACAAGGGGCCCTGGTAACCAATATCATTCAAGGCCACGATGACTTCCTCAAAATCGATATCGCCATGACCAAGCGAACGAAAGTCCCAATAGCGACGTGGATCACCAAAATCCACATGGCCGCCGAATACACCTGCGGTACCATCGCCACGGCCCCACCACGCGTCTTTCATGTGTGCATGGAAAATGCGGTCGGCGAAGCGCCGGATGAACTGTACATAGTCCACCCCTTGGTAGCCCAAATGAGACGGATCATAATTGAAGCCGAAGGCCGGATGGCGTTTGACGGCTTTCAGGGCCGCTTCGGCTGATGCGATGTCGAAGGCAATCTCGGTGGGATGCACCTCCAACGCGAATTTTACGCCGTTCTTCTTGAACTCGTCCAGGATCGGCAGCCAGCGCTGGGCGAATAACTGGTAGCCCTCCTCGATTTGTCCCGGCAAACAGGGAGGGAACGAATAGAGCAGGTGCCAGATCGGCGAGCCGGTGAAGCCGTTGACGACTTTCAGGCCCATGTTGGCGGCGGCCTTGGCCGTCTGCTTCATGGTACGCACGGCCCAGGCCCGCGCGGCTTTCGGTTCGCGTTTGATCCCGTCCGGGAGGAACGCGTAGTGCCGCTCATCAATATTATCGCCCACGAGTTGCCCCGCCAAGTGGTTCGAGATGGACCAGCATTTGAGCCCATACTTGGCCAGCAAAGCGTGGCGTTCTTCGCAGTAACGCTTGCTGCGGGCACCGAGCGCGGGATCGAAATGGTCGCCCCAACAGGCGAGTTCGAGTCCGTCATATCCCCAGTCGGCGGCCATGCTTGCAAGTTCCTCGAGGGGCAGGTCTGCCCATTGTCCGGTGAATAGTGTAACTGGTCTAGCCATGATATTACGTGCTCCTTTCGGTTTGGATTCGATCTACAGTTTGACCCAGGCCGCGTTCTTCGCAGAGGATTTGACAACAGCTTCAATAAATTTCATGCCGGCGACCCCCTCCTTGACGCCCGGGAAATCGGCGACGATCGGGTCGGGTTTCTTGCGTGCCATCCGAGCGCGAATGGTGTCGGCAAAATTGCAATAATTGTTGGCGAACGCCTCCAGAAAGGCCTCGGGATGTCCAAAGGGCAAACGGGTGGCTCGCCCGGCAGCCGCACTTTTGGCGCCCACATAGTCGTTACCTCGCTTCCAAATCTGCGTGGGCGCATCCAGCGTGTCCACATAGAGATAGTTGGGATGTTCCTGATGCCATTCAAGGCTGGCTGTTTCTCCATGCACCCAGATGGCGAGATTGTTCTCCTGCCCAATCGCTATCTGGCTGGCATGCAGCAGGCCTTTGGCCCCTTTGCTCAAACGGAGTAGGCACTGGCCATCGTCCTCAAGGCGACGTCTCGGCACAAACGTGTTTAAATCCGCCGCGATTTCGCGAATGGTCAGTCCCGTGATGTATTGGGCCAGATTAGCGGCGTGGGTGCCAATATCGCCCATACAACCGGCGGCACCGCTTTGCTTGGGATCGGTACGCCAGGAAGCCTGCTGCTGGCCTTCTTTTTCTATCGGGCGCGCCAGCCAGCCCTGCGGATACTGCACCACGACCTTCAACACTTTGCCCAGATCGCCCTGCGCCACCATGTCGCGCGCAAGTTTGACCATGGGGTAGGCCGTGTAGTTATGCATCAATCCGAAAACTTTGCGGGTGGACGCCACGATCGCTTTAAGCTTCTCGGCTTCGGCTACGTCCATGGTCATTGGCTTTTCGCACATGACATTGAACCCTGCTTCCAAAAAAGTCTTGGCTATCGGGAAATGCCACTTGTTCGGCGTTGTGACCGAGACGAAGTCGATACGCTGGTCAGCGGGCAGGGCAGCTTCCTTATCGACCATGGTTTGATAATCGGGATAGACCCGCGCCGGATCAATCGATTGCTCGCGACCCATCTGCGCACTCTTTTTGGGATCAATATCAAATGCACCGGCGACCAGTTCAATGCCACCATCCATTCGAGCGGCTTTGCGATGTACTTCTCCGATAAAGGCGCCCGGTCCGCCACCTACCATACCCATTCTTAGTTTCCGGCTCATCGAATCTCCTTGCTGTCGAGCTACAACACCTTCTTTTTGACACAACCGCTAGCTCGTGCGAGTCGGCCGTTAAGTTGTGGAATACTACACCTGAGCAGCCCCTTCTGGTCAAGTGAATTCAGGAAACTCCTTCATGGCGTAGTCTGGTGCAGGCCTTCGAGTATCAACGTGACGCGGGCGTAGCCTGCCGGGTGATCGCTGCTGTGCCATTCGCCTTCAATTAAGCGCCAGGGCGGGCGTTGCTGCTCCAGGACCCGCAACCAGTCCGCCAAGGCGTGCAGGTCAACGGAATCGAAGTGGACCTCCCAGCGTCGCGCCTGCCAGCCAGTTCCGACGGATACGGTATCGCGGCGGCGCACATCGGCCGTGGCGTCCGGCCCGTATTCAGCGAGCAGACGGTTAAGTTCCGGCGGTACCCCTTGGGGCAGTGCTTCCAGTGCCGCCCGTACCTGCAAGGGGCGAGCTTGGGCTTGTCGCAGTTGTTGCAGCCGCTCCAGGTCCTGGAGGCGACGGTCCATCCGCTGCCGGAAAGCGTGTTGTGCCTGTCCGGTCCCGATGGTCCACAGCAGGCCGGTGGCCAATAAGACCAGTGCGCCGATGATGAGGAACCGCAAACCGTTCTTCATGAACGAGTCCCTCCGCGGTGGGCGTCAATGCGGAACCGCACGCGCCGGGTATCGGTGACATCTTGTTGTTGCAGGTTCACCTGCCATCCTTGTTGTTCCAAGTGTTGGGCAAACGTTTCGCTGGCATTCCAGTCCTGGGCTGTCCCGCGTACTTGGATTTCGTCAGGGCGCAAACGGATCACGTCAAAGTGAAGTTCATGGCGCGCACCGGCGCGTAACAGCGCGGCCCATTCATGCAAGACGCCGGGCTGTTGCGCGGCCAGCAAAGGAGCCCATGTCGGTTGTTGGTCCGCCAGCGCCCGTTCGGCGAGCAGCACTTCCTGGCCACGTATCACGTGATCATGGCCCGTTATGGCTCGTGTCCACTCGGCCAGGGCGGCGTCCGCCGCCTGCTCACGCGCTTGGGTATAGCGCTGAACGCCCAGATTGATGGCCATCAAACAAAGACCGGCGGCGATCCCGGTCCACGCCGTGCGACGCAGCATGACCGTGCGACGGCGCACCATTTCTGGATGGGTCATGGTCCCCTGCCGGTAATTCCAGGCCCAAGGAGACCGGTTCAGTACACGGCAGGCCAGTGCGCGCGCGAGAAAGGTACTGGGCTCGGTATGCATGTGAAAGGTTAGCGGAATAGGTTGGCGCTGAAGACGCTCTTCTGCTGCTGTGCGTAGTACGTCATCCGTCGCGCCGGGACCGGTCCAGTACCAGTGCACCGTTGGGGTGCCGGCAGCGCTGAAGGTGCCACGCAACATGCGGGTGATCCGTTCGTGCCACGTGTCCTCGGTGTGCGGGGCGAGGGCACGCTGGGTGGCGTGCGTATGCGTGAGCCGATCACCATACCCTGCGGCCCAGACGGTGCGGTCTTGTCCGAGATAAACTACAATTGACGCCTCGCGCTCTGCAGAAGGTAACGATTGTTGATGATAGTCCCAGCAGGCCAGTCCTTCATGGTCCAGCACATGCGGATCCATGTTCCAGCGCGCCATTTCCGCCAGTCGGTCGGACACCGCTGCTTCGCGGGCCACTACGGCTAAGGCGCGCAGTTGGCCGTCGTCGGTTGGTTGCAGGCCAAGAAAGCCGTACACGCAGGATTCCAGCGGAAAGGGGAGATGCACGTCGAGTAGGGACGGGAGTACGCGTCGTGCTTTGGCCGGTTGGGAAAGCGCGGCGGTCAGCCAGCGCGTACTGCCTTGGGTGACGGGCAAGGCCCCGACCGTAACCCCGTGTGATGACCGGGTATCGCGTTGAATCCGTTCAGCCACGGCGGGCAGAGCGGAGGATACTGCCTGGTCAGAGGCCGTTAAGATGGTTTCGTATTGAATCCCGCTGCGACTGCGCCAAGCACGCACCACGGCGGCATAGGTGGCGCTTAGATCCAAGCCGAACGCCTCCGTGGCGAAGGGGATTGTATTGTGATCGACCATGCCCATGCCGTGATCATAGAGCGGATGAGGCCGTGAAGCAAATCTGTTTCGCTGGCCGTGCGGTCAGCCGCGCCAGGACCAGTGCCGGATATGCACCGAGCCGTCCGTGTCACGTTCCGCCAGCACGTATAGCGACAGGTATTGGCCGTCCAGATACGCTTGGGCATCCAGTCGCACGTACGAGCTGCGAACGGTTATAAACGGGCGCAGACGTTGAAAGAGCGGTTCGGGCAGAAGCCATTCCAGTGGATCAATGGCCCGCAGCGGTCGCTCTTCGCGGTTCAGGGCCACGTAACGGGCGGCCGATTCATGGCCCGGGCCGAACAGCGCTTCCAGCAAGGGGAGGGGAGCAGTATTGATATTAACGGGAACCGGGCGGGTACGCGGCCCGGGCAGAATGGTGACGAGATCGATGACATTGAACTCGAAGGGGCGCGCGACTTGTGTGCGCGGCCGGGGCTGCCAATAGCCCGGCTCGAATCCGCGTATCCACTGGAATTCGCCCCACGCCAGCAGCGCGGTACCCGGGGCGGAGTAGGGCGGATCGGCCGCTGCATAAAAGTCCAGTGCCGCATCGCGCTCTTCGGTGGGTTGCATCCACGCGGTCAGCGGCACGATCCGTTCAAGGGGGGCGTCATCGCCGCTGAGCACCAAGACCTCCTGCAGTACGCGTTCGGTGATATTTTGCCCGGGGAAATCCGGTGGCAACCACAAGTTATTCAAATCCAGATACTGGTTTAAATCCGTGAGTTGACTCTTCGTGGCCAGTCCTTCGGGACGATCCACTTCACGCGTACCGAGCCAATATTTGTCGCGATGGTCAAAAAGTGGTTGGGGGTCGGCGGCTAGCGCGTCCAGCCGGTTAAACGCCTCGTCAACGAGGGCGGCACGCAAACGGGCGCGGACCGCTTGTTGATGGGCGGACGTGCGTGCTTGGCGGGTGGACACGTGTAAATGCGTCGCCCAAGTCGCCATCAGGCCCAGCAGCACCAAGGCGATGATCAACACAAAACCGGAACGGTCGCCGGTGCGGGTCCCTTTCGGGTCGATCGGTTGTTCCGCAGGGCGGGCGGGGCGCGACATGGTTTAGACCTTGACGGTGTTGGTGGTCCACTGGGTCACCCAATCGGTCGCCTGTTGCCGTAATTCATGGGCGGAACGCGTGCCGAGTTTTCGTTTAATATGGGTGCGATGGGTTTCCACTGTTTTCAGGCTCAGGCCAAATTGTTCGGCGATGACACTACTTTTGCAACCCTGCCCGATTTTAACAAAGATTTCAAGTTCCCGGTTACTCAGTATTTTGTCGGGTTCCACGGCCGGGCGTTCATCCTGGCAAGCGATGTCATTCAATATTTTTTTTTCAATCACGGGGCTAACATACAAGCGATCCGCCAGCAGAGCGGTCACCGCCTGCGTAAATATCTTGCCCGTGCACGGCTTCATTAGGTACCCATGTGCGCCAACTCGTAACGCGCGCTCGGCGTACAGGCATTCATCCTTTTCTGACAAAACCAGTATGCGTGTGTCGGGATAGTTAAGGCGAATCTTGCGCAATACTTCGAGGCCGTGTCCGCCTCGCAGGGCAATCTCCATAATCAGCAATTCCGGCGCATAGTGCTCCAAACCCGCCAATGCATCGGCATAGGACGTGTATTCCGCAACCAGCGTCACCGCCTTCATTCGTTTAATCCATTGGCGTAGCTGATGCCGGACCGGTGCGCTGTCTTCGATCACGTCGATCGAAATAACGGGTGATGTGTTACTTGCCATACTCATACCATGCGATCAAACCGCCAAGGTTGCAATCAGGGTGTTACCCTTTTTGCATTCAGGGAATCACCGAGAGCCACAAGGCCTATCAGTGGTCAGTTGCAGAAAATTTCTGTCGTTTATGAGTGGCAAGGGGCAAGTGGCAAGTGACAAGTGACAAGGTCAGTAAAGCGGAGAGGGGGCGATAGCGGTTAACGACATGGACGTTGGCTGTTCCTTGTTGACTGTTGGATGTTCCCCGCCAGCGTCTGTGCCTGTTGCGCCAAGGCGGAGCGTGGTGGTTTGATTCCATGGCTCGCTAGCTGCGTCGGCCATGCATGAAATTGGTCGGGAATCTTAAAGGCCGGTAACTGCGTGGTCAGCGCCGCCCGCAGGGCAGACGCATCGCGTTGCTGCGTGTCCTCAATGAACGCCATCGGCCGCTGCCCGTAGTCCGCGTGTGGGACAGGCACCACCACGGCCTGCATGATGCCGGGCAACGCCAACAAGGCCGCTTCGATCTCTTCGGGTTGAATATTCTCGCCGCCGGAACAAAACATATGATCCTTGCGTCCGGTCACCTGCAGGTTTCCCTGCGCGTCCAGGCGCCCGTAATCGCCGGTGGCCCACCAACCGGTGGGGCCAAGCGGTGCGTGCACGGCAGCGCCGGTGGCATACCCCAGGCAAAACGTGGCGCCCCGCACTTCGATTTCCCCGTCTGCCGCCAAACGTAATTCCCGGTAGGGCAAAACGCGGCCGGCATGATGGTGGGCGCCGACGGCTTTTGTCGGTTGTCCGGCAGTGATTTGTGAGGTCATTTCCGTGCTGCCGTAGCTGGCTAGAACCGGCCAGCCTGCACGGCGGGCCTCATCCAACAGTGCTGGCGCAACGGGCCCACCCCCGACAACCACCGCGCGTAATGCGGTGCGCTTTTCCGTAGGGATGCCGGCCTCAAGTAAGCGTCGCAGTTGGGTCGGGACGAGCGAACAATGGGTTACCGGATAGGCGGTCAGGGCGTCCACCAGCGACTGGCCATGGGTCATGGTCGCCAGTGCGGCGCCAGCATGCAGGCAACGAAACAATATGCCCAGACCGCCGACATGGTAGAGGGGCAGTGATAACAGCCAGCAGTCGCTTGATCGCAGTCTTAAGTGCCGGTTGACGCCCAGTGCGCTGTAATAGTGATTACCGTAGGAATGCACCACGGCCTTGGGCGTACCGCTTTGTCCGCTGGTAAATACGATGCTGGCCGGCGCAGCTGAATCAAGGACGAAACAGTCCTGCGCCTGGCCCGTGGTGAGGGTTCGATCAATCAACCCATCCGGGTCAAGACAGGTGATGCCATCGAGCACCTTACGGCTGGATTCACGTACCCGGGCGATCAGGGTGCGGCAGTCAATCCGGTCGAGTTGTTGGCGTACCGCCTTGACGGGCAGGCGCGTACTAAGGGGTGCAGGCACGGCACCTATGCGGATCAAGGCCAGGACCAATGTGGCGGCAGCCCAATTGTTCTCCATGTAAAGGGCCACGCGCTGGCCGGCGTTCACGCCGCTAGTGCGCAACCAGGCGGCAGTGGCCGATACCATTAAATCAAACTCGCCGTAGCCGATGCGGATGTCCGGGGCGTAAATGGCTGGCCGGTCACGCGCAATAGTGCCAGCCTGATGAAGCATACACTGCAGGTCGGCCATAGTGCTCAGTCCAGTCGGACGCGGTATCGTGACCAGTCCCACTCTGCAGCGGCAATCCAGCCACCGGTGAGCTGGGGGCGTGGTTCCAGCACGTCGTCGGCCAGCCAGCGATACGTGTCGAGTCCGGTGGCGGTATCGGGATCACAGACAGATGCGGCGAAGCGTGCCAGGGTGATGGTGCCGACGCCGCTTTCCAACATGGCACTGATGACCGGGTACGTCTCCATTTCACGCGCCACGTCAATGTATTCCATGCAACGGCTAAGACCGCCCAGCAGGGACGGCTTGAGCACAATGGCTCGCAGGTTGGGGTACTCGGCTAATTCGGCCGGTGATATCTCATTTAACGATTCGTCAAAAGCCACCGGCACACCTGTTCCGTCGGACCAAGCCAGGGATGCGCGCGGGTTGGCAAAGGGCTCTTCGACGTATTCCACGTTCATTTCAGACAACACGCCAAGATACGCTTCGGCATCGTCGGGTGTCCAGGCACGATTGGCGTCCAGGCGGAATCGGGTTTCCGCGTGGGCATAACGGTTGATCGTGTTCAACATTTCGACTTCGGCGGCGGGGTCCAGACGCCCCAGTTTGATTTTGACCGTGGGGTACCCTTCACGTGCAGCGGCCCGTTGCTGCTGCAGCATTTGGTCCACTTCGCCGATCAACAAGGCACTGACTTCCAATTGATCACGGGGCGGCGGTAATGTGCGCAGGCGCGAAGGAATAAGTTCCGGATCGCCCAAGTTCCAGAAGGCCATGTCCAAGCCGCAGCTTACCGCAGGCGAGATAAGATGGGGCTCAACCCGCTCGCCGTCCCAGTCGGCCAACATGGCCAATTCACTTTCGGGACTCAGCCCGGGCAACGGCGCAATCTCCCCGTACCCCCGGTTGCCGTTGGGGCCGGTTAATTCGATAATCCAGCCGTCGCGTTCACTGACTTCAATTTCCGCCAGTCGCAGTGGACACACCAGTGGCAGCTGGTACTCGTGCATGGTCAAGCCAACGTTCATGCCCTACATTATAAACAAAATCATCAGAAAGGTAAAGCTTAAGGCGAGGGCCAACAGCACTTTACCGGTTTGACCCAGCACGGGGTTAAGGGTGGCACCGGTGGCACCGCTCCACACGATATGCAGCGGACGCCAAGCCAGGCCCAGCACCCCCAGCAGGAGCCAGACGATGGGTGGCCAACCCGCTCCCCAGCGGAGCCCCATCGGCCAGCCAATAAGTGGTAAGAGAACGCACACCGAATATTCGATG
>PWVE01000113.1 GCA_003562335.1 PVC group bacterium
CGTATTGCCAAAGCCCGGATCGTAGCTGATCAGCTTGGTATCCTTACGTAGCGATCCCATGTTAATGGCCCGCTCGCCCTCGGAACCTTCAATGACCGGGTAGGTTAATGTCTGGCCTTCGTATTTGATTTCAACTTTGCTGACTTCTTTGACGTCGTGCATGCCACCCCTTTTGTATAGCTTTAAATAGCGTGTACGTGTAACACCTGCCGTGTCTAGCGCTTGTTATACCGCATCGGCCTTACCCGCCTTCAGGCAGGAGGCACATACTAATTGACTACGTTGTCCACCCTTACCGTTAGCGACCTTCACCTTTTGCAGGTTGGGCAGAAACCGTCGCCTTGAAATGCCCGTGGTATGCAGGCCAATGCCGCCTTTTTTCTTGGGCAAGCCCTTGCGAATAATCCGATTTCCAGTGGTGGGACCTTTCCCACAGATTGTACAAACCTTTGCCATATTGAACCTCTCCTTGTGTGAAAAACAACGGGACTCTACGAGCGGATAGCCAAAGAATCAAGTTAAAATATCGGGCGTAACGGGGCAGGTAAAAAAAATTAAAAAAGGGTTTGACTTGTGGTGGGGCATTGTGGTTTAAGGTGGGGCAGGAAGTAGGTGAAATGGAGTCAAGTGACATAATGCAAGCTGGAGATCACGCCACTGGCGTGTTTGTCAGCCGGTATCTGCACACGCTTGATACCAAGAAACGCCTGACGATTCCTTCCGATTGGCGCGAGCTGGCGGGTGTGCCTAAGCGGTTGTTTGTTCTCCCCGGTGTTAACGACAAGTGCCTGTGCGTTTATCCCGCTCGTGAAATAACCCAGCGTATGGCAAGGCTCCGCAACCTTTCCATCGCGGATGAAAAGGGTCGACAACTGGCCCGCACACTCGCCTCTCGCTCCGATCTGGTGCCCTGGGATAGCCAGGGTCGCATTCGGGTGAAGGATGATCTCCTCGATTTTGCCGGTATCGGTTCGCAAGCCATGCTGGTGGGTACGTTTGACGGATTTGAAATATGGGATCCGGACCACTGGCAACAGATGGAAGGGAAAGTGAGCCAGGACGGGTTGGGCGAAGCCGCCCGCTACGTCGGTTTTTAATGGCACGGTGCAGTAGCAAGCAACGGGAGGCGATAGCAGTATGAGCATGCGTAGGATTGCGCAGTACTTAAAGGTGAGTGGGGCGGTGGACGCGTTGAATGATGAGCAGCGCTGGTTATCGGTCCCGGAACGGAACGAGGCGATTCGTTACCAGCTCTGGAACAGTGCATCGGACGGGCGCGCGTTTTTTGAGATGCGCTCCCGGAACCGGGCCCGGAACGGATGGATGAGTCGCTTCATGCTTTGAGGCAACCGGAGCCGCCACCGCCGGCCCGCGCGTCGGAAGAGACGCGGCATGCGCCGGTGATGGTGGCGGAAGTGGTGGCTGGTCTGGGGGTCCGCGCGGGCGGTTGCTACGTGGACGCGACGGTAGGCGACGGCGGGCATACGGCGGCGATATGGGCCGCCAGCGGCCGGGCAGGTCGGTTGTTGGGGTTGGATCGGGACGCGCAGGCGTTGCAGCAGGCGGCCCACCGCCTGGGAGTGGATGCGAAGCGATGTACGTGGTTGGCGATAAATTTTGAAGGGTTGGAGCCAGCGGCACGGGCCGCTGGTTTCAACGAGGTAGACGGAGTGCTCTTTGACTTGGGGGTTAGATCGGAACAGTTGGACCGCCCGGAACGCGGATTCAGCTTCCGGCACGATGGCCCGCTCGATATGCGGATGGACCGGCGCGAAGCGCGGACCGCCGCCGAGTGGGTGAATGAATCGTCGCCGGCGGAGCTGACCACGATCCTGCGCCGGTACGGCGAGGAACGGGCGGCCCACCGGATTGTACGGGCGATCACGCGGCGGCGCGCGCAGCAGCCGTTCACCCGCACGGCGGATTTGGCCGGGGTGGTGGCGGCGGCCGTCGGTGGCCGGCGCGGCCGGATTCACCCGGCCACCCGCACGTTTATGGCGTTGCGTATGGCGGTGAACCGTGAGCTGGAGGCGATTGAAGCCGGGCTGGAAGGTGCCTTGGCCTTGGTCGCACCCGGTGGGCGCGTGGCGGTGCTGTCGTATCACAGCGTGGAGGATCGCGTGGTGAAGCGCTGCTTCGCCCGGCATATCGGCCGGGAAGAAGCGCTGCAAGGCGGTGGCCAGCGCTGGGCAGGCACGCTGCCGCGCGTGCGTCGAGTGACGCGGAAACCGCAACTGCCGACCCCTGAAGAAGTGGAGCAGAACCCAAGATCGCGGTCAGCAAAGTTGAGAATAGTAGAAAGGATGCCGACATGAGAAAACGTAGAAGACGGAACAAAAAGAAGCAGGCACAAGGTTTTGTTTTTCCGGTGCCGTTGGCCCTGTTTTTGGTCATGGTCACCGTGACCAGCATGACCTACCTTTGGATGCACGGTCGCTGCGAAGCTGCCGGTGTGCGGATCCAGCGGCTGGAACAGCGCCAACTGCAAACGCGGCAGCAATTGCTGGACGAACAGCTAAAGTGGACGCAAATGCGGACTCTGAGTCAGGTGCGGGCGGCCGTGAAGCGGCACGGGCTTGATATGACCCTGGCCCCGAACCATCGGGTGGTGCAGTTGGCGCGTCCGGGCAGTCTGGATGAGCCGATTGCCTACGGCGAAGTGGCGCGTTTGGACCCTGTCCATTAAGACGCGCATGAATGAGCACTCCGACCTATAGCGGCCGCCTCGCCTTCATTGCGGTGGGCATGGTAGCGCTGTTTGCAGGGCTGGGCGTTCGTCTGGCCCTTTTGCATTTGGGACCGAATGTCGATCTGCAGGAACGCGTATTGCAGATTCGCCATACGGAGCGCGTGATCCCGGCGGAACGCGGACGGATCATGGACCGGCGCGGCCAGGTGCTGGCCATGGATTTGCCGGTAAAAGACATCTCGATTAATCCCCAAGCCATTGCGGCCACCAGCCATGGCCCGTTCATAGCAGCGCATCTGGCCCGCATCCTGGAAGTGGAGCCGGAAATGATTCTGGCCCGCATGGAACGAACGCACCGCTTGGACGAGCCGATACGGCGTCGGGTCCACCATGACGTGGCGGAGCAAGTCGCGCGCTTAAACTTTGACGGCGTGTTCATGCGGGACCGCATGACGCGGCACTATGTGCAGGGCGGTTTGATGTGCCATGTGCTGGGTTTCGTGAATCATGAAGACGTGGGCAGCGCCGGGGTGGAGCAACACTTCAACCAGGCGTTGCGCGGCATAACCGGTTTGCGCGTCAGTGAGCGTGATGGGCGTCGCCGCGAGGTGTACAACCGGCGGCACATCGATATCCCGCCCCGGCCCGGCAATGATATCTACCTGACCCTGGACCAGGAATTACAGTACATGATGGAATCGGCGCTGGACGCCGGCTTGGAACAGTACGGGGGACAGGCGGCCTGGGCCATCATGATGCGCGTGTCGACCGGTGAAATACTGGCGATGGCGTCGCGTCCCGCCTTTGATCTGAACGAATTTCCGCAGTCCACAGCCGAAGAACGGCGGAACCGGGCGATTTCCTACAATTACGAGCCGGGCTCCACCTTCAAAGTGGCCGTGATTGCCGCTGCATTGAATGAGGGCTTGGTCACGCCGGACGAACTCATCGATTGTGAACACGGTCGCTGGTATTACCGTGGCCGACCCTTGCGGGATTACAGTCCGCACGGCGTCCTCTCCGTCGCGGATGTCCTCCAAAAATCGAGCAACATTGGATCGGCCAAAATCGCCTTGAAAATGACGGAAGCCAAGCTGGAAGAATACCTGCGGGCATTCGGGACGGGCCGCTTGACCGGCATCGACCTGCCGGGCGAAGAAGCCGGCATTCTGAATCCGCGTTCGCGCTGGTCCGCCATCAGCGTAACCCGCATTGCCATGGGCCACGAAGTCGCGGTGACCGCCCTGCAGCAGCTCAACGCCGTCAACGCCATCGCGAACGAAGGCCGGCTGATGCGGCCCTACGTGGTGCGCGAGGTGTTGAACCGCCATGGCCACGCGATCCATCGCGGGACCCCCGAAGTCATCGGACAACCGATCCGGCCAGACACCGCGCGTGTAATGGCGCGGCTCATGGCGCGCGTGACGGAAGAGGGCGGGACCGGTCGCCGCGCCCAGTTGGCCGGGTATCCGATTGCCGGCAAAACGGGTACGGCCCAGAAACCGATTCCCGGCGGCTACTCGGATCGGCTCAACATCGCTTCGTTCGTCGGATTCCTGCCGGCCGACGACCCGGAAATCAGCATGGTGGTGGTGGTGGACGAGCCCCAGCCCCAACGTACCGGTGGCGCAGTGGCCGCCCCTATCTTTCGCGATATCGCCGAGCAGGCCGTCCTCTACCTGGGGATTCCGAGCAATGATGAACCGGAAGTACCCATGTGGGCGAGGTCCGGGCCATGAAGGCGCAATCGTGGGTAGCGGCGGCGGGCTTGTCGGTGGACAACGCCGCGTTGGCCCGCTGCGAAATAAAGGGGTTGGCCTATGATTCCCGCCAGGTCCAGCCCGGCTTCTGTTTCGTGGCCATTCCCGGTCGCCGTCACGACGGTCAGGCTTTTGTCGCGGAGGCCGTCAAGCGCGGGGCCGCATTGATTATTGGTGAAGAGGACGGCGTCACCAGTCGCGTGCCGTATCTGGCGGTGCCCGACGCGCGTTTGGCCTTGGCGCATTTGGCGGCGGCCTTTTACCAAAATCCGTCCGCCGACCTGACCGTCCTGGGTGTGACCGGAACCAACGGCAAGACCACCACCACGTTTATGCTGCAAGCAATGGCGCGGGCTTTGGACAAGCGCACTGGTTTGATCGGAACAGTTCGCTATGAAATCGGCGACCGCGTGATCCCGGCCGGCCGGACCACGCCGGAGGCCCCGGATATTCAGCGCTTGCTCCGCGAAATCAAACGCGCAGGCGCGGACCACGCGGTACTGGAAGTGTCGTCGCACGCCCTGGACCAGCAACGGGTCAAAGGCGTGGCGTTCGACGTGGCGATCTTCACAAACCTGACGCGCGATCACTTGGACTATCACGGGGACATGGAGGCGTACTTCACGGCCAAGCGGCGCTTCTTCACGGACTACGGCGATTCCGGCAAACCCACGGCGGCGGTGATAAACGTCGACGACCCTTACGGTCAGCGGTTGATCGAGGAATGGCGGCAAACGGACGATCATGCGTCAGGCTGGACGTACGGATTGGCCCCGGCGGCTGATGTACGGGCGGCCGATATCAGCTGTACCGCAACCGGCTCGCAGTGCGTGGTAACGACCCCGTGGGGCGAGGTCCCGTTGCGCCTGAATCAAATGGGACGGTACAACGTGTATAACGCGTTGGCGGCACTGACGGCGGGTGGCGCGTTGGGTTGGCCGCTGGCCCCCATGGCCCATGCCCTGGAGCAGATGCCTCCGGTCCCGGGCCGGTTGGAACCGGTCGCTGCAGGCCAGCCGTTCCAAGTGTTCGTGGATTACGCGCATACCGATGACGCGTTGCATAACGTATGCACCATGCTGGCGGAAATCACGCCGGGCCGCCTATGGCTGGTGTTCGGCTGCGGGGGCGACCGCGATCACGGCAAGCGCACGCCGATGGGGGCTGTAGCCGCCCGTCTTGCCCACCACACCTTTATCACGGCGGACAACCCGCGTTCCGAAGCCCCGCAAGCCATCGCCGACGAGATTATCGCCGGGTTCGAAGCGGCCACCAATTACACCGTGGAACTGGACCGCACCCGCGCGATCCATGCGGCTATCGACGCGGCGGCACCGGGGGATACGGTGTTGATCGCGGGTAAAGGACACGAGAAATACCAGGAGTTTGCGCACACCGTGGTGCCTTTCGACGATGTGGACGTGGCGCGTGCGGCCTTAACCCCAAGCGACGCGTCATGAGCGTGTGCTTCGATCCGGATATGCTGGCGCGCTGGTGCGATGGGCGCTGGCAAGGTGGCGGTCCGGCGCGTATCGCCGGGGTATCGTCCGATAGCCGTACGGTGCAACCCGACCAACTCTATGTGGCTATAAAAGGCGACCGCTTCGACGGCCATGACTTTGTCGCCGCAGCCGCTGCCCGCCAAGCCAGTGCCGCTCTCGTGGCCGCGACGTACGCGGAACAGGTGACGCAACCGCCATTACCCTTGCTGGTCGTGCCCGACACGCGCGCGGCGTTGACCGCCTGCGCGCGGGGCCATCGCGGGCGCTGTCGCGGTACCGTCATCGGCGTCACCGGTAGCGTGGGCAAAACCAGCGTCAAAGAGATGACGGCGGATTTGCTGAGTGAATTGGGTGGCGTCGCACGGACCCGCCTGAATTGGAACAATGACCTCGGCGTGCCGCTGAGCCTCTTGCAAATGTCGCCCGACGCCTTGTTCGGCGTGTTTGAGGTGGGCATGAATCATCCCGGCGAATTGGCCCCCTTGTGCGCCCTCATTCAACCCGCTTGGGCGATCATCACCCCGATCGGCCCTGCGCACCTCGAGTTCTTCCCGGACGTGGACGCGATCGCGCACGAAAAGGCCGCCTTGTTGGAAGCATTGCCGCCGGGCGGCGTGGCGGTCCTGTCGCTGGACGATCCTTATTACGCCGTATTGGCCGAACATCTGCGCGGACAGCGGGTTGTGCATATCTCGTTGCAAGCCGACCACGCCGATTATTATGGAGAATGGCAGAACGGTGCCACCCCGCAATTGGCCGTTAGGGAAAAGCGGACCGGTACGGTTCACTACTATCCGCTACCCTTGCCGGGACGTTATGTGGCCGACAACGCCCTGCGCGCAATAGCGGTCGCCCGCGAACAAGGACTGGCACCGGAACGCCTGGCGACCCGCTTGGCCGCGTATCGACCTCCCGCCATGCGCTGGATTCCACACGAAATGGATGGTGTCACCTTTATTAATGACGCCTACAATGCCAATCCGGTTAGCATGCGGGCCGCCGTCGATGCGCTGCGGGACATGACGGTGCCGGGCCGCAAATGGCTGGTGTTGGCCGGGATGTTTGAACTGGGAGCCGGGGCCGAGGAAGCCCACCGTGACTTGGGCCGCTATCTGGCTGGTTTTCCGTGGGGCGGAGTGGTAACCGTTGGGCGCTGGGGCGAGGCTATAGCCGCAGGTGCCCGCGTGGCCGGTTTGGAGCCTGACCAGCTTTGGGCCTGCCCGGACGTCGATGAGGCGGCGGCTTGTCTGCGTGATCGGGTGCAGCCCGGTGACGTGGTTTTACTGAAAGCCTCGCGCGGGGAAAAGCTGGAATCCATATTGAAGCACTGGGACAGGGAGCACAATTGATATGCTGTATTATTTGCACAACTTAATGGAGTGGTATTCGCCGCTGCGCATTTTCCAATACATCACCGTGCGCGCATTTGCCGCCGCCGGCACAGCCTTCTTTGTGTCGTTATGGGCGGGACCGTGGGTCATTCGTCAACTGATCCGGCTCAAGGCCGGTCAACAAGTCCGCAAAGAAGAAGTCATGGCCCTCTATCACTTTCACGGGCCCAAGGCCGGGACCCCGACCATGGGCGGCATCCTGATCGTTGGCGCCACAACGTTGGCCACTCTCTTGTGGGCCATCCCGACCAACGGATTCGTGTGGATTGCCTTGACGACCTTCGTCTACATGGGCGCCATCGGGTTTTGGGATGACTATCTCAAAATCACGCGCAAACAATCGAAAGGGCTCAGCGCCCGGCAAAAATTAGTGTACCAAGCGATCTGGTCCATACTGATCGTGGCCATCCTGCTGAATTGGAGCGCCACCGCCGAACTGTCACGGCATCTCATGGTGCCCTTTCTAAAAGACCCGGCCATCCACAACTTGGGCGCGGTCGGGGTGCTGGTGTTTGTGTTGCTGGTGCTGGTGGGCTGCACCAATGCGGTCAACTTAACCGATGGTCTGGACGGGCTGGCAATTGGTTGCACCAACACCGTGGCGGCGGCGTATCTGGCCCTGTCCTATGTGGCGGGACACGCCATCTTTGCCGGTTACTTGCAGGTGCCGTTCATCCCGGATAGTGGCGAACTAGCCATCTTTTGCGGTGCGCTGCTGGGTGCCGGGCTCGGGTTCCTGTGGTTCAATTGCTATCCGGCCAAGGTGTTCATGGGCGATACCGGCAGCTTGGCCCTCGGCGGGGCGATCGCCATGGTCGCCATCCTGATCAATATGGAACTCACGCTTATCTTTGTAGGCGGTGTGTTTGTAGTCGAGGCCGTGAGCGTGCTGATTCAGGTGGCCTGGTTCAAGCGCACCAAGCGGCGCGTCTTCAAGTGCGCCCCCATTCATCATCATTTTGAGTTAATGGCCAAAGAACGGGCCGAACAGGCCGGCCGCGAAATCGGGCTGGTAGAAACCACCATCACGATTCGCCTGTGGATCGCGTCGATCATTTGCGCCCTGATCGGGCTGGCCACGCTGAAAATTCGGTGACGCGGTGCGTACGGTCAAAACAGCCTTGGTATTGGGCGCCGGTATCAGCGGTTGCGGGGCCGCGCGCCTGCTGGCGGCGGAAGGCGCGCAGGTAACGCTGGCCGATCAGCGATCGGCAGCGGCCTTGGATTGGAATCCCGCCGACTGGCGAGACCAACCAGTCGAGGTCCGGTTTGGCCAGGAACTGTGGCCGGCCGGGGACTATGACGTGGTGGTGGTCAGTCCCGGGATTCCTGAAGATGCAGAATGGGTACGCACCGCGCGCGAGCAGGTGCCGGAAGTGGTTTCCGAGTTGGAATGGGGCGCCCGCCGGATCAAAGGCCGGATAATGGCGGTCACCGGATCGAACGGAAAAAGCACCGCCGTCAAGTGGCTGGCGGAGGCTCTCAATGGCAACGGTACGCGCGCGGTTATCGCCGGTAACTATGGACGGTCCGTCTGTGAAGCCGTGTTGCAGGAACCGGCGGCGGACTGGTGGGTGCTGGAGGTCAGCTCGTTCCAGCTCGAAACCGTGCAGACCTTGCGGCCCGACGCGGCTTGCCTCACCAACCTGTTCCCCAATCATCTGGACCGGCATTCATCCTTTGAAGCGTACGCGGCCCTGAAGGCGCGGCTCTTCGCGCGCATGTCCGCAGGTATGGCCGCGTGGGTCCCGCCGGAATGGTTGGCCACCATGCAAGCGGGTGGGGGGACACCTGACTGGCACACGTTCGGGGAAACAACGGACTGCCGCTGTCGCTATGCGGATTCTTGCGTATATATCGAAGACCGGTGTGTGGCGGATTTGCAGGCCTGCGGTCCGGCCCTGCGCACGCCCGTAGCGGCTGCGGTGGTGGGCATGGGCGATTGGGCTATCCACGACGCGGCGGCCGCCGTGGAAGCGGCCCGGCACTTCGAGCCTTTGCCGCACCGGTTGGAACCGGTGGGCACGATCGACGGGGTCACCTATATCAACGATTCCAAGGCCACCAATTTGGCCGCCCTGCGCTTTGCCCTCGAACGGATAGATCGGCCGGTCCGGTTAATCGCCGGTGGGCGAGCCAAGGAAGGCGGCTTCAAAAAGTTAAAAGAAGTATTGGAAGATCGGGTAAAATGTGTATACTGCATTGGAAACGTAGCCAAGCAGATGTACTCGGCCTGGTCGCCGACCGTTGCTTGTCGGCATAGCGGGACCTTACCGGTCGCGCTTGAGGAAGCGACGGCGGATGCGTGCAGTGGTGAGGTAATATTACTTTCACCCGGCTGTGCCAGTTTTGATCAGTTCCGAAACTATGTGGAGCGCGGTGAGCGCTTCGCACAGTGGGTGCGCGAACGAACCGGAAATAGTAGATCGTCAAAAGTCAACAATCCTGGAGGAGACTCATGAAAATACGCACGGAAAAGAAAAACTTTTTTCAAGGCCCCGCATTAGTCGCGGTGGTCGTTACGTTGCACGTAGTGGCAGTGGGATCGATTGTCATGATTCAAGGGTGCGGTGTTACCCGCACGGCGCGGGTCGAGCCGCCCCCGGCCCCCACCATGCCGCCGACCGACGTGGCCGTTGATGAACGGCCGGTTGCGCCCGCGCCCAGTCCCGTCTTTCAACCGCCGGTGGCGGCTGATCCGGAGCCCATGCCTTCTGCCGTCGACCTGCAAACCTACGAAGTGCGGCGCGGGGATAACCTGTCAACCATCGCCAGTCGGCACGGGGTGACGACGGCGGAGCTGGCGGACTTGAACCAGTTGGCCGACCCCAACGCCATTCGGATTGGTCAGCAATTGCTGTTGCCGGCCCACGCCCGCACGCGTACGCCGGCCCCGGCCCCGACACCCGCGCCCGCTGCGCGTCGACCGGCTGTGGAAGGCGCTACCTATGTGGTGCGGCCCGGCGATAGCCTGTCGCGCATCGCGCAGCAACACGGGGTCACCACCGCCCAGTTGGCGGAAGCGAATCAAATATCGGATCCGAATTCAATCCGGGCGGAACAGGAACTGATCATCCCCGGCGTAACGGAAACGCGGTCACCCGCCGAGCGCACCACGCGCAGTCCGGAACCGGAACCCGAACCCGCCGAACCCGAAGAAGAGGCAGCACCGTCCCCCGCACCGGCCCAGCCCGACCTTTCGTTGGATGACGCCTTCCCGTACACCGTCCGGTCCGGCGACACGTTGGACCAGATTGCACGGGATTTTGCGGTTCTGAAAGACGACTTACTGCGCGCCAACAACCTGACGGGTGACGAGTCCCTACGGCCGGGCCAGACCATTTTGGTACCTCCTTCGGGAATGTAAATCCGTATGTGGCGAGCGGCCAGTGCCCTGGTCGGGTTGACGCTGATCCTGATAACGATCGGCATCATCATGTTGGCCAGCACCAGTCACGTACTGGCGCTGCAACAGTTCGGCGACGCCCACGTATTCGTGAAGCGCCAGGCGGTGGCCATTGCCGTGGCGCTGCTCGCAGGATTCGTCACCTCACGGCTTGACTATCGGATCTGGCACAAGCTTGCGTGGACCATGGCCGGGATAGCGGCCGTGCTGCTGGTGCTGACGCATACCCCGTGGCTAGGCGTGCGCGCCGGAGGTGCCAATCGCTGGGTGGACTTCGGTTTCGTCCGGTTTCAGCCCTCTGAATTAGCCAAATTGGCCACCATTGCCCTGTTGGCGGCCTACCTATCGCAGGGACCACGCCTAATGCTGGATTGGTGGCGCGGTTTTGTTGTTCCGCTTGGCCTATTGGGAGTCATGGCCGGCTTGGTTTTCGCCGGCCCCGACTTCGGCACCGCCTTGCTGGTAGGCGGCGTGGGGTTGGCGCTAATGTTTGCCGGTGGTGCCCGCCTGCACTATCTCATCGTTACCGGTACCGCTGGTGCCATCGCCTTTGCCGTGGCCGTGATGCATAATCCGGTCCGTATGCGGCGCGTGCTCGCGTTTCTGGATCCCGACGCCCACGCGGATACCGAGGCCTTCCAATTGCTCAGTGCCTTGTACGCGTTCGTCATCGGGGGCTGGAGCGGCGTCGGCCTCGGGCAGAGCTTGCAAAAGCGGTTTTACCTGCCGGAATCGCATACCGACTTCATATTCGCCATTATCGGCGAGGAACTCGGCATTGCCGCCTCGTGGCTGATCGTCGGATTATTTGCCGCGCTATTCGTCATCGGCATCCGCATTGCCTGGCGCGCGCCCGACATGTTTGGCCGGTTACTCGCCTTGGGCATCACCCTGATGTTAACCCTGCAAGCCGCCCTGAACATCGCGGTCGTCACCGGCGTCGTGCCCACCAAAGGATTGCCCTTGCCCTTCATCAGCTACGGCGGCACCAGCATGGTCATGAGCGTCGCCATGATCGGTATCCTCGCCAACGTCGCCTTGCAGATACCCGCCGCAGAAAGTGGCGAGTGACGGGGGAAGTGGCGAGTGGCGACGAGTGGGGAGGGCGAGCGTCCCCGCGAGCCGCCGAGCGTGGTAGGTCCATGATCCGAGCAAGCGCGGAACACTGTTCCACGCTTGCCCCCGGCTGGCCAACGTAATAAAGCCACACCCGGAAACAA
>PWVE01000042.1 GCA_003562335.1 PVC group bacterium
CGACCGGTACCGTCGGAAACCGCACATTGAAGACCGGTTCTGCCGCTGGTAATCCGGCTTGCACAACGGCATCCCATATTTCCTCCACGGCGTGCCGTTCCTTGTTGCGCGGGCCGGTGACGTGATCATAGAGCAGGCGCGCGCCTTCGCGATAAAATGACGGTCCGACACGCGGTCCACCGCGTGCCAGGCGCGCGGCTAATGCGCTTTTAAACAAGCCCTGAAAATCAAAGATCTGGTCGTAAGTGTCTTGCCGCAGCTCCCACACAAACCGCCGGAACGAGCGGAAGAACTGGCGACGCGGAAAGGTAATGACCCGGTCGACGTCCGGGAAACAGTCGACCAGCTTGGCGTACTCGGGTTGGGTCACCCAATCCACTTGTACCGCTCCGCCTTGCCGCAGGGCATGCACGGTAGGCAACGCATGAAAAAGGTCACCCAGCGAGCTGAGCTTGACCACCAATATCCGGCGCACCGGACGGCTTGCTGTTGCCTCGGCGGGTTCAGGCGTGGGCACTGGCGCCATCACGTTCGTGCTCCCGCAGCAGCGTGACCATCACCGCTTTTTGCGCGTGCAAACGGTTCTCGGCCTGGTCGAACACCACCGATTGCGGACCGTCGATCACTTCCGCGGTCTGCTCGAATCCGCGCATAGCCGGCAAGCAATTCATAAAGATCGCGTCGGATTTGGCGTGCTGCATCACCCCGGCATTGACTTGGTAAGGCGTAAACAGGGCCACGCGTTTGTCCTTTTCTTCTGCGGGCACGTGATAGCTCATCCAGGAATCGGTATAGACGACATCCGCATCAACGGCCGCCGCCGCGGCCTCGTGCACAACTTGAATCGTGGCGCCGGATTGGGCAGCCACCTGTTGGGCACGCTGCACCACGTCCGGGTCCGGCGCGTAGGCGGGATCATCCGGACACCCCACCGCGATATGCATACCGGTCAAGGCACAACCCACCAGCAGCGAATGCGTCACGTTGTTGTTACTGTCACCGAGGTACGCCAGTTTCAACCCTTCCAGGCGGCCTTTCTTCTCCCGTATGGTCTGTAAATCCGCCAGGATCTGGCACGGATGGGCCAGGTCGGTCAGGGCGTTGATGATGGGTACACGCGCGTAGCGGGCCATTTCCTCCAAGTCCACGTGTTTGAACAAGCGGGCCATGACGATATCCACGTAGCGACTGAATGTTTGCGCGGTGTCCGCCAACGATTCCTTGCCGGAACCGAGCGGCGAGGTGCGGGTGTCGTAGTAGATGGCGTGTCCGCCCATTTGCGTCATCCCGGTCTCGAACGACAACCGGGTGCGCAGACTGGGTTTCTCAAAGATCATCAGCAACGTCTTGCGGTGAAACGTCTGCGCGTACTCCTGCGGCGCGGCCTTGATCGCTGCCGCCATATCCAGTGCCCCGGCCACCTGCTGCGGTGTCCAGTCGGCTAACGTCAATAAATGCAACATCGTCTGCTCCCTTTTCCCACAAAAACCGTTACCTAATCAGGTCCTCGTAATAGCGGTCAACCTCATTGTCCCGGTCGAAGGTGGTACAGATCAAGGCCGTGCGGACCCACATACCGTTGCGGACCTGCCGCCAGTACATCGCGCGCGGGTCCCGGTCGACTTCCGGATCAATCTCGCTGCGGCGCGGGAGCGGGTGCATGATGATGGCATCGGATTTGAGCTTTGCCAAATCATCAACGGTGAAGTGATAGTTGCTGGTATCGAGCAGGCGGCTTTCCTGAGCTTGATCCCATTCGTCCTGGATGCGCGTCATGTAAATGGCGTCAGCCTGCGGGATGACCGGTTGGAATTCCGTGGTGACTTCGTATTCCATCCCGGCCTCGTCGAGGACCTGTAGAATGTCCGACCCGATTTGCAGCGCGTCGGGGGCGACAAAATAAGCCTTTACCCCGTCGAAATGCCGCAGTAGCGCGGCCAACGAACGCACGGTACGGCCCCGTGCCAGATCGCCGACGAAGGCGATATGTTTGCCGTCAATCCCGCCCCGTTTTTCAAAGCTGCGTTGCAGCGTATACATGTCCAACAAGGCCTGCGTCGGGTGTTGATCCGCGCCGGACCCGGCGTTCATCACCGGTACCGGCCGCTCGGAATTCGACAGCAGCCAGGCAATGCGTTCGGCAAACCCCTTGGTGGGGTGGCGCATGATGAGTAGATCAAAGTAGGAACTGAACGTACGGACGGAATCTTCCTGCGATTCCCCCTTGATCTCGCTGGACGTGGCCGTGTCACGGACCTCCGCGGTTTTGATGCCCAGGATTTGGCACGAGGCGTAGAACGACAGAAACGTGCGGGTGGACGGTTGCGAGAAATAGAGCATGGCCCGCTTTTCCGCGAGCAGATCCTGCAGAAAACGCATGCCGCCGCGTGTCTTGGCAATTTTGCGGATGCGAGTGGCCAGTTCGCAGACCCGTTCGACGATGGGGCGATTGTACTGCTGCGCAAACAGCGCGTGGTACGGTTTCTCGTTGCGCAAAAAGAGCGGTGCACGTTCGTTGACCGATAGCTTTTGATAGTCTTCCCATGACAGCTGCTTCAACGGGTTGTCGCGATACATGGCGTATTCTCCGGGTTAAAGGTTTACCGACGCTTGAGGTCAGAGGGTACTTTGTTCCGGCACAAGCGACAATGGAAAATGTCACTCGCCACTTGCCACACTTCACCCTCCCCGGCTTTCCCGCTCAACCGGCGCTTCGAAGAAGGCGGCGTGGGCCTCGCGTAAGACGGCGGGAATCCGTTGCCGGAAAGGATGATCTTTGAGCAGGCCATCCAGGGCTTTTTCATTGAAGTCCACAGCGTTTTGGCCGGGGAACCAGTGATCCCCCTGCCCCAACAGGTTATAGCGCATTTTAGCCCATGCCGTTAAATCCAGGGCGGTGGCGTACGTCCATAGGCGCAAAATTTCGAAGACATTCACGTGGCCGGGGACATCCTCCCAGTCCGGCAAGCCACGATGCCAAAGGTTCATCCATTCCGGGCCATGCGTTTCCAGCAAGGCCGCCCATACGCGTTCTTCGGCTTGTGCCAGCCATTCAGGATGTTGGGCCACATGTTCCACGCCTTCGACATGTTCCGCAAAGTCGCTGGCCTGCGCGGCGCCCAAGCTCAAGGTATGCACTTCCGGGTGGCGCAGACAGTATTGGTCATTAAACTGCATCGGGGTCAGTGGCGCGCACAAGGTCGTCATCTTTTCGCTGGGCTCGTACAGCCGCCCCCCTTTGTCATTGGGACTAATGATGAACACGCCCATATCCTGGCACCGGGCGGCCTCAATGGCCGGCCAGGTGAACGGGTTTACGTAGTACCAGTGCACATTCACGTAGTCGAACAATCCGGTTTCAATCGCGCTTACAATTACGTTGGTCGGGCCGTGCGTGGAAAAACCAACGCGCCGGATACGCTGGGTGCGTTGCAGTTCTTCAATCGCGGTCCACATCCCGTCGGGCCGCACGGTCTTTTCCAGCAACGCGTCCGTATTAATGCCATGCACCCCCAGCAAGTCCACATATTCCAGTTGCAGATTCTGCATGGAGGTTTCAAAGACTTCGAGAAATTCGTCGGCCGAATCCTTCGGGCCGATCTTGGTTTGGACGATTAACTGTTCGCGCGGATAGTTCGGCAATACACGGCCCAACTGCCATTCCGACGTACCGTATCCGCGGGCCGTCTCGATATGGTTGATTCCGTAGTCCAGTGATTGGGCGATAGCGTCGGCCAGTGTGCGCTGCCGATCGGCCTCAATTTCCTCCGGCGCACAATCCTTCCACGACTGTTGATAGCGCATACCGCCGCAGGAAAACACCGGCATTTGAATCTCTGTCCGTCCGAAACGCCTGGTCGGCACTTTGTCTGCTGTTACGGCCATATCGATTGCCTTTCACTCCGCGTACTTGGCGGAGGGAGTGGGATTCGAACCCACGGAGCCTTGCGGCTCGCCGGTTTTCAAGACCGGTGCAATCGACCACTCTGCCATCCCTCCCTGTACGCGACGTATTCCCTTCACATTACCTTCGTCACGCGCGGCGTTCGACGATCAGTGTTACCGGACCGTCGTTTTCCAAGCGTACCTTCATGTGCGCCTGAAAGCGACCGGATTCCACGTGATGTCCGGTTGCCTGCAAGGCCTCCACAAACGCGTTATACAGTGTCTCGGCCTGCGCGGGCGGGGCCGACTCAATAAAACTGGGACGATTGCCCTTACGGCAATCTCCATACAAGGTAAACTGACTTATCACCAGGAAGGCTCCGCCTACCTCACCAATCGCCGCATTCAACCGTCCGCTGGCATCGTCATATATACGCAACCGCGCGATTTTACCCGCCAAGTCAATGGCTATTTGGCGCGTATCGTCGTGCGCGATGGCCACCAGCACCACAGCACCGTGGGCAATGCGTCCAATCACCTCGCCGTCCACTTCGACCTCAGCGGGGCCGGAACGTTGAATCACCGCCCGCATAGTGGCTAGCGGTCGTCGTGGTCCGTCGGTGCCATACGCAGGGGGTGTATCATTGCGGCTGCCTCTGAGACGGGGGTTCGCCCACTGTCAGCCGCACCGCTCCAGCGCGCAGCTCCGCCGCGCTAATATTATCCAGCACGGCCTGTTCCCGTTCCATCGACGCAAAAACCGGCACGATCCGCTGCGTGACTAGCTGGTGCAAGCGTGCCGGCATCGGGATCCTACCCAACTGCGCCTGCTGCACCTCCAGGCGAAACGCGCCATCTTCAATCACCGGCACGCCCGTGACGGAATGCGCCAGCGTAATGCCGCGCCAAGCGGCGTTTACCTGTACTACCACGGAATCGGGCTGAAAGCGAAAATTGATAACCTCCAACTGCATCTGTAGCGCAGATCCCTCCAGCGGCGGCACGGCATCCTGTATCAGTTCGATCACGTACGCGTTGGCTTCCCGCTCGGAAAAAGCCCGCGCCCCCCGGCCGTTCATTTGGATAAGCTCGTAAAGGTCCGCCAATTTGTCAAAGGCGGCTTGACCTTCGCTCTCATCACCCATTTCGCCAGCCGGATCCGGAGCCCATAGCAACAGGACCAATAGCGCACACAGAGCCAAAAACATGGCCCATCGCAATAGCTTCGTGAACCACCGGCTAATGCGAACCCACCAACCGGTTTCTCCAAACTTCACCTTGTCGACCGACAGCTTGGTGCCACAGTGTGTACAGAATATCCGGGCGACGTCGTTGTGTTTACCACAGCGGGTACATTTAACCGTTGTTTTCATGTCGCACTCTTGGTGGGGGCCGCCGACTTCTTGGCCGACGCCGCTGGCGCGGCTTTGGCGTCGGTTTTCGCCTTGTCCTTGGCCTTGGGGGCTGCGTCGGCCTGTTCCGCTTTTGAGGCCTTTTTGTAGCTATCACTACGATAGTCTGTAATATAGTAGCCTGAACCTTTAAATAACAAACCGGCTCCCGTGCCGATTTTGCGGCGCACTTGTTGACCGCACTCAGGACAAGGCGGAAGCGGAGCGGTTATTCCGTGAAACAGCTCAAAGTTGTGCCCGCACTGCAGGCATTCATAGTCATACGTCGGCATAAGTTAATCGTCCTCCCGGAAAGTGCCGCAGTATAGGCTTTCAATCCACTCGCTGTCAATGTGTTGAAAAGTCCGGTCTTGCATTTCCCGGCTATGGTCGTAGGGTAATGCCCTATGACTACCACATCCACATCCAAGCCATCACCTTGGCAAAGCAGGCCTTTTCACGTTATGACCAAGCCGGTAGGACCGATCTGCAACCTTGATTGTACCTACTGCTTTTACCTGGAAAAGGAGAAATTATTTGGGCGGACGGAAAAATTCCGGATGTCCAACTCGTTGCTGGACAAATATATCCGCGAATTTATTCAGTCGCAAAGTAGTCCCGAAGTTTTGTTTGCCTGGCAAGGCGGTGAACCTACCCTGCTGGGGGTTGATTTTTTCCGTCGGGTTGTTGCCTTGCAACGGGAATATAGTGACGGTCGCCCCATTCAAAACGCTTTCCAGACCAACGGGACACTGCTGAATGATGAATGGTGTGAGTTTCTGGCCAATCACGGCTTTCTGGTTGGACTCAGCGTGGACGGCCCGGCCGAGTTGCACGATGCCTACCGCGTGGATAAGCGGCAACGTCCGACGTTTGACCGGGTGATGCGCGGCCTGGACTTCCTGCAAAAGCACAAGGTGGAGTACAACACCCTGACGGTGGTTAATCGCAAGAATTCCAAGCACCCGCTCAAAGTTTATCGCTTCTTGAAGTCCATTGGATCCACCTACCTGCAATTTATTCCGTTGGTTGAGCGCAAGCCGGACGAGGAAGCCAAGAAGATGGGACTGGATCTGGCCACTCCGCCGGACTTGGACGATCCACACGGCGAATTCTCGATGGTCACACCCTGGAGTGTCCTGCCCACAACTTACGGGGATTTCTTAATCAAAATCTTTAATGAATGGGTCAAGCAGGACGTGGGCCAGACGTTTGTGCAAATGTTCGATGTATCACTCGGCAACTGGGCCGGGATGGGCTCGGCACTCTGCGTGTTTGCGGAAAAATGCGGGCGGGCGGTAGCGTTGGAACATAACGGGGACCTCTATTCGTGCGATCATTTTGTCTATCCCAAATATAAGCTGGGCAATCTAATGAACCAATCGTTGACCGCGATGGTGAACTCGCCACAGCAAACTAAATTTGGTGCGGACAAATTGGACACCCTACCCCGTTACTGCAGGGAATGCCCGGTGCGTTTTGCCTGCAACGGGGAGTGCCCTAAACACCGTTTTATCAACACGCCTTCGGGTGAGCCGGGCCTGAACTATCTGTGCGCCGGTTACAAAAAATTCTTCACGCACGTTGATCCGTATATGCGGGTCATGGCGCGGCTACTCAGTGAACAACGGCCCGCCGCCGAAATCATGCCGCTGGCGCGTAAGTGGAACGGACGACCACCGAAAAACGTCTAGTTCGGCGCTGCCGGGGAACGGCATCCATCTCCGCTCTGCCGAACGCAACACATGCACGGCCTCCTCAACCCCCTCACAGAAATCGCGGTACCGGTTGGTGTCGAGCGCTACCATCATTGCCAAAGCTCCTCATGCCGCCGGAGGCTCGGCGAAGGCGCATGTGTCTGTCGTTTCATTGAGCGGGCAAACCACCAAACACACGAAATGCACGAAATATGACGGTTCACTTTTTCGTGTACGTTCGTGTTCTTCGTGGTTCATTTTCCGTTCCAAAAGCGGCGGCCTCCCGTATTCCCGCCAGCCGCAGAGGGCTGGCCTACAACCATTCACCTTGCAGACATCCCGCCGTTATAGGCCGCCCTTAAACGGGCGGTGTCATCTCGCCTTTCAACCCCTCAAGCTCAAGAAGATAGCCGCTCCGTTATCCATGCGGGATCCCGACGGCAATCCAGATAGAAACGAAATTCACTAACCAAATCCCGTTCTGCTTCGTCGAGAATCTCGACTTTCACTGAGTCTGCTCTCTGATTCGTTGCTTGGCCTCCGCCCAATCGGCGTAGTGCGCTTTACCCTCCCGGACCCGTGCTTTACGGGCACGGAGAACATCACCGTGCCAAGCCGGGGACGGCACCTGTTCTGCAGATCGGAGAAGATCATCCCAAATGAGCTCCATCGCCTGTAGCTTGTCCGCAATGGTCATGGTTTCCAGATGCAACGTCATAGTCATAGTGTTTTCTCCCTCCTCACTCGCAGAATACAGCATCGACTATTCTGGCGCAATATTGTCTTTGGGGACGCACACTCGAAACCGTGAGATCCGGGCACTGGTCAGTGCAGTTGAAGCCAAACCGTCCGCAACGGCCATTCTACTGACCTACGACAGCCAGCCGCCGGTCGAAAAACTGCCCGCGCCCCTCGTGTGGCAATCCGCCGCCGCCTGGCTGCTCGGCGATCCGCTAGAAATCTGATGACGGTTGCAGGTCGGCCACCGTTGCTGGGTTGAACCTCCTCGTGCCGCCAGCGGCTCGGCGACGGCGCATGTGTCCGTCGTTTCATCGAGCGGGCAAACCACCAAACACACGAAATGCACGAAATATGACGGTTCACTTTTTCGTGTTGCTTCGTGATTTTCGTGGTTCCTCTTCCGTTCCAAAAACGGCGGCTTCCCAAATTCCCGCCAGCCATATAAGGCTGGCCTACAACCAATCACTGGGCATCGTCCTTGTACGGCCCCCACTTAAACCGAAGCTGGATCTCCTGACCCAAGCAATAAAGAACCGGCACGATGAACATGGAGATGATCACGATGCTCATGCCGCCGACGCTGGGGATGGCCATGGGGATCATGATATCCGCGCCGCGGCCCGTCGAGGTGAGCACGGGCAAAAGCGCGAGGATGGTGGTGGCGGAGGTGATCAGGCACGGTCGCACCCGGCGCAAACCGGCCTTGACGGTGGCTTCGCGCAATTCTTTAACGGTGGTGGTGCGGCGCTGCTCAAAACTCTGCTTCAAGTAGGTGGCCAAGACGACCCCGTCATCCACGGCAATCCCGAACAGCGCCAGAAATCCAACCCACACCGCCACACTCAAATTGATCGGTTGCAACTGGAAGAGGTCGCGCATGTTGACGCCGAACACATGGAAATCGCCGAACCATTCCTGGCCGTAAAGCCAGATCATGACGAACCCACCGGACCACGCCACGGCAATGCCGCTGAACACAATCAACGTCGTGCCCACGGACCGGAACTGGAAATAGAGAATGAGAAAGATAATGCCCAGCGCCAGCGGTAACACCACGCGGAGCGTGGCCATGGCCCGTAACTGATGCTCATAGCTGCCGGCGAACGTCCAGCTCACCCCGCTCGGCACCACCCACTCGCCCGACTCAGTCACGGCATCGAGGTGGGCAATGGCCTGTTCAACCACGTCCACCTCGGCTATGCCCGGCTGCCCCCCGAACGTGACGTACGCCGTCAAAAACGTATCTTCACTACGGATCATCTGCGGACCACGCACGTACTCGATCTCCGCGACTTCACGCAACGGTACCTGTGTGCCGTCTGCGGCCGTGACCAGTACCCTGCCCATATCCTCGATGTCGTTACGTAATTCGCGCGGGTACCGCACGCGCACCGGGAAACGCTCGCGCCCTTCGACGGTGGTGGTGACGGTCATGCCGCCGATGGCTACGCTGATGGTCTGCTGCACATCGAGTATATTCAGCCCGTAACGCGCAATGGCTTCGCGGTCGATGTCGATCTCAAGATAAGGTTTCCCGACTACGCGGTCCGCGTTGACGGTTTCAGCGCGAATGTTCGGTACTTCCCGCAGCTGCGCCTCCATCTGTACCGCCATCCGATCAAGGGTTTCCAAATCCGGCGCGCGAATCTTGACCCCCATCGGGGCCCGCATACCGGTCTGCAACATGACGAGACGGGTTTCGATTGGTTGCAGTTTCGGTGCGGACGTAGTGCCTGGGATCCGGGCGGCGCGGACAATCTCGTCCCAGATATCGTCCGGATGCTGAATATGATCCCGCCACTGCCGGTACGGACGACCGCGCCGGTCGGGAATCAACTCGCCCTCCTCGTCGCGCACAAATTCCCCGGCTTGCCGGTCATATTTAAAGTTGATACGACGGCCCGTGTCGTCCGTTTTGAATTCAGGTTTATAATGAATGACCGTTTCGATCATGGAAACGGGGGCCGGATCGAGTGCACTTTCCGCGCGACCCAGCTTGCCGACAACGAGGTCCACTTCGGGCACGGCCGCCATCGCCTTGTCCTGGTATTTCATTACCTCCAGCACCTCGCCGATGGAGGCATGCGGCATGGTCGTCGGCATCCAGAGAAACGAACCTTCGTCCAGCGGCGGCATGAACTCTCTTCCAAGGCCAGGAAACTCGTGTCGCAGAACCGTCCAAGGTTTGGAAAGTTGAATGGTGTCGGGGTCCCCGCCCAGTTTGTCGTACGCGCGCGGAATGAAACCAAACGTCCGGTCAAAACCAAGCCAGACGCTCAACCCGAGGGCAATCAGGATCACCGGTAACGAAAGCAGCACGGCCTTGTGCGCCAGGCACCAGCGCAGGATGCGCCCGTAGGCGCGCTGAAGCAGCAGGAAGAGGCCGAGCAAGCCCCCGACCAGTAAACCCACAAAGATAAAGTTCCGAATGAATCCGCAGGCCGGGCCGAGCGGTTCCCAGACCCGGGCCAGGATCACGCCCATGGCCAGCACGGCCAGCGCGCTCGCGCCCCAGCGACCCGCCCGGTGCAGGCCCGCCGAAAATCGGCGCGCGCCATCCACCCGTTGCGGCGACCACCGCTGCGTCCATGACGGTAAATCCGTGACGAGTAGATGATAAATCACCAGCCCCAGTAGGACCACGGCCGTCCACCATACCGCCGGCCAGGCGCGAACCAGTCCCACCCCGCCCATGACAATAGCCACCAGCCCCAGTCCGAAAAGTAGTGCGTTGATGAGCCGCCGGGAATTGACCCGTCCGGCGATCAACACATGCGCCACGGCCGGTACCACGATCAGTGCCACAGCGACCGATGCGACCAGCACAAAGGTCTTGGTATAAGCCAGCGGGATGAACATCTTGCCCTCCGCACCCGTCATCGTGAAAACCGGCAGAAAACTGATGACGGTCGTGCTGATCGCGGTCAGGATAGCGGAACTCACCTCGGTCGCCCCCCGATACACGACCTCAAGCCGGCTCTCAGACGGATCGGCCTCATCGAGATGTTTAATCACGTTTTCCGTGACGATCACGCCCATATCCACAATGGTCCCGATGGCGATGGCAATGCCGGCCAGCGCCACCACGTTGGCGTCTATGCCCACGAGTTTCATCAAAATGAACGCCATCAGCACCGCCAACGGCAGCATCGAGCTTATGATGACCGCCGTGCGCAGGTGCATGATCATGATGATGACCACGATAACGGTCACCAGTATCTGCTGGATCAGCGCGTCGTTGAGCGTGGCCAATGTTTCGTAGATCAGGTCGGTCCGGTCATAGAACGGGACGATCTCGACCCGACTCAAGGTGATCCACTCCGGCCAATCCTCACGGGGATTACCGCGCAACCAGCTCAACCATGCGTCCTGATTCAATTCGGAACCCGCAAAAGCTTCAATCCCCTGTTCGTCGGCAAACGCGTCCAAACCGGCCCGGTCGATTCGGGTCCAATCCACCACGGCCTTGGAGGGCAGTCCGGGACTGATCTCGTCGATCATCTCTTTGACATTGTGGATGGCTTGGAGCGGATTGAAGCCTTCCCGCACCACCACCACACCGCCCACGGCGTCGGCCCCGAACTTGGTCAACGCACCGCGACGCTGGGCCGGCCCGAGCTGGACGGTAGCCACGTCCCGGATACGGATCGGGACATGGTCCTCGCCCACGGTCACTGTCGCCATTTCCAAATCTTCTAGCGAGCGGATAAATCCGCGACCGCGCACGATGTATTCCACCCGGTTGATCTCCGTCACCCGGGCGCCAACATCCAGATTGCTCTTGCGCACGGCTTCGAATACCTGCGGCAAGGTGACGTTATGGGCGCGCAACGCGTCCGGATCAACGTCCACCTGGTATTCCTGCACGTAACCGCCAATGGAAGCCACTTCGCTGATGCCCTCTGCCGACAGCAATCCGTAGCGGACGTACCAATCCTGGATCGTGCGCAACTCATGCAGATCCCAGCCGCCGGTCACGTTGTCGTCGCGATCGCGGCCTTCCAGTGTGTACCAGAAGATCTGGCCCAGTGCCGTGGCGTCGGGACCGAGGGCGGGTTCGGCATCGTCCGGCAGCGACCCCGCAGGCAGGCTGGCGAGTTTTTCCAGGATGCGCGCGCGCGACCA
>PWVE01000173.1 GCA_003562335.1 PVC group bacterium
CTTTAACACCGAGGCCGGCCGGTCCACGACCTCGCCCGCCGCGATTTTATTGGCGACGTGGTCGGACAGTATCTGGATACGGGGGGTTGTTGGCGCTACCGGTTTGGACATGACGCCGAGCATAACACACGGCGCGACCAGGCTCAACAAGTCGAATAGACCGTGTCGGGCGTGAGGGCTTCCCAGTTCCCGTCCGGGGCCTGCAGAATCCGGACATGTGATCCGCGCGGCCCCCATTGCGCGGGGTCCGTGGGACCGAACAGGGCACAGGTCGGCGTCCCCAGGGCGGCGGCCAAGTGCGTGATGCCCGAATCGTTGCCGATATAGCCGCGCGCGTGACGCAGCCAAGCGGCGACTTCCGGCAGCGCAAGCCCACTCAGCACCCGGGAGCGATCATATCCCTGCAACGCTTGGCGGGCCATATCGTCCGCCTCGCCCAGTAGGAACAAAGGTGTACCGCGCCCGGCCGCCTCCAGGCGTTCGGCGACCTGCAAGAAATGGGTCGTAGGCCAATTCTTGCGCGGGCTACCGCTGCCGGTATGCAGCACCCAGTACGCGTCCCGGTCCCGGCTCACCGCCGTGTCGGCCGTTACCGGAGGATCGGCACTGTCCGGCCACGGCAAACGGGGTTCGGCACCTTGAGCATAAATGGCCACGGACTCCAGCGGCTTGACCAAGTGATCAACCGCATGCACGTCCGCCGGAATGAGTGGCGACCCGTAAATCACCTGTTTGGCACCGGCCAGCTCAAGGTTCTCACGCACCATCCCGTTCCGATCGTGTAAGTACGAGAACACTAAGTCGAACGAGCGGATAAAGTCGACTTGTGCGCTGGTGAAGCAGGGTAGACTGGCAAAGAACCGGGCGATCCCCGCTTTGTCCAGCGACCCCACATGGCCCACCAGTCCTCCGATTTGCGCCAATTGGGCAATGTTCGGATAACCAATACACTCGATGTACGCTTCGGGCCAGCGCTCACGAATCGCGGCCAGCGCCGGCAGGGTGACCACGAAATCGCCGATCGCCCCGCCACGCAGGACGAGGAAGCGAATACGACGGGCAATCATCCCGCTGCGGCCCGTCTGCGCGATAGTTCAACCGCCACGCTACGTGCAAAGCGCAGTGCGCCCGGCTTATCAATGGTAACGGTGGCTTGTTCCACCTTCGGATCCGTCAGGCAGATATCCAATATGCGACCGGCCATGGTCTCGATTAGATTGAAATCGCTGGCTTCCACCAGTTTTACAATTTGTTTCTTGATCGTCTTGTAATTAATGGTGTCCTCGATCTGATCCGACTGCGCCGCCGTGGCCAAGTCGCCTGCCAGCACCACATTGATGATTACATCCTGTTTTTCGCGGCGCTCGTCCGGATAGATTCCAATGATACAGCGCAAGGCCAAGTCGCGTATAAAAATGCGATCACTCATAGGTGTTGTCCTCCGTCCACGTAGATGATCTGCCCGGTCAAGGGTTCCTGTTCCAGCACAAAGCGCACACTGCGAGCGATATCTTCCGGGGTAACCTGCAGCTGCAACGGTACGGGACCGGCTTTTTCCGCGATATAGGATGCCGACTCGCCGGGCGGCGGCAGAACGGCTCCGGGGGCCACCGCATTCACCCTAATGCGCGGGGCATAGTGCAAGGCGGCTAGCCGGGTCACTTCCGCTAACGCTTTCTTGCTGATCAGGTAGGGTACACATTCCGTGTCCCTACCGGTAATGCGGCGATCCAGCAAGTTGACAATGGCACCGGGCAAATCCTGGGCGGCAAACGCCCGCATCAACTGGACCGGCGCAAAGAAATTGGGCCACAGCTCACCAATCCAGCCATCCATGTCGGCGGCGTCAATGGTCTGTTTGTTGAATACCGAAGCATTGTTAATCAGGATGTCCACGCCGCCCATTAACGCGATGGCCCGCTCCATAAGCTCCTGGCAGGCCAGCTCCGTCATCAAATTCGCTTCGGCCAAATGAGCATCCACGCCGAGGTCCTCCAATTCCGATTGCAGCTCAAGCGCTTCATTGTACGACCGATTATAGTGGATACAGATATGTGCCCCTTGTCTAGCCAGGTCCAGGCAGATCGCCCGCCCGATACGAATCGCGCCACCGGTCACCAGTACTCTTTTGTCTTTCAGCTCCATGGTTGTTTCCCCAAAAAATCGTTCCACACATCATCCGCGCCTGCGGTCCGCAGAAGTTCCGGCGTGAAGAAAGAAGCAATCGCCACGCACCGCATCCCAGCCGCTTTAGCGGCTTTTACCCCATTAACCGCGTCCTCAAAAACCGTACACGCCTCCGGTGCCACCCCACAGGCGCGTGCGGCCTCCAGAAAGATATCGGGGGCCGGCTTCTTATTTTCCACGTCCGCGCCAGTCACGCAGGCATCAAAATCGTCTGCCCGCAACCCCAACGCGGCCAAATTCACCTTCATCTTGAACGGGTCCGCGCTCGTAGCCACCGCCTGGCGCCAACCTTGGTTCCGCACCGCGCGTATGAACGGGATGACCCCGGCAATCGGCGTCATGCGGCCCGGCACAATGCGCGCATAGATATCGTACACGTCCTGCTTATCCTGCGGCAGGTTCAGCGGCACCCCATACTTTTCGGCAACCCCCCCGAGATAACGATCCTCACCAGTCCCCACAAACGGCTCGAAATCACTCGGCTGAACCGGCACGCCGTGCTGCTGCTTAAACCACCTGCACGCGGCCTCGGCGATAAACGCTTCAGAATCGCACAGCACTCCATCCATATCATATAAATACGCTTTCATGTCGCTCACCCAGCCAATTGCTTACGGCGATAGTATGTTGAACCCCGCGTGAAAGTCGAGGCTGCAAGATTTCTTGTTGACACACCTATAAACCCGCAATACCCTATAGACAATTAGTTGATTTATGGGTTCGTTTATGTCGGATATCACATTTAAAAACCCGTTTCCTGCAGGATGGCAGGCGGTGGACCAGGCCGATGCGCAGGCGGTTGTACGCTTTGCGGCGGAACGCTTTGGGTCCGGTTTGGCGTTGGCTTCAAGTTTCGGGCTGGAAGACGTGGTGCTGATTCACCTGCTCACGAACGTGACCGAACAGCCGCATATCTTTGCCCTGGACACGGGGCGCTTGCCGGAAGAAACCTACGAATGCGCGGAGCGCGTCCGGCAACACTACGGCGTGGAAATCGAATGGTATTTTCCCCAAGCATCGGCGGTGGAAGAACTGGAGCGGACCAAAGGCCTGTTCTCGTTTCGCGCGTCGGTTGAGAACCGCAAGACCTGCTGCGGCATTCGCAAAGTGGAGCCCCTGAAGCGCGCGCTGACCGGCCGCGCCGCCTGGATGACCGGCCAGCGCCGCGCCCAAAGCATCACGCGCGCCGGCCTGACCGTGCTGGAACCGGACCCGGCCCACGACGGGATCTGGAAATTCAATCCGCTGGCCGACTGGACGCTCGACGAGGTCTGGACGTACGTGCGTGAACACGCTATTCCCTACAACACATTGCACGACCAAGGTTACCCCTCGATCGGCTGTGCCCCCTGCACCCGGGCGGTACAACCGGGCGAGGACGAACGCGCAGGCCGTTGGTGGTGGGAAGAACCGGAACATAAGGAATGCGGACTGCATTCTTCGCCAAGGAGTTACCGTGGAAACAACTAAACCAGAAACATACCCCTTCTCGCACCTGCAAATGCTGGAGGCGGAAGCGATCCAGATTATGCGGGAAGTCGCCGCGCTGTTCGAGCGGCCGACCTTGATGTTCTCGGGTGGCAAGGACTCGATCTGCCTGCTGCGGCTGGCGGAAAAGGCGTTTCACCCCGCCCGCATCCCGTTCCCGCTGCTTAACATCGATACCGGCCATAATTTTCCGGAATTGATCGAGTTCCGCGATCGCCGCGCCCAGGAACTGAACGCAAAATTAATTGTGCGTACGGTGGAGGACGCCATTGCCGCCGGTATCGCCCGCCCCGTTCCGGGCGAAACAAGCCGCAACCGCCTGCAAATCCCGACCTTGCTGGCGGCCATCGAGGAATTCCGGTTCGACTGCGCCATCGGCGGCGCCCGGCGCGATGAGGAAAAAGCGCGCGCGAAGGAACGGGTGTTCTCGTTCCGCGACGCGTTCGGCCAGTGGGACCCCAAAAACCAACGTCCGGAACTCTGGAACCTGTATAATGGACACATTCATCCGGACGAACATATGCGCGTCTTTCCGCTCAGCAATTGGACGGAAATGGACGTCTGGCAATACATCGCCCGCGAATCACTGGAACTGCCTTCCATCTATTTTTCCCACGAACGCCAAGTGGTGCGCCGCGATAATCAATGGTTGCCGGTCAGCGACTTACTGCCGCTGAAGAAGAACGAGGAACCACAAACGTTAAACGTGCGCGTGCGCACCATCGGCGATATTTCCTGCACCGGCTGCATCACGTCCGAAGCCGCCACCGTGGAAGACATCATTGCCGAAGTCGCCGCCGCCCGCGTCACCGAACGCGGCAGCCGCGCCGACGATAAACGCTCAGAAGCGGCCATGGAGGACCGCAAGAAAGAAGGGTATTTCTAATGGATCATCACGACACAACTTCACCTACAGGCCCCCGCACCGAACTGCTGCGCTTCACTACCGCCGGTAGTGTGGATGACGGCAAAAGCACTTTGATCGGACGCCTGCTGCACGACAGCAAATCCATTCTGGAAGATCAAATGGAAGCCCTGCAACGCTCGGCGGACTTGACCGGCGGCGGCGAGGTGAACCTGGCCAACCTAACCGACGGCCTGCGCGCGGAACGGGAACAGAGCATCACCATCGATGTGGCCTACCGCTACTTCGCCACCCCGCGCCGCAAATTCATCGTAGCCGACACGCCCGGCCACGTGCAGTACACCCGCAACATGGTCACCGGCGCGTCCACCGCCAACCTGGCCGTGATCCTGATCGATGCCCGCAAGGGTGTGATCGAACAAACGCGGCGCCACGCCTACCTCGCGGCCCTGCTCGGCATCCCACATCTCTTGGTCTGCGTGAACAAGATGGACCTGGTGGATTTCGAAGAGGACGTGTTCCGCAAAATCGAAACGGATTTTTCGGATTTCGCCACGCGCCTCTCTACGCGGGATATCACGTTCATTCCGGCCAGCGCGTTGAAAGGCGATAATATCGTCACCCGCTCCGCCCGCATGCCATGGTACGATGGTCCCACGCTCTTAAACCATCTGGAAGAAGTCTACATCGCCAACGACCGTAATCTGGTCGACGGCCGATTCCCGGTCCAGTACGTGATTCGTCCGCGCACGGCGGAACATCCCGACTTCCGCGGGTTCGCCGGCCAGATCGCAGGCGGCGTCTTTCGCGTGGGCGATCCGGTGCTGGCCCTTCCTTCCGGTCGCACCTCCCGCATCAAATCGATTCACACGCTCGACGGCGCACTGGACGTGGCCTACGCGCCCATGTCGGTGACGCTGCAACTGGAAGACGAAATCGATATCAGCCGCGGCGATATGATCGTGGCCCCGGACAACCCGCCCCACGTGGAAAGCGCGTTTGACGCCATGCTGTGCTGGATGGACCAACAACCGCTCGACCCGCGCCGCAAATATATCCTGCAACACAACACACACACCGTGCGGGCCATGATCCGGCACCAGCATTACCGGGTGGATATCCAGGCCCTGACCCACGAACCCGAAGCTGGACCCCTGGCCCTGAACGAGATTGGGCGCGTAACCCTGCGCACCACCGCCCCGCTGATCTTCGATGGCTACGCGCGCAACCGGCATACCGGCTCGTTCGTGCTCGTCGATGAAGTCTCGCACCAAACCGTCGCCGCCGGTATGATCGAAGCGCCACCCGTGGAACCGCCCAAACCGGAATTTGTGGAATACGCGATCTAAACGAAATCATGCCCAAACATCCTGCATTCCCGCTGGCCATGGTGACCACCGGCCGGTGCCTGCTGCTGGTCGGCGGCGGCGCGCTGGGGGCCGACCGCCTGCGCACCGCCCGCGCGTATGACTGGGCCAAAATCATCATGACCGCCCAGGCGGAAAATGACCTGACCGACGAAATCCGCCAACTCGCCCGCGACGATGACCGGGTGGAATTGCACGACCGCCCCTGCACCGTCGCCGACGTGGCCCACGCCGATCTCGTGATTGATTCCACCACCGACGAAACACTGGCCGCCACCCTAGGCCAATGGTGCAAGCAGCGGCGCATCCCGCTGAACGCTATGGATAAGCTGCCCTACTGCGATGTCCATTATCCCGCCATCATCGAGCGTGGCCCCTTGTGTATCGCCATTATCAGCGGCGGCCAAACGCCCGCCGTGTCCGGCACATTGCGCCGTTGGCTGGAAGAGGCACTCGGCGCAGGCTGGAACCACGCCGCCGAGCTAATGGCCGAAGCGCGCCGCGCCTGTCCGCCCGGCCGCCGCCGCATGCAAATGCTGATTGACTTGGCACGTGACCCGCGCCTATTGCAGGCTATTCAACAGGACAACCAAACCGCCATGCAGCAGTTGATTGACGACGCCATACAAGCCGAATTTGATAACGATGCCCCACACACTGACACCCCCTGATACCCGTTACACCGTACTCAGCCGGTCCAGTCGACTCGCCCAAGTGCAAGCCGCCGAAGCCGTCGCCGCCATCACGCGGATTCAACCCGCCTGGCAAATCGACCTCACCACCTGCCAATCGCCCGGGGACCGCGACCTGATCCGGCCCCTGACCGACGCATCGATCCCCGACGACTTCTTTACCCGCGACCTCGACCAGGCCCTGTTAAATCACGCCGCCGATATCGCCGTTCACTCCGCCAAAGATCTGCCGCAAACGCTCGATCCGGCCCTCGCCATAGCCGCCCTGTTGCCCGCGCGCGATATCCGCGACGCCATGGTCCTGCGCCCCGGAACAACCCGCGAAACCATCCAGACCATCGGTACCAGCAGTCCCGGCCGTATCGCCGCCGTGGCCGCGCACTATCCGCAAGCCGCCACCCGTTCCATCCGCGGCACCATCGAACAACGTCTCGCCCAGCTGGATAACGGCGACTACGACGCCGTCATCATCGCCGCCTGCGCCCTCGAACGCCTCGGCCTGCAGGATCGCATCGATCACTACCTGCCGATCGACCCCGCCCCGCAACAAGGCCGGCTCGCCTTGGTCGTGCGCGCTGAGCATCGCGATTTGCTGAATGCCCTGCGCCCGCTCGATGTACGGCGCACCGCCGGGCCGGTCGCCATCGTCGGTTGCCCGGCGGATCCCACCCTGCTGGGCGAACGGGCGCGGACTTATCTCGAACAAGCCGATTGCGTCGTGCACGACCACCTGCTGCCCCCAGCGATCAAGGCTCAAATCCAGCATAAAGCCATTGCCGTCGGCAAGGCGGGCGGCAAAGCCTCCACGCCCCAAAGCGAAATCCATCGACACCTCTTGTACGCCGCCGAACAGGGTCAACTGGTCGTACGCTTGCAAGGCGGCGATCCATTAATTTTCGCGCACGCCCACGAACAACTCGCTTTCCTCGAAGCGTGGAACATACGGGTCGACCTCGTACCCAGTCTCACCGCCGCCCAAGTTGCCAGTGCCCACGCCCTCGCCCCGCTCACCCATCGCGGGGATGGCGGTCACCTTCACTTGTTATCCGGCCACGAGAAACCCGGCGAACCGCCCGCCCCTTTGCCCCCACCGGGCGCGGGCAACATTGCCATCTACATGAACGTCACCAAAGCGCGGCAAACCGCCCAACGCCTGCTGGACGCCGGTTGGAGCCCCACCACCGACGTCGTCATCGGCGAACGGCTTGGTCATGAGGACGAGGCCATTCGCACCATTGCGCTCCAAGACATGGGCCAGGGCGAAGTACGCCGTCCCGCCATCTTTCTCGTCGGCCCGCGCCCACACGCCGTCACCGCCCCCACCCTGTTTGTCGGCAGCGACCCCGACCACTTCCTGCGCCACGGCCCGCTCATCCATTGGCCCTTATTGCAGCTTACACCGCGCCCGCTCGACGAGCGCCGCACGGCCTGGGCTCGTCACGCCCCGGAGGTTAACGGCATCTTGTTCCCCTCGCGCATTGCCGTCCGCTGTTTCATGGAAACCGTTTTAGCCGACGGCGACGCCCGCACCCTCGCCGACAAAAAGCTTCTCGCCGTCGGCCCCGCCACAGCGGCCGAATTGCAGTGCTACGGGTTACGCGCCGACGCGGCCGTCGACAGTTACGGCGGTATATCCGAGCTCGTCGCAGAACCACCCGCCGTCCCCGCCGGTCGTTATCTATATCCCTGTTCCAGTGTCGCCCCCACCACCGAGCGACAAGCCACGCTACGCACCGTCGGTATCGAAGCCGTCCCGGAAATGTTTTACGACAACACCCCCGTGCCGCGTCGACCGTTACCCGACCGTCCCTTCGGTCGTGTGCTCTTCACCAGCACCTCCACCGTAAAGATTTACTTCGACCACTATCCGGAAGAAATCGAACAACCCCGCCACTGGCTTTCCGTCGGTCCCTCCACCACCCGCGCCCTGCGCGCCCTCGGCCTCGATGTCCAAGAAATCCACCCGGGCTAGCCCGCATTTCCCATTTCCTCACTGGGTTTAATACAGTCCGGAGCGTCCAGCTTGGCTCCAGCGGGCACGGGCATCGCACCCGCTAACAAAGGGTCGTTGGTCTCACGCATCCAGCGTTCCAGGCCGGAACGCAGCTCATGCAAGACCTCCACGTGCAAGGGGTCCTGTGCCAGATTCCGGCCTTCGTTGGGATCAAATCTCAAGTCGTACAGCATTTCTTGCTCGATGGGTTTCCCTTGCCACCCATGCTCCAGCAGCATCCGCTTGCTCTCGCTGCCATCGCAATTTGCCAGCACGGGTGTCACGCGGTCGCCAAAGCGCCTGATGTATTTCCAGCGCTTGGTTCGTGCCGCCCGCATAGGCTCATAGGCCACATGAAAGCTGACTTCAAAAAATAGCATATCATGAAGTTCCGACGGTTCATTCTTAACCAGCGGTACGAGCGATTTTCCGCGTAGCCAAGCGGGTTTTTCCAGACCTACTGCCTCGCAAATCGTGGGAAAGATATCGAGATGACTGGTCATTTCATCAACGATTTTTCCTCCGCTAAAGCCGCCGGGACCACGCATCATCAGCATCACGCCAATGCCGTGATCGGTGAGGTTGCACTTCATCTGCGGGAAGGGAATACCATGATCGGTCGTACAAATCACCAGCGTGTTGTTGGCCTGCCCACTGCGCTCCAATGCCGCCAGCACCGCGCCAATCTTTTGGTCCAATATGCGCGCCGAAGCTTTATAACGCGTCATATCCGCCCGTGTCTCGGGCGTATCCGGTAAAGCGGCTGGCGGCAGACAATAGCGGGGATCGTCGGGCGATTCAGCCAACGACGGAAATGCGCGGTGCGTTTCGTGGAAACCGACCGCCAGGAAGAAGGGTTGATCATGGCGCTCTGAAAGAAAATCAATAGCTCCCTTTTGCCCGTCATCCCCACACCAGCGGTCATACCCGATGACCTGCCAGGGCGCTTGGTCCGCCGTGGGCTCAGCAATGTGCTGCACACCGGCCAAGGCCGACTTGTAACCCGCCTGACGCAAGGTATGGACCATATGCTGGCCGTAGTCGTGTAATGCAAACCCGCGATGGGCGAGCCCCGTCATCCCATTTTCGTGTGGATAACATCCCGTCAGTAAAGCGGCACGGCTCGGACTGCACGTTGGCTGCACGCAGAAGTTTTTGCGGAATAATACCCCCTCTTCAGCCAGCTGCTGTAGATTCGGCGTCGCCACCGCATGACCGTAAGGCTGAATATAACGCCCTGTGTCATGTGAATGGATATACAATATATTTGGCTTCATCATATGTGCTCCTCACCCATTACAGCAGTCTTCACGTGCTTGGTTACTGGATATGAACGACGAGTTCGCGCTGGTGGGCCATGGCGCGGTGTTCCCACAGGAACACGCCCTGCCAGGTGCCCAGTAGCAGCCGCCCGTCGGCAAAGGGAATGGCTTCATGGGTGCGGGTCAGGGCCATTTTGATATGGCTCGGCATGTCGTCGGGTCCTTCCAGGGTATGCGTGTAGTGCGGGTCGTCGGGCGGCACCAGGCGTTCCAGAAAGCCCTCTAAATCGACGCGTGCCGAGGGGTCGGCGTTTTCCATGATCACGAGACTACAGCTGGTATGGCGACAAAAAACCGTCAACAAGCCGTCGCGCGCACCGCTGTCCGCCAGCACTTGTTGCAGCTCATCCGTGATTTCAAGGGTGCGTTTGGGCCGGGAACGAACCCGGATATGTTTAATGACAGCTGACATGAACCGAAATCTAGACCAACCGCGCACACAGGGTCAACAACTTACAAAAGAATTTAGAGGCAACGAGGAAGTCAGGCTTGGAACGTGTTTGGACTGTGTTATCCAGGCCTTGGAAGTTTTGGGGCGATTTTTTCCAATCGTTGGAAGTGAAATACGGGGTGTATTCCAAGCCTTGGAAACGGTGGTCGGTAACCTTATAGCGCCCGCAGGCATCGGCGTCGCAAATTTACCGCCCCTGCGGGATGGACGGGATTGGTAGGGCGAACCGTCACGGTGAGCCGCTGAGCGTGATTGGTCTATGATCTGTACACGCACGGAACGTAGTCCTGCCCGTGCTCCCGGCTCAGCCAGAGGCTTCGCCCTACCCTTGCAGGGACTGACCAAAGCGGCAGACGGTAGGGCGAACCGTCACGGTGAGCCGCTGAGCGTGATTGGTCTATGATCCGTGCACGCACGGAACGCAGTCCTGCCCGTGCTCCCGGCTCAGCCAGAGGCTTCGCCCTACCCTTGCAGGTTATGACAGACGCGCCACCCAATCGCCGCGCTGAAATAGGTATGGCCATTCGGTCCATTCTAAAACCAACTGTTTGCGAACGGGATTCAGCCGGATGTAATGTGCCTTTTCTGAAAACTCCGCAGTATTGCGCAACCGGTGTTCGAAATAATCGGATTGCCAGCGGATGCCCAACGTACGCGCCTGATACCCTTTCCATGCCGAAATTACTGGTTTGATCCCATGCTGCTTGGTGAACGTCGCTATCATATGGACGTGGTCGGGCATGATCACCATCACATGTATCCACCACTTCCCAAGCGCCTCATACGCCGCAATACTCTTCAACAGCGCTTCCGCTCGCCCACCGGAACACAACTCGTTGTGTTGGCGGTCCTGTGCATTGACCGTGATAAAATAGCGTTCGCCATCCCGCACCCAACCAGGTATTTCATGCGGCAGTTTCTTGCGGGTTGAATAATTGGTTGAACGATTCATCATGCCACAAGGATAGCAATATAATGTGATTACTGCGAGCGGGTGTTTTCTTCTTTTCGGTTGTCGGGAATAATAATGGATAGACGGTAGACGATTGGTAGGGCGAACCGTCCTTGGCCCGCCGTAGCCTGGCGGAGGCGGCCCGGTGAGCCGCCGAGCGTGATTGGTCTATGATCTGTACACGCACGGAACATAGTCCTGCCCGTGCTCCCGGCTCAGCCAGAGGCTTCGCCCTACCCGCGCGGGGACTGACCAAAGCGGCAGACGGTAGGGCGAACCGTCACGGTGAGCCGCTGAACGTGATTGGTCTATGAACCGTGCACGCACGGAACGCAGTCCTGCCCGTGCTCCCGGCTCAGCCAGAGGCTTC
>PWVE01000204.1 GCA_003562335.1 PVC group bacterium
AATTTGGGGTGACGCCCACGTAGCTCAGTTGGCAGAGCACGTCCTTGGTAAGGACGAGGTCAGCGGTTCGATCCCGCTCGTGGGCTCCAGGGGCACGGGCAGGCTGTCCGGTTTTAGTGTAAAGTACGGGTAACAAAAGGTAACGGAGGAAGAACATGGCTAAGGAGAAATTTGAACGAACAAAACCGCACGTAAACGTGGGTACCATTGGTCACGTGGATCATGGTAAAACAACGTTGACGGCGGCGATCACGAAGGTGCAGTCCGCCAAGGGGTTGTCCAATTATATCTCGTACGACGAGGTAGCCAAGGCTTCGGAAAGCCAGGGACGCCGCGATTCGACGAAGATTTTGACGATTGCGACTTCGCACGTGGAGTATCAGTCGGACAAGCGCCACTACGCGCACGTCGACTGTCCGGGTCACGCGGATTACGTGAAAAACATGATCACGGGTGCTGCTCAGATGGACGGCGCGATTCTGGTGGTGAGCGCGGCCGACGGGCCGATGCCGCAGACGCGCGAGCACATTCTGTTGGCCCGCCAGGTTGGTGTGCCTGCGATCGTGGTGTTCCTGAACAAGGTGGACACGGTCGATGATCCCGAGCTGCTGGATTTGGTGGAACTGGAAATCCGCGAATTGCTGGATAAGTACGACTTCCCCGGCGATGATACGCCGATCGTGCGCGGGGCCGCGTTGGCGGCCGTGCAAGCGGACAGTCCGGATGCGCCGGAAGCGAAGTGCATTCAGGACTTGATGGACGCGTTGGACAGCTTTGTGGAAGAGCCGGTTCGCGCTATTGATCAGCCGTTCCTGATGCCGATCGAAGACGTGTTCTCGATTGAAGGTCGGGGGACGGTGGTCACCGGTCGTATTGAGCGCGGTGTGATCAAGGTCGGCGGCGAGGTGGAAATCGTAGGGCTGCGCCCGACGGTGAAGACGACGGTGACCGGCGTGGAAATGTTCCGCAAGTTGCTGGACCAGGGTGAAGCGGGCGACAATGTCGGTTGCTTGCTGCGCGGCACCAAGAAAGAGGATGTGGAGCGCGGTCAGGTGCTGGCCGCCCCGGGCACGATTACCCCGCACACCTCGTTCAAGGCGGAAGTCTACGTGTTGAGCAAGGAGGAAGGTGGTCGTCATACTCCGTTCTTCAAGGGGTATCGTCCGCAGTTCTACTTCCGGACAACGGATGTGACCGGCGACATTGAGTTGCCGGAAGGCGTTGAGATGGTCATGCCGGGCGATAACGTCAGCATGGACGTCAAGCTGATTACGCCGATCGCTATGGAAAAAACAATGCGTTTCGCGATTCGTGAAGGCGGGCGGACCGTCGGCGCGGGACGTGTGATTGAGATCACGGAATAAGTCGATAACGATAATGGGCGGGACGGCGCATAGCGACCGTCCCGCCGGTTTGTCCGTTTCCCCGCTGCCACGTTGTCAGCAACCCTGAACTTCGATGGTCGGTGGGTGGCGGATTTTGGGAATCGGTGGTGCGATTTATTCGCCGTAGGCCAGTAGCTCAATTTGGCAGAGCACCGGTCTCCAAAACCGGGTGTTGGGGGTTCGAGTCCCTCCTGGCCTGCCAGTTTGCGGAGGATCGGGTTGGTGCTGGAATGCGGTGACCCGCAAGAGAGGAACGGGATATGAACAAAGTAGGACAATGGGTGACCGGGACGCGTGCTTTTCTTGAAGAGGTGCGGGTGGAGTTGGCGAAGTGCAGCTGGCCGGAACGCTCCGAACTGCTGGAGTCGACGGTGGTGGTGATTGTGTCCTGCTTATTGCTGGCGACGTTTGTGGGTATTAGTGATGGTCTGCTGATGCAGTTGATGGGCCTCATTATCCGCTAAGGTCCTGCGGTAAACTACGGTGATGTATGCCTAAAGAATGGTTTGTAGTACAGACGCTTTCCGGTCAGGAAAACAAGGCCAAGGAAAGCATGGAACGGCGGTTGGAGCTTGAGGAGATGGGGGGACTCATCGAAGAGATCCTGATTCCAACCGAAAAAGTTTCTGAGGTCAAGCAGGGCAAGAAGACCACGACGGTCCGTAAATTTTTTCCCGGCTACCTGTTGGTCAACATGGAATTGTATGACGAGCAGCGGGCGTTGAACGAGCGGACATGGTATTTCACCCAGGAAACACCAGGGGTGATCGGGTTTGTGGGTGGCGATAAGCCGGCCCCGCTGAAGCAGCAGGAAGTGGATACCATCCTGAATCAGATTGAGGAGAAGAAAGAGAAGGTTAAGCCCAAGGTACAGTTTGAGCCGGGTGAAACCGTTAAAATTAATGACGGCCCGTTTGTCAGTTTCAGCGGCATTATTGAAGAGGTCGATCCGGAAAAAGGGAAGCTAAAGGTATCGGTCTCCATTTTTGGTCGCTCCGCTCCGGTGGAGCTGGAGTATTGGCAGGTGGACCGCGAGGCGTAAGAGGACGTTCAGATCATGGCAAAAAAAGTAACAGGTCAGATTAAGCTGCAGATTCCTGCAGGCCAGGCCAACCCGGCACCGCCGGTCGGTCCTGCGCTTGGGCAACAGGGCGTGAACATCATGCAGTTCTGCAAGGAATTCAACGCCGCCACGCAGGCGCAAAGCGGCTTGGTTATCCCGGTGGTGATTACCGTCTACCAAGACAAGTCGTTTACCTTTATTACCAAGAGTCCGCCGGCCGCGACCTTGCTGAAGAAGGCGGCAGGTATCGCGAAAGGGGCCGCTGTGCCGAATCGCGACAAGGTAGGGAAGGTGACCCGCGCGCAATTGGAGGAAATTGCGAAGACGAAAGAGAAGGATCTGAATGCCGCTGAGATGGACCAGGCGGTCCGGATTATCGCCGGAACCGCACGTAGTATGGGAGTTGAGGTGGTGGACTAATGAGCGTACATGGTAAAAAATATCGGGCGGCGGCCGACAAGCTGGATCGAAAGACCGAACACGAGCTGGATGCGGCCCTGACCTTTTTGAAAGAAAATCCCGTGGCCAAATTCGATGAGACGGCGGAGATTGCGTTTCGGTTGGGTGTGGACCCGACGAAATCCGACCAAAGTGTACGGG
>PWVE01000228.1 GCA_003562335.1 PVC group bacterium
GCTCCCAGGCCGCGCTGGATGAAGCCCAGCGGGTGTTGGAACAACAGCGCCTGACGGTCAGCAATCGCCAAGCCGCTCTGACCGAGTTCGAGGCGCGTATGGCGCAGTTGCAGGCGCGACTGCGGCGCAGTGCCGCCCTGTTGGCCAGCACTGAGTTAGACCAGCAGCGGAGTCACTATACCGCGTCGTTTCCGGCACGCATTACCCAGATTGCCGTCGCATCCGGTGATCGGGTACGGGTGGGCGAGACCTTGATCGAATTGTTTGACCTCAGCGCGCTGGAAGTCCGGGCCACTTTGCCGACCCGCTATCTGGCGACGGTGGAAACGGCACTGGCGCAGGCTATCCCGCTGTCGGCGCAGGCCGATGTCGATGGGCACCGTCTGACCTTAATGTTACGCGGTTTAGCCGGTAGCGCCAGCGGCGCTGGGGTCGAGGCGCTGTTTGAGATTGTCAATCCGCGTTCCGAACTGTCCTTAGGACGCTTTGTCAGCCTGCGTCTTGAATTACCCGTTCGCGACCCCGTGGTCGCGCTGCCGTTTGAGGCGCTGTACGGCACGGATCGGGTCTATCGCCTGGAGGAACAACGAATGCGGGCGCTGCAGGTTGAACGGATCGGTGAATGGCAATCCGCCGACGGCGAAGTGCGGTTACTGGTCAGCAGTGCGGAGTTAAACCCCGGTGATCGCATCATCACCACCCGTTTACCGAATGCCGTCGATGGCTTACGGGTGACGGAATAGCCCCGATCTACACGGTATCAACAGAAGTCCGGTAATCAAGGCGAACGGCTATAACCACGCAGCGTGTGCCGTGCCAGGCGGCGCACGCTGGTAGTGAGGGTTAAAACGGTTATGTTTAATGGCCCTGGCGTGGCATTAACACCGTATAGTCAAAATCCAGCACCACCGCCGGATCATAAGCCCCGGCGGCATCTTTATACGGGAAATCATGGGCTGCGCGGTCTTTAAGCGCCACCGTGCGTATCCGCAGTGCCCCAAAATCCGCCGTGTCCGGCAGCGCTTGCCGGTCGAGGATTTCTGACCATGCATACAGGGTATCGCCGGCAAAGGTCGGACTCGTATGTCGCCCGCCATTGATCGCCGCGATGCTTAAGGCATTAGCCAGCCCATTAAAGGAAATCGCCCGCGCCAGACTGATGATATGGCCGCCGTAGATAATCCGCCGTCCAAACCGCCCGTCGCGTTCCACATGCTGATTAAAATGGACTTTGGCCGTGTTTTGATACAAACGGGTGGCCAGCATGTGTTCAGCTTCTTCGATGGTGATGCCATCGACATGATCAATCCGCTCGCCGACAGCGTAATCCTCCCACAGATGTTCACTACCGGCTAAATCCGTATCATAGGGTGCGGTGAGGCGATAAGGTACGGTCAGTTGGCCGGTGTCCACTCCCTCCGGCAACTCAGGCACGACCACTTCCGGCGCGGGGAGATCCAGGTTGCGCTTACGCACCATCACCCAGCGGATATAATCCACCACCGGCTCGTGGCGCTGATTGACTCCGATGGAGCGCACATACACCACCCCGGTTTTGCCGTCGCGGTTTTGGCGCAGGCCGATCACCGTCGAGCGGGTGCTGAGGGTATCGCCGGGATACACCGGAGCGCCGAAGCGCCCGGCGGCGTAGCCGAGATTGGCCACCGCATTCAGGGAAATATCCGCCACGGTTTTACCGAACACGATGTGAAACGCCAGCAGGCTGTCGATGGGGGCCTGTGCCAGCCCCAAGGTTTGCGCAAACGGCGTCGACGAATTCAGCGCAAAGCGCGAACCGAACAGCGCCGTGTACAAGGCCACATCGCCCTCGGTCACGGTGCGCGGGGTGGCGTGGATCAGCTCCTGGCCGAGATAAAAATCCTCGAAGAAATGACCGGGTTTGGTTTTATTACTCATTACCCCTGTCTCCTAGGCCAAGCCATACGCCTCAGCCAGTTCGGGATCTTTTTTGGCCACTAAGGTCGCCAAATCGACAATCACTTTCGCCTGCTTCCAAGTGGCATCGTCCTGCATTTTGCCGTCAATCATGGCCACACCGGCGCCATCGGGCATGGCCTCCAGAATCCGCAGGGCGAAGCGAACTTCCTTGGCATCAGGGCTGAACACCCGTCGGGCAATGTCGATCTGATTCGGTGCCAGCGACCATGCCCCGCTACACCCCATTAAAAAGGCGTTGCGGAACTGGGACTCACAAGCCGCTTCGTCTCTAATATCACCGAAGGGGCCGTAAAACGCCCGAATCCCATGAGCCACACAGGCATCAACCATGCGGGCCACGGTGTAATGCCACAGGTCTTGCTGATAAAATGCCCGCTCGCTTTGCCCCTCAACCGGATCGGTGAGCACGCCATAACCGGGATGGCCACCGCCGACGCGGGTGGTTTTCATGCCCCGTGAAGCGGCCAAATCCGCCGGGCCTAGACTCATGCCGTGCATCCGTGGACTGGCACCGGCAATCTCCTCAACATTCTTCACGCCCTGAGCGGTTTCCAGCAAGGCATGCAGCAAAATCGGCTTTTGGATCTGGTAACGGGCTTCCAAAAGGGCGAGGTACTGGTCAGCAAAATGAATATCCCATGGCCCTTCGACCTTAGGCAGCATAATCACATCCAGCCGATCCCCCACCGCTTTGACGATCTGCTCGATATCGTCGAGTATCCACGGACTGTTCAGCGCATTAACCCGCACCCAGAGGGCGGTATTGGGGGCATTAAGCGTACTGATGGCTTGAATAAAGCCTTGGCGGGCCGCTTCTTTGGCGTCCAGCGGAATGGCGTCTTCCAGATTACCGCACAGTACATCGACCCGAGCGGCGGTATCCGGCAACCGGGCGCGGATTTTTTCAATATGCGGCGGGAAAAAATGCACCATGCGTTCGGGGCGAATCGGCAATTCACGCACGGGCTGTGGGGCACCTGTGGCCAGTGGCTTGTAAAAATTAACAGGAAGTTTCATAATTTAATACCTTTTATTCAATATTAGGTTCGAGGTTCGAGGTTCAAGAGTAAACGTTCAGTCCCTA
>PWVE01000015.1 GCA_003562335.1 PVC group bacterium
AATCCCCCCATCGTCCACCGTAGTCGTCGGCGTACGCGTCCACCGATTCAGGAGCACCTGAACGGGCGCATTTCTTTCACTTGCGTTCGGTGAGGGGGCACTCTATGCTTCAGAGGTTGGAATTGGATGGGGCCCATTCCCTCAGGTGCACGCCCGCCGCGGGCGGGTACCTGAGTAGTTACACAGGAAAGGAGTTCGAGATGTGGACGTTCAATAAGATTATGTTCGGGTTGGTGGTTGTCAGCGTGTTAGGAACCGGGATCTTCGCGCATGCGAATCTCATCCACCACTGGAAATTGAATGAAGGCGAGGGAACCACCACTGCGGATGCTGTCGGCAGTGAGGACGGCACGCTGGGGAATGATGTGTCTTGGGAAACCAGTAATCTGCCGCCTTTTACCTTAGGATATACCACCACATCTGCGGCCAAGTTCGCTGGGGGTAGTAACGACTCTGATAACTCCATCACGATGGCGGGGTACAAGGGCATCACCGGCACGCAGGCACGCACGGTGGCGCTCTGGATAAATTCTACCGCTACGGGCCAATCGAGCCACGCTACATTGGTTTCATGGGGAAGAGAGGGGACATCAACAGGGGATGACGGAGCACGCTTCGACTTGCGCCTGGACGATGGCCAATTGAGACTGGAAGTCCAAGGGGGTTTCATTGTAGGGACGACCAACCTTAATGATGGCGAGTGGCACCACGTGGCTGTGACGTGGGCATCCGGCGGAGCAGAGGACGCCACATTGTACGTCAACGGGGTGTCCGAGGCGATCACTTCTACCAACAGTCAAACCATCGATACCGGCTCCGAGGGCGATTTCCGCCTCGGATCTTCCGTGCTCGACAACTCAGATAATAGCCGCCGCTTCGAGGGGCTGATGGACGACGTTCGGCTTTACGACAGCGCTCTCACCAGCAGCGAGATCGTGGCGCTGGTGCCCGAGCCGGGCAGTGTCGTGTTGCTTGGCATCGGGGCGGCCCTCGTGCTGATGCTTCGCCGGCGTCGTCATCTTGGTTGATTTGATTAAGTGCTTGGCCTGATGGTCGTCTACATCCGGGTTGTGCGCTGTCCGTTGCTGTGAGTTTCTTTCCAGGATGTTCTTGAAAAAAACTTCAGCTACGCCAAGTGGGCACAGGCATCATGCCTGTGCATCATGGGCGGGACGCCCATGCCGCGACGGGTTTTGTAAGCGCCTGAAACTTCCGACATGGCTTGGGTTGCGGGCATATGCCAGCGTTAGGATAGGAGGGTGACGATGAAACGGAACGTAAAACAGATGAAGGCGAAACAGAACTGGCTGCACGCGGTAACGGCTGTCACCGCCTTATCCGCGGTCCCCCTCACGCAAGCGGAACCGGAACACAAGCCCAATATCATCTTTGTGATGGTGGATGATCTGGGCTACGGGGACTTGGGTGTCTATGGGCAGCAACATATTCAAACGCCGCATCTGGACCAGATGGCGGCTGAAGGCATCCTCTTTACCGACGTGTATGCGGAGGCCGTGTGCGCGCCCGCGCGCAGTGTGCTGATGACGGGCCTGCACACCGGCAATACCCGCGTTCGCGCGAACTCGGACAGTGGCCGGTCGCCCTCAAGCGTACAGGATCCGTATGGCGTCTGGCGCGTACCGCTTGAGTTGGAGGACGTCACGGTAGCTGAGGTGTTGCGGGACGCCGGCTATGTGACCGGGATCACGGGCAAGTGGGGCTTGGGCGAGGAAGGCACCACGGGCATCCCGAACCTGCAGGGTTTTGACGAATGGTACGGACTGCTGAATCAACGCCAAGCGCACTCGCACTATCCCGCTTTCATGTGGCGCGATCAGGTCAAAGAGGATCTTCCGGGTAATACCGGAACCAGAACAGATTTTGTTAACGAAGAGCACTATGCCCATCATCTCTTTACCGATTTTGCGTTCGATTTCATTGAACGCCATACGGCCGCGAATGATCCGTTCTTTCTCTACCTTCCCTACACCCTGCCGCATGACCGGTTTCAAATTCCCGAGCTGGCGCCCTACACCCAGAATCAGGGTTGGACCCAACAGCAGCAGGTGTACGCCTCCATGGTCACCTTGCTGGATTACGATATGGGCCGCATGCTGCAGCTATTGCGGGATCTGAATATAGACGACAACACGTTGGTATTTTTCTGTTCCGATAACGGCGCGGCCAACCGCTACGATAACGTATTCGACAGTTCCGGCCCGTTGCGCGGCCGCAAACGCGACCTGTACGAAGGCGGTATTCGCACACCGATGCTGGTGTGGGGACCGGGCAACGTTCCGCCGGGTACCGTCAGCACGGTCGCCTGGTCCTTTGCAGATGTGCTGCCCACGCTGGCGGATGCGGCGGGGGCTACGCCGCCACCCGACATCGACGGCGTGAGCGTGTTGCCGACATTGCTGGGCCAGGAACAACCCGAACTCGTCGATCGCCCTATCTATTTTGAATTGCATGAAGGCCTATTCCAGCAAGCCATCCGCCGGGGAAAATGGAAGGCGGTGCGACGTGACCCGCCCTCGTCCACGGAGCTCTATGATCTCTCCGTTGATATCGGCGAATCGAATAATATTGCGTCACAACATCCCGACATCGTTGAGGAGATGGAAGCCTTGTTCATTTCCATGCGCAGCCCGTCCGTGGGGTGGCCGACGGTGCTTGACTATGATGAGATCAGCGATGACGAGCCCGTCAGCGGCTGGCTGCCTTTGAGCGAAACCGAGGGACTGACGGCGGCCGACCATTCGGGCCGGGACGTAAGCGGGGAGCTTCATAACGTTGAAGGCAATCCCTGGGGCCATGACGAGTCCGGTCCCTATCTCACCTTGAATGCCGCCCAGCAACAGGTCCTTCGCATTGAGGGAACAACCGGGGCCAGCCAAGCCCATCCGCGCACCCCTTGCTTTTGTATTACGCTGCGGGGAGAAAGCCCGGGGACGACCCCTTGCCTACCCTCTTGAGTGCCCACTTGGGGCCTGACCGGGAGTTGTTCATCCATTTTGACCTCCATCC
>PWVE01000136.1 GCA_003562335.1 PVC group bacterium
GCAATCGCCACCGCCAACATCAATGTTGCGCCTTGTTGCAGACCATTCTGTCTTTTCGTTCTCATTTGCTGTCTCCTTTTTTTAACCGCTTTTCGCTCTGTGGGGCGTTGGTGGGCCACCCACATTCCTACTATTTAGGCTCAGGCTACCCCCCCCAAAATAATTTGGCAAGCACAAAATGCACAAAAAAATAACTTATTTTTGGGGGTTTGGTGGGGGGCGGGCCTGCCGCGCCGATACCCACGCGCGCTATAGGGCGCTGGACAGCCCGTGTCCCCTTTACCCTTACGCGCCACACTTAGTCGGACACACTTAAACGAACCACTTCATCGATAATCCCGTAGCCAGCAGCTGGGGACAGGCGGTTAAGTTGGGCGGTTAAGCGTAACCGCGTAAGGGTGGCGGTTAAGTGCGGACCAAGCTTAAACACCTAGCCCACCCACACGTAGTCCCCAGCACCCACGGCCCCACGCTATTTATACACTGGGTGCATTTTTCGTTAAAACGACGATAAGGGAACGGGTTGACGACTACGGCGACGACTACGGACTACGGGGAGAGGTTCTTGAATCCATCCACCGTTCGCGTTCACCGAACAAGGAAAGGTGATTACATGCCTGCGGCTTGGTCCAACTGGAAATAGATGCCGGCCAGGGGCGGCACGGTGATTAAGATGGAGTGGGGATGGCCTTGCCAAGGGATGTCGTTGGAGGGGACCGTGCCCAAGTTCCCGATATTACCGCCCCAGAACAGCTCGGAATCGCTGTTGAATATTTCGCGGTAAACGCCCGGCTGCGGCACGCCGACGCGGTAGCCTTCGCGCGGTGTCGGGGTGAAGTTGAACAAGCAGACGATCGCCTCTTCCGGACTGCGTCCTTTGCGTACAAAACTGATCAGGCTTTGGTCGCTGTCATGGAAGTCGATCCATTCGAAGCCGTCCCAGGAATCGTCATGGACATAAAAAGCCGGCAAGGTGCGGGTCAGCTTGTTCAGTTCGCGCACCATGGAATGGAGTTTCTGGTGCGGTTCGTGTTGCATAAGGTGCCAGTCGAGACTCTGGAAGCAGTTCCATTCGTCCCATTGCCCGAATTCGGTCCCCATAAACAACAGTTTCTTGCCGGGATGCGCGAACATGTAGGCGTACAAGGTCCGTAAGTTGGCAAATTTTTGCCACATGTCGCCCGGCATCTTGTTGAGCAGGTTGCGTTTGCCGTGGACGACTTCGTCGTGTGAGAACGGCAGAATGAAGTTCTCGGTGAAGGCGTAAATCAGCGAGAAGGTGATGTCGTTGTGGTGATATTTGCGGTAAACGGGGTCTTTGGTGAAGTATTCCAGCGTGTCGTTCATCCAACCCATATTCCACTTGAACCCGAACCCCAAGCCGCCGAGGTAGGTGGGCCGCGAGACCATGGGCCAGGAGGTGGATTCCTCGGCGAAGGTCATGATGCCGGGGTAGTCGGCGTGTACGATCTCGTTGAAGGTCTTCAAAAACGACACGGCTTCCAGATTCTCGCGCCCGCCGAATTCGTTGGGCACCCATTCGCCGTCCTGGCGCGAATAGTCGAGGTAGAGCATGCTGGCCACGGCGTCGACCCGGAACCCGTCCACATGATAGATGTCGGCCCAGAACATGGCGTTGGACAGGAGATAACTGCGCACTTCGTTGCGGCCATAGTTGAAAATCAGGGTGCCCCAGTCCTTGTGCTCGCCTTTACGCGGATCGGAATGTTCGTAGAGGTGGGAGCCGTCGAAATAGGCGAGCCCGTGCGCGTCTTTCGGAAAATGCGCGGGGACCCAATCGATGATCACGCCGAGCCCGGCTTGGTGGCAGGCGTCGATGAAATATTTCAAGTCGTCCGGTGAACCGAAGCGCGAGGTTGGCGCGTAGTAGCCGATTGTTTGATAGCCCCACGAGCCGTCAAAGGGATGTTCGGTAACGGGGAGCAGTTCGATGTGCGTAAAACCAAGGTCCTGGACATAGGGGATCAGTCGCTCAGCCAGCTCGCGATAGGTCAGCCAGCGGTTGTCCTCTTCATCAACACGTTGCCAGGAGCCGAGATGGACCTCGTACACGTTGACCGGTTCGTGCAACCAATCCCTCTCGCGCCGCGCCCGCATCCATTCCTGGTCGCCCCAGGTATAGTGATCGATGTCCCAGACCATGGAAGCCGTGCGCGGGCGTAGCTCGGCAGCAAAGGCGTAAGGGTCTGCTTTCTGCGCCAGGAAACCGTCGCGCCCTTTGATTTCGAATTTGTACAAGTCGCCGGGTTTAAGGTGCGGGATGAACAGCTCCCACAAGCCAGATTGCCCGCGACTTTGCATGGGATGATGCCGGCCATCCCAGCGATTGAACATGCCCTGGATACTGACGCGCATGGCGTTGGGTGCCCATACGGCAAAGTGCACGCCCTCCACCCCGTCGACCGTCGACGGATGGGCGCCCATTTTCCTGTAGGTACGGAAGTGGGTCCCCTCCCCCAGCAGATACTCGTCGAAATCGGTGATTTGCAGCGGAAAGCGGTAGGGGTCTTCGATTTCCCATTGATGGCCGTCGCGATCGGTGATCCGTAATGTGTAGCCCTGCGCATCGGTATCCACGGCGGCTTCGAACAGGCCTTGTTCGTGGACGCGGGTGGCGAACCATACGTGTTGCCCGTCCCGGGCCAGGACGTCAACGGACTGCGCGTAGGGCTGGAATGTGCGTACCCGGCGCTGCCCGTCCTGTGGATCGGCGTGCCAGCCCAGGACGTCAAACGGCGCGTACCAGGTCCCATCCACAATGGCTTGCCAGACGGTGGACTTCTGTGGGGTGCTTTTACTCATAAACTCCTCCTGCTCGACAGTTCCTACTCAATGTGATAACGGGTTTGTGGTTGAGTGTAAAGCTATGAAACCAATCCCTACAACACGTACCCGGCTGGCGGCCACGCAACGGGTCATTATAAAAATCGGCAGCCGCGTCCTGATTCAAAAGAATGGGCGTCCGGACCTGCGCCGGATGCGGGCCTTGGTCAAGGAGATCGCGGCACTGCATCATGCGGGCAAAGAGGTGGTGGTGGTCAGTTCCGGTGCCATCGGGGCAGGCCTTCACGCCTTGGACTTGCGGCGACGTCCAGACAACCTGCCGACCTTGCAAATGGCCGCCGCCGTGGGCCAAACGCGCTTGATGAGCCGTTACAGCGCCTTGTTTGCCCGCGAACGGGTACGCATTGGCCAAGTGCTGTTGACGCATGACGACCTGCGCGACCGGGTCCGGCACTTGAATGCGCGCAACACGATGATGCATTTGCTGCGGCACCGGATTGTACCGGTGGTCAACGAAAACGATGTGGTGGCCGTCGACGAAATCAAGTTCGGCGACAACGATCAACTGGCGGCCTTGGTCGGCATGCTGATCGATGCGGACGCGCTGATTCTGTTATCCACGGTGGACGGTTTCCGGCGGCCGGGCCCCAGCGGGCGTACCCGCCGGGTTCCGCATTTACGCGCGGTATCCGATGATGTGCTGGCGCTGGCTACCGGGTCAGGCAGCTTGTTTTCCACGGGCGGCATGCGTACCAAGCTGGAGGCGGCCCATGACTTCATCAATTTGGGGCGCTTGGCCGTCATTGCCAACGGACGCAAGGCCGGCGTGCTGGCGCGGATTATGGCGGGCGCCGACGAGGGCACGTTGATGGGGACCGGCGAACCGCGCGGCGATCCGGGGCGACGCAAGCAATGGATTGCCTTTTTTAACCGGCCACAAGGCACACTGGTGGTGGACGACGGTGCCCGGCGCGCGATTGTTGAGCGTGGGACCAGCTTGTTGCCCGCCGGTATCCGTGACTTGGAGGGCACTTTTCCTATCGGGGCGGTGGTAAATATCCGCACGGCCGACGGCCCGGTCTTTGCCCGCGGATTGGTGGAGTATGATCATACAGCTGTGCGCACCATTATGGGGCACAAAACCACTGAAATTGCGGCCTTGCTAGGGACCAAGGATTATGATGAGGTCGTGCACCGGGACCACATGCTGGTGTTAAGCCGGGAAGGAGACAATCATGGGACTACATGAAGACCTGTTGGCCATGGGCGACCGGGCGGTAACCGCCTCACGCGCTTTGGCCACACTGACCACGCGTAAAAAGAATGCCATTCTGGAGGCCATGGCGGCTGAGCTGGACGAGCAGCGCGAAGAGATCCGCGTCGCCAACGCCAAGGACTTGGAAGCCGGGCAAGCGGCCGGTTTAAGCGCCGCGCTGCTGGACCGCCTGGAATTGACCGATGCCCGCATCGACGCGATGATCAAAGGGCTACGCGATGTGGCTGTGCTGAAAGATCCGGTGGGCACCAAGATCGCCCGCTGGATGCGGCCGAACGGGCTGGAGATTTTGAAGGTGCGCGTCCCGATAGGGGTCATTGCCATCATTTACGAGTCGCGCCCCAACGTCACAGCCGACGCCACCGGGCTTTGCTTCAAGACCTCCAACGCGGTCATCCTGCGCGGGGGGCGCGAAGCCATGCATTCCAACACCATCATCGCCCGCCTGCTCCAGAGCGGTGGCGAAAAGAAGGGGCTGCCCCCTGACGCCATTCAATTGGTGCCGACCACGGACCGGGAAGCCGTACGGGAACTGGTGCAAATGGTCGGGCGCGTGGACCTGGCCATTCCCCGGGGCGGCGAAGGGCTGATCAACGCCGTGACCGACCTGGCGCGGGTCCCCGTCATTAAGCATTACAAAGGCGTTTGCCACACCTACATCGACGAGGCCGTTGATTTGGAAATGGCCTTGCAGATTGCCGAAAACGCCAAGTGCCAGCGGCCCGGCGTGTGTAATGCCATGGAAACCCTGCTGGTTCATCAGGCGGTCGCCGCCGATTTTCTGCCGCGCTTCGCCGAGCGCATGCAGCAGTGCGGCGTTGAGCTGCGGGCCGACGACGCGGCCCGCGCCCACATCCCGGACGCCTTACCGGCCACGGAAGAGGACTGGCACGCTGAATATCTCGACCTCATACTGGCTATCCGGGTGGTGGACTCGGTGGAATCCGCGATTGATCATATCAATACCTATGGGTCCCACCATTCCGATGCCATTGTCAGCACCGACTCCGCCGCTCAGAAGAAGTTCACGCAGCGCGTTGACTCGTCCACGGTCTACGTCAACGCCTCCACGCGCTTTACCGACGGCGCGGAGTTCGGCATGGGCGCCGAAATCGGGATCAGCACCGACAAACTGCACGCGCGCGGCCCGATGGGGCTGGACGAACTGACCACCTACAAATACGTCGTGTCCGGCGAAGGCCAGATTCGGGAATAACCGGACATGCTCTTGTAAAACCTCCCGTTCATGAGGGCAGGACGGAGCCTGCCCCTCCAGGAACTTGCGGAATACTGTTTATTTACCGGAGGGGCGACCTCCGTGTCGACCTGGGAGGTTTTGCAAGAGGCTCTGGTTTTACGCTAATACGTCCCGTAAATAGCGACCCGTATGCGAAGTGGGGTGGTTGGCGACAACTTCCGGCGTGCCGGCTACCACCACCGTACCGCCACCGCCACCGCCTTCGGGACCCAGATCAATGATGTGGTCCGCCGTTTTGATCACGTCCAGGTTATGCTCAATAACCACCACGGTATTGCCGGCGTCGCGTAAGCGTGTAAGCACACCCAGCAAGCGCTGAATATCCGCGAAGTGCAACCCGGTGGTCGGCTCGTCCAGTAAGTACAAGGTGCGACCGGTATCTTTGCGGCTCAATTCCGCCGACAGCTTCATGCGCTGGGCTTCCCCGCCGGAAAGCGTGGTGGCCGGCTGCCCGAGATGCAAATAGCCTAACCCCACCTCGTTCAACGTCATCAGCTTACGGGCAATGCCCGGCACCTTTTGAAAAAAGGAAAGCGCTTCCTCAATCGTCATGTCGAGGACATCGGCAATGTTTTTCCCGCCGTACCGCACTTCCAGTGTCTCCCGGTTATAGCGTTTGCCCCCGCACTGTTCGCAGGTGACGTAGACATCGGGCAGGAAATGCATCTCGATTTTGAGGATGCCATCGCCTTTGCAGGTTTCGCACCGGCCGCCTTTGACGTTGAAGCTGAAGCGGCCCGGCCCGTAGCCGCGCATTTTTGAAGCGGGCAATTGCGCGAACAGGTTGCGGATCAAACTGAACGTACCGGTATAGGTAGCCGGATTACTGCGCGGGGTGCGGCCGATGGGGGACTGATCGATCACAATGACTTTGTCGAGCTTGTCCGCGCCCCGTAAACGCGTGTGCGTCCCCGGGCGTTCCTTTGATCCGTACAACGCGCGGAACAGGGCTTTGCGTAAAATATCGTCGACCAACGTGCTTTTCCCGCTACCCGATACACCGGTGACCGCCATAAACAGGCCCAGGGGAAACTTCACATCGATCCGTTTCAAATTATTGGCCGCTGCGCCTTCCACCACCACCTGGCCTTGCCGCGGTTTGTGCCGCTTGGCGGGCACTTCAATACTAGCGGTGCGATTCAGGTATTGCGCGGTTAGCGACTTTGATTCCCGTAGCAGATCGTCCAGCTCCCCGGCAAACACCACCTCGCCCCCGTGCACCCCGGCGGCCGGACCGAGATCGATGATGTAGTCCGATTCGCGAATGGTTTGCTCGTCGTGCTCGACCACCACCACCGTATTGCCCAGATCGCGCAGTTCCTGCAACGTGTGTAGCAGCTTTTCGTTATCACGCTGGTGCAACCCGATACTCGGCTCGTCGAGCACATACAGCACACCGACCAATCCAGCCCCTATCTGGGTGGCCAACCGAATCCGCTGCGCTTCACCGCCGGACAATGTTCCGCTTTCGCGGTCGAGCGACAGGTAATCCAAGCCGACGTTGGTCAAGAATTGCAGGCGTTCCCGTATCTCTTTGAGAATCTCGTGGGCGATGGCGGCCTGCTGTTTCGGCAGGGATAAGCCGTTAAAGAAGGCCAACGCATCGTGAATCGACAGGCGGCATACATCGACAATGGATTTATCGGCAATCCGGCAGGCCAGGGCTTCGGGCCGTAGCCGGGCGCCGTCGCAGGTGCGGCAGTGCTGGCGGCTCATGTAGCCGTGCAGGCGTTGGCGTGTGAACTCGCTGTCGGTCTCTTCCAGCCGTCGTTCCAGGTTCGGGATCACGCCTTCAAATGGCTTCTGATAGCGGTGGTACGCCCCGCCGCGCCAGAAACCGAACTCGATTTCCTCGTCGCCGGACCCGTACAGCAGGTGCTGCACAAAGGTGGCGGGTAATTCGTTGAACGGGGTGGTCATGGAAACGCCGTAATGCTTGGCGACCGCCCGCAGCAGGCCTTTGTAATAGATGATCAGGCGTCGCCCCCCGCGACGCCAGGCATGGACGGCCCCGGCGTCGAGCGATAGTTGTTTGTCCGGCACCACTAACTCTTCATCGAACACCAGCATGGTGCCCAACCCGTGACATACCGGGCAGGCCCCGTAGGGACTATTGAAAGAGAAGTGGCGCGGGGCCAAAGTATCAAAGCTCAACCCGCAAGGGATACAGGCGTTGCGTTCGGAAAAGAGTCGTTCGGTCCATTTATTCTTACCGGTTTCGACGCACACGGTTAACACCCCGTCCGCCACGCCCAGCGCGGTCTCGATGGAATCCGTCAGGCGCGAACGGATTTCCGGTTTCAGTACCAGCCGGTCCACGACCAGATCGATGGAATGTTTGCGGCGTTTATCCAAGGTCGGCCGCTCGTCCAGTTCCATTAGTTGCCCGTCCACGCGCACGCGCACATAGCCTTGTTTACGGGCGTTGGCAAAGACCTCCTCGTGTTCCCCTTTGCGGCCTTGGACCAGCGGCGCGAGAATCATCAAGCGGGTTTGCGTGGGATACTGCCAGACTTGATCCACAATTTCCTCGGCGCTTTGCCGTGAAATCGTCCGGCCACATTGCGGACAGTGGGGCTGTCCGATATGCGCGAACAGCAACCGCAAATAGTCGTGGATCTCCGTGGTGGTAGCGACAATGGAACGTGGATTGGATCCGGCGGTTCGCTGTTCGATCGATATCGCGGGCGACAACCCTTCGATGTGGTCCACGTCCGGCTTCTGCATCTGGTCCAGAAACTGGCGGGCATAGGCCGACAGACTCTCCACATATTTGCGTTGTCCCTCGGCATAAAGCGTATCAAACGCTAACGAGGACTTACCGGAACCGCTCAGGCCAGTGATGGTGGTGAGCCGGTTCCGCGGGATGTGAACCGAGATATTCTTCAGGTTGTGTTCGCGCGCACCGGTAACGACAATCCAGTCGGAACTCATACGGCGGCTTTGAGCGCGTCCACCCGATCCGTCCGCTCCCAGGTAAACGTATCGAGCTGGCGCGTGCGTCCAAAATGGCCGTAGGCCGAGGTGGGCTCATAAATGGGCCGTAACAGGTCGAGCTGGGCCACGATTTCGGCCGGTTTCAAGCCAAAGACCTGGCGGACCGCCCGTTCGATACGATCGGCAGGCACGGTTCCGGTACCGAACGTCTCCACCAACACCGATACCGGCTCGGGATAGCCGATGGCATACGCCAGCTGCACTTCGCAGCGCTTGGCCAACTGGGCCGCCACAATGTTCTTGGCCACGTACCGCGCCATGTAGGCGGCGCTACGGTCGACTTTACTGGGGTCCTTACCGGAAAAAGCGCCCCCGCCGTGCCGGCCCATGCCACCGTAGGTGTCCACGATGATCTTGCGCCCGGTCAAGCCACAATCACCTTGAGGCCCGCCAACCACGAACCGACCGGTCGGATTAATCAAAATTTGTGTCTTACGATCCATCATGCGCGCCGGGACCTGCTTGCGAATGACCTCTTCAATCAGCCCGTCGCGCAGGGCCTTGTTCGACACCTCAGCCGCGTGTTGGGTGGACAGCACCACACTGGCCACGCGCACAGGCTTGTTGTTCTCGTACACCACTGAAACTTGAGATTTGCCGTCCGGCCGCAGAAACGGCAACCGACCAGACCGGCGGGTGTGAGCCAAGGCCCGGGTCAGGCGATGGGCGAGCATAATCGGCATGGGCATTTTTTCGCGCGTCTCGTCACAGGCATACCCGAACATCATGCCTTGATCGCCCGCCCCCTGCTCGGCGGTGGCCTTGCCCTTGGCCTTGCGCGCGTCCACGCCTTGCTGGATGTCCGGTGATTGCCGGTCCAGCGCCACCAGCACGGCACAGGTGTTGCCGTCGAACCCGATGGCTGAATCGTCGTAGCCGATCCGGTTGATTTTGTCGCGTACGACATCGGCGTAGTTGACGGTGGCGGTGGTCGTAATTTCGCCGGCCACCACGGCCATCCCGGTCTTAACGAGCGTTTCGCACGCCACGCGACTGTGCGGGTCCTGCTTGAGTAGCGCGTCGAGGATGGCATCGGAAACGCCATCGCACACCTTGTCGGGGTGACCTTCGGTGACGCATTCAGACGTGAAAAGATAACGGTTATTCGACATAGGATTCCTTGGTTGTTTTTTTGCTCAGGGTTGGCCCGCCGTTTACTCAATCAACTCAATAATTTCGGGCGCTATTTCTTGCGTCAATTGGCGGCAAAGATCAAGCACTTCCTGCGGGCTATCCGCAGCTTGCGCCTGCAAGGCCAGCTCTTCGGCCTGGGTATACTTGAGTTTGCGAATCACATCCTTGACCATGGGTACCACTGACGGGCTGACGCTCAGTTCGTCGGCCCCGATACCCAATAACAATGGTACCATCAGCGGGTTGCCGGCCATTTCGCCGCAAATGCCGGTCCAAATATTGTGGTTGTGCCCGATTTCAATAGTCGTCCGAATCAGTTTCAGGATGGCGGGGTGCGTGGGCTCGTACAGATAGGCAATCTGCTCGTTGACCCGGTCGACGGCCAAGGTGTACTGCACCAAATCGTTGGTGCCGATGCTGAAGAAATCGACGTGCGGCGCGATGCGATCGGCGGTCAATGCGGCCGAGGGTACTTCGATCATCACCCCCACTTCGATGTCCTCATTGAACGTCTGACCGTTGGCACGCAATTCCTCTTTCGCCTCTTCCAGCATCGTGTTGGCTTGTTGCACTTCGCTCACACTGCTGATCATGGGATACATCAGCCGCACGTTTTCCGACGCGCTCGCCCGCAGGATCGCGCGTAACTGGGTTTTAAAAATAGTCGGCTGGGCCAGGCAGAACCGGATGGCGCGCCAGCCCATGAAAGGGTTCATCTCGGGGGCGGTACGGATGTGCGACAGGAATTTATCGCCCCCGAGATCAATGGTCCGAATGACGACCGGATCCGGCGCCAACCGCCGGGCCACCTCATCATAGGCCGCAAATTGTTCTTCCTCATCCGGTAACGCATCCCGCGAGAGGTACAAGAATTCGCTACGAAACAATCCCACCCCGCAGGCCCCGTTGGATTTGACGGCGTCGACATCGCCCGGTTTTTCGATATTGGCGGACAGTAAAACCAGATAGCCATCACGCGTTTCGGCCGTTTCATCGCGCAATTCAGCCAGCGCGGACTCGATATGGCGGCGGCTTTCGACCATTTGGCCATAATGTTCCAGCCGTTCGGCGGAGGGATGGATAATCAATAGACCTTTGTTGCCATCGAGCAGCACCTCGTCGTCGGCCGACACGCGCACACTGACATCGTGCAGGCCCACAATGGCCGGAATCCCCAGGGCCCGGGCCATAATGGCCGTATGCGAGGTTGGGCTGCCGAGGTCGGTGGCGAACCCGGCCACTTTTTCCTTGTCCATCGTGGCCGTTTCCGAGGGGGCCAGGTCGTTGGCAATCACCACACAGGGCGCTTGCAGATCGGAAATTTCCGAGCGTGATTTCCCGGACAGATTGCGCAGTATGCGACGGGTCACGTCCCGCACGTCGGCGGCGCGTTCGCGCAGGTATTCATCATCAATCTGCGCCAGCGCCTTGGAATATCTTTCCGCTACGTCGTACAGAACGGCTTCGACGTTGCGCTTTTGCTCTGATAGCCCGCGTAACACCTCGTCCACAAAGGAGCGGTCATCCGCCACCAGCAAATGCGCGTCGAATATCCCGGCATTATCCTGCCCCATGGCCGCGCTGACTTGCTGCTGGATATCGTGTATTTGATGGCGCGTAGCCACTAAGGCTTGCTCAAATCGCTCCTTTTCCCGCGGCACCTCGTCCGCTTCGATTTCGCGCTCGACGTATCGTTCCTCTTCCGACGTCAGCAAAAAGGCGCGGCTGATCACGACACCGGGCGATACGCCGATGCCCTCCATCACAATTTCGTTGTGCTCGTCACTCATGGGCGTGGCTCGCGGTTGTGCGCCTATTCCTCATCAAACTTGTTACGTACCAGTTCGGCCAATGCGTCCAGGGCTTCTTCCGCATCCGGTCCTTCCGCGTACACGCGCATTTTAGCGCCTTGATACAGCTCCATAGTCAACAAGCCCATAATGCTCTTGCCGGAGATGCGGGTATCGTCTTTCTCAATGGTAATTTCCGCGTCAAAACGGGCGGCGGTTTTGATAAACAGCGCGGCTGGCCGGGCGTGCATACCGTGCTGATTGGCAATGGTCAGGTCCCGGTAAGGCACCGCTTCTGTGGTGGATTCCTTGGTCCGGCCCTTCATTGCCGACGCTTCCTTTCCAGTGCCCGCATCAGTTTTTCGTCCAACTCTTTGGCGGCGTCGTGCCCGAGTTGCTTGAGTTTCTGGTTCAACGCCGCCACCTCCACCACGTGCGCAATGTCACGGCCCGGTGCCACTGGGATGGTCAATAAGGGAATATCCGCCCCCAGCAGCGACACGGTCTCCGAACGCATGCCCGTCCGGTCATAATCCGCATGCTCATCAAAGGTCGCCAGCCGGATAACCAGATCCAGCCGCATTTCACGGCGCATAGATGCTACCCCGAACAAGCTGGGCACGTGAATGATGCCCAGGCCGCGGATTTCCATGTGGTAACGCGTGACCTCATCGGCCGAGCCAACAACCGTGCCCAGGTTGTCGCGACGCAACAGGGTCAGGTCGTCCGAAATCAGACTATGGCCCCGCTCGATCAGGGCCAATGCCGTCTCGCTTTTGCCGATGCCGGGCTGCCCCTCAATCAACACGCCCATACCTTTAATATCCAGCATGGTGCCTTGAAATTTCCGGCGGGGGGCCGACAAGTCTTCCATCAACAATGTGGCCCGGTTGATGAACCGGTTGGTAATCATGGGCGTTTTCAGGACCGGCACCCGGTAGGACTCCGCCTGCGCCAGCAGCTCCGGCGGGGCATGCCGGTTACGTGTCAGTACGACGCACGGAATGCGCTGCTCAAACAATTGGGCCAGCCGGGCCGAGCGGGTCTCGTCATCGGGCAAGTGTTTCAAGTACGTCAACTCGGCCAACCCCATGACCTGTATGCGCAGGTTGGCGAAATACTGGAAGAACCCGGTCAGGGCCAAGCCCGGCCGGTTGATCGCCGGCTCTTTGATCACGCGTCCCAGATGGGTCTCGCCACAGACCACTTCCAATTCAAAAGGATCGCGGCCTTCTTCAAAAAAATCCGTGACGGTCAGCGCCATGACAGTACGTGCTCCCCGTTTCAGTCGGAGGCCGATTGGCGGGCCTCGACTTCCGCCTCTAATTCGCCCAGTGATTCCTGCGCCTTGTGATCCACCATCTTGTCGCGAATCTTGCGTAACTGCTTCTGGGCCTTCTCCACGGCCCGGTCGAGCGAGGCGTATAAATCGTCGGTTTCCTCTTTGGCGTCCACCACCACATGGTTGGGGGCATGAATCACCAGTTCGGCAAAGTGCCGGTGCTTTTCGATATCCAAAATCACGTGAGCCGTTTGCAACCGCGGAAATTCCGCATCAAGCTTTTCAAGTTGCGACTGCGCGTGATCGCGCAGGGCGTCGGTCAAGTCCATGTGTCGTCCAGTTATGTTGATCTGCATGCTGTCCCTCCTTCGGGTTGTTGTTTACATACTAAACTGCGGTCCCAAATACAATTCCCGACTGACCTTGTCATTTACAAGAAACGACTGGGTGCCTTCCCGCAAGACCTTGCCTTCGCATATCAGGTAGGCCCGGTCCACCACGGCCAGCGTTTCCCGCACATTGTGGTCGGTAATCAAAATGCCTAATCCACGGTTCTTGAGTTCAATAATAATCTGCTGTACGTCATAGACCGCTAACGGGTCCACTCCGCTGAAAGGTTCATCCAATAAAATGAGGGAGGGACTGGTCACCAGTGCCCGCGTAATTTCCAGACGGCGGCGTTCCCCTCCGCTTAACGTATAGGCCCGCTGATTCGCGAGATGGCTAATTTTGAGCTCCTCCAGCAGAAACGCCAGCCGTTCACGCCGCTCGCGCGCGGATAATGGTAGCGTTTCCAAAATCGCCAACACGTTTTCCTTTACTGTGAGGCGACGGAAAATGGAGGGTTCCTGGGCCAGATAGCCCATCCCCATGCGTGCCCGCTGGTACATGGGCACCCGGGTCACGTCGCGACCATTGAACACTACGCGTCCCTCCTCGGGCTTAACCAACCCCACAATCATGTAGAAGCTCGTGGTTTTGCCCGCCCCGTTGGGGCCTAGCAAGCCCACAATCTCGCCGGGTTTGACGTTCACATGCACGCCATTCACCACACGCTTCCGGTTGTAGACCTTGACCAGGTCCGAAGCCTCAACCAACAGTCCCTTGTCTGCTTCCGCCACCCTAGTCTCCAATAAATAGGCCACGCGGTCCTTCCCCTTCAGGGAAGAGTACCAAGCGGGCACGGGGTTCGCAAATCATTTTATTGGTGTCGCGCCAGAACGTGATGGTGTCCCCTTCCAACACATCGCGCCCGCGCCGGATTCGCGGCTGGTCCTCCAACAAAATCTTGCCGGACACCACGTCATAGGTAGCCTTTCCCGCCCAAGCCGTGGTCTCTTCTTGTTGTATGATCACGCGACCAATGGCCTCAATTCGTTCCGCCTGATTGGCGTCATCAAAGAAAACGGTTAGGCGATCCGCTCGCATGCGCAGGCCAGGGTCGCGCACAATCACGTTTTCCTCAAACAAGGCGTATTGTTCGCTCTGGTCAAAGGTCAACCGTTCCGAGGTGATAACCGTGGCTACTTCCGGATCAATGGTAAAATCGTCGTCCAGCTCAGCGGCCCATGTGAGCCCGACCCCACAAGCCATGCTCGCCAGCCAACACGCCAACCACCAGCGCCGACAATCTGAAGCAAACGTCATTTTCATGGATTATTCCTCATCTTCGCTAACCGCAGCCTGTTGTCCGATCACCTCACGGCGGTCCCCGAATACGACCTTGGCTTCCTCATATATTTCAAAACGACCGTCATCGGCGTTCCAGCGAAAGCCCTTGCCGGTGATGATCATGTTCTCGCGCGCAATGCGTATGTGCTCATCCGAACGTGCGCTCCGTTCATGGCGATCGTAAACGCACTGTGTCGCCGTAACCCGCATCTCCACCTGCCGGTCAGGATCATAAAAATCGACCCGCATACCCGTGATATCGACTGCCCCGGTGGGCAGTATCCGCGCAAAATCGCCGAATAACCGGTAGCGCAGGCGGTTGTCACGATCAAATTCCGGCACTTCAAAATCACGGATGGTCTGGATATCCGCCTGGGACGCCGCCGGTGGGACCAGGGCCCACAGACCGCCCCATAAAAGCCCCGTGGCCAATCCCCAGGCACCCCACCGTCTTGCCTTACCTGTAATCCACGAGCGCTTCATGTGCGCGCCCTCCGGTCCACCACATCATCAATCGCCTTTAAGGCCGCAATCAGCGGAGGTAGCGACGCCAGCCGGAGCGTGTTGTCTTTGTCCGACTTGGCGCGGCCGGGTTGGGGATGGGTTTCCACAAACACCGCGTCGCATCCCGTCGCCACCGCCGCCCGTGCCAGGGCGGGTGCCCACTGGCGGTCCCCGCTGGTGCCCTGTTCACCGGCACCCGGCCGCTGCACGCTGTGGGTCGCGTCAAAAACCACCGGATACCCGAATTCCCTCAGCACCAGCAAACTGCGCATATCCACCACAAGCTGGTTGTACCCAAAGGAGGCCCCGCGCTCGGTCAGGAGAAGTCGGCGATTGCCTGCGGCCTCGGCCTTAGCCACCACATGCCGCATATCCCAAGGGGCGAGGAATTGTCCCTTCTTAATGTTCACCGGCTTGCCGGTGCCGGCCGCCGCCACAATTAAATCGGTTTGTCGACACAGGAAAGCGGGTATCTGCAGCGCATCCACCACACTGGCCGCCACCTCCGCTTCCGCAGGCGAATGCACGTCCGTCAACACCGGCACGCCATAGCGTTCTTTGATTTCCAGAAACGCGTCCAAGCCCGCCCGTAAGCCGGGACCGCGAAAGGAAGTGAGCGCAGAACGGTTCGCCTTGTCATACGAGGCTTTGAAAACCAACGGAATAGCTTGGTCGCGGGCCATGGTCACCAAGCGACCGGCCAGATTAACCACTGCCCGACGGCTTTCAATCACACACGGTCCCGCCAGCAGTGCCAGTGGCTGGCGACCGCCGATTTTAACGGCTCCAATTTGAACGGTCCTTACCATAATCCAATCTCGTCTACTGCGGACTTTCATCCAAGCCCACAGCTCGCAAGGCCTCCTCGGCCATCGCCACGTCTGACGGTTCATCGACACCCAGCGCGCGATGCGTGGTCGCGATGACCTTAATACGTGCCCCCCTATATAATGCGCGTAACTGCTCCAGTTTCTCGGCTTGCTCCAGTGCACATGGCGCCGTGGCCACTAACCGTTCCAGGAAATCGCGACGGTAACCATATACGCCAATGTGACGCCAATATAAACCATCCACAGGCTGAACTCCATCCTTTTCACGAACATGCGGGATAACCGACCGCGAAAAATAGAGCGCGGCACCGGCTTGATCGCACACCACTTTCACCACGGACGGGGCCGCCAACACAGCATCATCCGTGATCGGTGCCGCCGCCGTGGCCATGTCCCACGCCCCTCCGGTCTCCGCCAAAGCCGCCACCAAGGCGTCAATGAGTTCCGGCGCAATCAACGGTTCATCGCCTTGAACATTCACCACAATGTCCGCCGCCGTAGCCGCCGCCACTTCGGCTACTCGATCGGTACCGGACGGATGGTCCGCCCGGGTCAAACACGCCCGGCCCCCAAAATCCGTAACCACTTGTGCCACCCGTTCATCGTCGGTCGCGACTCGCACCTCATCCAATAATTGCGCTTGGCACGCCCGCTCCCATACCCATTGGATCAAGGGTTTACCGCACAGGGGATGCAGGACCTTGCCGGGAAAACGCGTGGACGCGTAGCGCGCGGGAATGACGCCCAAGGCGCGGGTCATAGCCGCTGCTCCCGTAACGCAGCGACCGTACACGGGGCCGTGCCCAGTTGGGCGACCACCACCCCGGCCGCCACGTTGGCCAGCTCCGCCGCTACCCGGGCCGGAGCCCCGGCCGCCAGGGCCAAGGTCGCCATAGCAATGACCGTATCACCCGCACCACTCACATCAAAGACTTCACGGGACCGTGCCGGCACGTGTACGGGGTCCGCGTCAGGCTCCAGCAGCAGCATGCCTTGTGCGCCAAGTGTAATCATGAGGACCGCCACGCCCCACTGCGCCAACAGTTGCCGACCCACGTCCAGCAGGTCGTGGTCTGCCAGCGGCGGCTGTTCCCGTACTGGCTCCGGACGGCCCAGGGCGGCATAGGCCTCCTTACGGTTGGGCGTGGCCAACGTCACGCCACGCACGTCCAAAAGGTGTCCATCCTTCGGGTCATAGCCCACCGGCACCTTGTGCGACCGGGCGGCATCCAACGTGGCGGCGACGACCAAGGGGGTCACCACGCCTTTGCCATAATCTTCGATCACCACCGCGTCGGCATCCACCACCGCGCGCGCAATGGCCGCGCCCAGGGCCGTTTCCGTTGCGGGTAACAGCGGTGTGGTATTGTCCCAATCCACGCGTACAACCTGTTGCCGTTCGGCGATGATGCGCGTCTTCACCGTGGTCCGACCAGCCGGCTGGGGAACAAGGGCATCGGTTGCCACGCCGTCCGCTTGCAGACCCTGTCTCAACTCGGTGCCGGCCGGGTCGTCGCCGATCACGCCGGCCACAGCCCCCTGCCCGCCGAGCGTTTGCACATTGCGCGCGACATTGCTGGCACCCCCGGGCATCGCCTGTTCCGAAGTAACGGCCACTACCGGTACCGGTGCCTCCGGCGAAACGCGGCGCACCACACCATATATATAGCGGTCGAGCATCAAGTCGCCCACCACCAATACCCGCCGGCCACGCATGGCCTCCAGCCAGTGCTCTAATTGTTCCATATTCAGGGTCACCGCACACTCCTCAACGTAGATCCGTTCATGCCGCTTCAGCACAGTCGGGCGTCCAGCCGCTTTATACACCTTGACGGCTGGCAAGCAAACCCGCAAATACTATTCTTTGCCTTATACTGCCATTGTGGTATGAATCTAGCTTAATGCTATTGGGTGAGCGAAGTTGCCATTTCCCCGCTTCTGCGGCCACGGCAGCGCTCAATTCTGAGAATCGATGCAATTACTAGAAAAACTAAAGCACCTCGCGGAGCGGAAACCCACCGACGCCATTGCACTGGACTGTTCCACCGATGCGGTGCGAGCAGTTCGTCTGCGGCAGGCGCCGGGGGGCGTGACCCTGACGGCGGTGGACGAGTTACCGCCTGTTCCGCTGGATGCGGCGCGGTCTGCGCTGGGCGACGGGATTGAACTCAAGATTAAAGAGCTTGCCCTGCCGCCGCCGTTGCGCGCCCGCTATGCGGTGCTGCTGGCACCAGCGGGTTCGGCCGCGATCAAGTTGTTGCGGTTCCCGGAAGAGGTGGACTTGAACGACCCCCAAAAGGTGCGTGGGCGTATGGGCTTGGAAGAGGGGCGTTATCGTATCGGGACGCAAGTCATCCAAACCAGCGGCACCAAACGGGAGGCCTTGGCCCTGGGCGTGGCCTTACCGGAGCCGTTGGCGCGCGCTTTACTGGAGCTGATGCCGAAATCGGGTCTGCCAGCACCCCATGCCCTGCAAGCTTCCGAATTGGCTGTGCTAAACGCTTTTGCGTCCGATCCCGCCTTCGCAAACGATCCGCCGCCCTGCGGCTTCATCCACTTTGACCATGATTTTAGTATCGTGGCGCTCTTCAACGCGGGGCAGATATCGCAATTACGCACCTTCTCCTTTGGCTTGGCGGCGGTTATTCAGCGTATTGTAAAGACATTGAATGTCGATCATGCCACGGCCAGCGGGGTGGTCAGCGACGGGGCTTTTGATATTTCGAGCCTGATCGAAACGGAAATTCGCGAAATACGCGGTCAGTACGTGATCAGTCGCGACTTTATGGAGCGTAATGAGAATTGCCGTTTGCAACAGGTCTACCTTTCCGGACCACGACCGCTGACGGCACCGTTCGCAGGCGGGGAAAAAGCATCTGTTAAAGCTATCCACTGGAATGTACTGGACCTCTTCGACCAACGTATCGAGGGCGAGCTGCCCGATTCGTTGATCGATACCCCGTGGAAATTAACGGCAGCCATTGGGGCGGGGATGGGGGTTTTGTCCCCATGAATGCGATCTTCATCAATCTAATTCGCCCTGCCGAACAGCGGAGCGCCAGCCTTGTCAGCTTAAGGTCGATAGGCCTCATCGCCCTGATTATCGTGCCGCTGACGCTGCTGCTGATGCTGGGCTGGGCCTATATGCGTTATGCCGAAGCGCAAAGTGCACTCCGCCTGGTCGAACAGGACTGGGCGCGTACCGAAGAACGCCAAGCCGAGGTAGTGGTGCTGCAACAGCAACTGACGACGGTACAGCGCTATGAAAATGATTTGATGGGCTGGGGAAGATCACGCCTGCCGTGGCACATAATTATGGGCGCTATGCAGGAGCATGTTCCAGAGACCTTGCAGTGGCGCTCATGGCAAATGCAAACCCGTTTCAACCGGGATTCCAATGAAGGCTTGCAACGCATTTACCGCGTCACCTTAAGCGGCCGCAGTTTGGGGCCGCAGGCGGAATCTCAAGTGGAAGTCATGCGCGCCGCCTGGGAAGCCCATTCCCCGCCTGCCAACTGCGTAGAGCAGGCAACCGTAACCGTTTTCGAGGACGACCCCACGCCCGGGGCCGCCATCGAGGACCGGGTCTTTGAGATTGATGTGCGCTTTACCCCGAGGAATTTTCATGCCACTGCCGACCAATAAGACGGACCGGATTAAGGTTTATGCCCTGATCGCACTCGGTGTAGGCGGCGCGTTGTACGGCGTTTGGGCCTATGTGTACCAGCCACTGGCACAGCAACGGACCGCCATGCAGGAACGGCAGGCAGAACTGATCCACAAAGTACAGGAAGCCCGGATTCAAATAAACCGCCGCGACGAAATTGAGCATACCCTCCATGAAGCGGCCCGCAATTTGCGCGCCCGGTCCGAGTACGACCTCATCCATCCACGACTCGGTAACTATCTCTTGCAAGCACGTGAAATTGTATTACAGCACGGACGCGCGCAGGGCATTACGAATATTCAAGTAACGGAACTGGATTTTGCCAACCCGCCACGGCGGCCGGACGACGCGCAACCACGCCAGACACGGGCCTATGTTGTCCGGGTCGCGGCCGTGTGCAGTTACGCCGATCTGACAGCCTGGCTGGCCGCACTTGAAACCGAAAACCCGCTGCTTGCCGTCAGCCAAATGATCATTACGGCCCAAGACGACAATCCCCTGCAACACCAAGTCCGCTTTGAGTTGCAGTGGCCGGTTTGGATCGATGTCGAAACCCGGTCGGTCGTGCGGGCATTGGTCGCAGACCTATTAGCTGCGGAGGAATCCCTATGAGTCTGCGCGCCCCCCCCTTCAAGCACGCCGCCATCTGGATCCTTTGCGGGTGGATGGCTGTCGGCACAGTGATCTGGGCGGAAGACCTGGAGGCAGTTGTGCGCGATCCCTTCTGGCCAGTGGGGTATACCCCCCCCACTCCCGCTGAGGCCGCAGCCGCCACCGTGGACGTGCCGGAACTCGAGTGGCCGGACTTGCCGGTACGGGGGCGGTCCCGCGCGGTAGACGGCTCGTATCTGGCCTTGATTGAAGGCATTGGCATCGTCCGGGCGGGCCAGGTGGTGTCGGTTCCATCCCAAGGACATTGGTTTCATTGGCGCATTATACGTATTGACGCCGCACGCGTTCAGGTAGAAGAATTAGGCATTACGGCAGACCCGTCGCCGGCCCCCTTGCTGGCTGGCTCTACGGATAAAGACAAGGAGAAAACAGATGAATAAACTTAAATCCCGGCTCGCGCCTGCTCACGGACAACACCTCATGATGCACCAGGCGGCCGCATTCGTGCTGGCCGTCTTCTGGGCCGTCCAGGGCGGGATCGCCCCGGATGCACACAGTGAAGAACCGCTGCCCTTGGATATGGAAGACTTCACGCCATTACTAGAAGAGGATGAGCAGGAACCCGTACCGGCGGCCGCCGACGCTCCGGCCGGAACCGTAACCGACGTCATCGACTTCTCGGAAGGGGACGTGGATCCGCGCGCCCAGATGGAAACCGAGGTCATCAACGGCACCGAACAGATCACCATTTCGCTGGACGATGTATCACTGGAAGATACCGTCCGCATGTTCGCACAGACCACGCAAGCCAACATCATTGCCTCCGGGGCGCTGCTGGAGGGTAAACGCGTGACCGTCAGCCTGCGCGACGTGCATTGGCGACCGGCGTTGCGATCGATCCTGGACATTCACGATCTGACCCTGGCCGAGCGGACGCCCGGTTCCGGCATTTACAGCATTCAAGCCCGCCTGCCGGATGCCCCGGACCCCACCGAGGTCCGCACCTATTTCCTCAACTACACGACCGTCACCGAAGTAAAAGAAGCCATTAATTCCATGCTCAGTACCAACGCGGTCCTGACGCCGTTTGCGTCACGTAACGCGCTGGTAGTGCGCTCGAACGAAAGCAACCTCAGCGAGGTGGAAGCGTTACTGGCGGAACTGGACCGGCCGGGCCGACAGGTGCTCATCGAGGCGCGCATACTGGAATTGACGGATGATGCACGCCGGGCGGTCGGCATCGACTGGAGTGCGTTGGGGGCCTACGAAGTGGGTCTGACGGAAATGGAATGGTCATTTCGTGACCAGCGCACGCGGGACCGGCGGCAAGACGATCGTTTTGTTGAGTATGACCTGATGGGGACGCGCCGCGGATCCTTGCTATTCGAAGACCCGGCCGGCAACGAATTGTCAGCCGATCCGTTCCAGAGCTGGATGGGCCAGCCCGACTTTGACGGAGTGTTCAGGGAAGCAGAATGGGAAGGCACCCCCCGTCGTTACCGGACAACGGAACAAGCCTTCGGCGCAGGCGCGGAAAGCCGCCGTAGCCGCGAGGCCCAACAACTCTATGAAGACGTAAAATCGGCCATTCTTTCGCCGGCCGATTTCCGGTTGGTGCTGAGCGCCCTGCAAACGACCGATGGGGTCAGCATGGTTTCCAATCCCAAAATGATCGTTACCAGCGGCTCCACCAATGCCTTCTTCTCGGTCGGGGACCGGGAACCGATTATTGAAACGGAACGTGAACGGGCACGGATTGAGGGCCAGCCGGACTTGCTCACTTCCCGCCTAGCCACGGGCATTAACACGGAATTCATCACCGAAGGGTACCTTGAAACCGGCATTGACTTGCGGGTACTGGCCACCGTCAAGACTGACGACTACATTGAAGCCGACATTCGACCTTCGCTGCGGCGGCTCATCGATTTCAAGCGCGTCGGTGATAACTCGTGGCCCATCATTTCCGTCAAGGAAATCGGTACCAGCTTCACCTTGCGCAGCGGGCAAACCGTGGCCATCGGCGGCCTGACCGAGTCGCAAGATGCCAAGAAAACCTCGCGCGTACCTATTCTCGGCAATATCCCGCTACTGGGACGCCTGTTTCGCCACGAGCAAGATGTCACAGAACAAGTTGAGACCATTATTTTTGTAACCTTAACCATTGCCGATCCGGACATACTGGAGCACGAGGCCGGCATACCGGTTGATTCACGCTTGGTTCATTCCCGGTTATTGCGCGAACGCGCCGCGCGACAAGAGTGGGAGCGGGACTTCAATGCGCAACGGGAAGCTTTTGAGGCCGGGCTGGACTTACAGGATACAGAAACGGAACCGGCCGCGGACACCCCGGCTTGGCTACCGGAAGAGGATGGCGTTCCCCGTGCCGCGCCCACGGAACCGCAGTCGCAACGCAATATGAACGACGTGTTACCGCGATGATGACCAAAAAAGAGATTGTAAGTGAGCTGGCAGACCGGGCGGACCTGAGTCGGCGGGCGGCCGAAACGTGCCTGGACGCGTTAACCGAATTGGTCTATCGCGAGGCGGAAACCGGATTCACTCTGCCGGGGTTGTGTCGCTTTAAGGTGGCCCAGCGCAAGGAAACCCGCCGCTACAATGTTGTCACCGGCCAACATTATACCGTGGCCGCCCACAAGGTCTTAAAGGTCGTCCCACTCAAAGTCGCGCGTAACGCGGTGGCACCGGTGCCGGACGACCTGTTGGTCACCGACACACCGGATATCGAAGCGGATGAGGTAGGCCTGGTTGAAGAAATGGTCGACGGCAAGCCGGTACATGACCCCGACATGGAGTTGCCCCCCACCTACTTGCCGCACATTGCCGCCGTAGCGGCCACCACCGAACCCCCAGCAGCTCCCGTGAACGCCCCCCCTTCAACCACCACCGAATCGCATGACGACACAATGGACTCCGTCGCCGAACCGGAACCCTTCCAGGAGCCGACATCACCAACGCCGACGTCCGCCGCAGTCGGCGACGCCCGCCCGGCAGCTCACGCTTCAGAACGTACGCCGGACCAGCCCCCACCCATCGACGAGACAGCGGCTGCGTCACCACCACCACGCGTGGAAACACCGGGCGACACCGATACCGGATCCCCGGCCGAGGACGAGGAAACGTTCGACTTCCCCTGCCCGCATTGTGGAGAAACCATTTCCGCACGCCCACAGGATGGTGGTGCAGAAGGCATCTGCCCCGAATGTCGCGGGGAATTTCGCATTCCGGATATTTCGCCCATCACCGAGGAAATCAATATGAAAGATGACAACGCCCTACAAGCCCAACCCGATACCGACGAAGAAGCGTCCGGATTTGTGACCTTCTTCTGTAATGAATGCGGCCAGCAAATCGAAGCCCCTCACGAAATGGTGGGTTTACAAGCCGACTGTCCAGCGTGCGGTTCGCGCTTGCAAGTTCCGCAAAAAGGCTCCACCTTTGAGGAAAGCGGCTTGGAGGAAATCCAGTCGGACGATAAAAAACCAGACGATCCATCGATGACCGTTCGCATGGATCTATCCGATTTCCTGTCCTAGTACAGGCTCACAACCATGAAATGGGCTAATTTAAAAACAGCATTGCGCACGGCGACTGAAGAACCAGGCAAAACGAATGGCTTGGTCAAGGACGCGCCCGGTGCTGACGGAAAGCCTGACACGCTAAAGCCAGCGAGCACACCCGATATATCCGTGCGCAAGCACCCACCGCCCGGGGCGGCGGCGGCTACGCCACAGGACGAACGTAGTCGCGACCGCTCATTGTGTAAGGCGTTAATGGCCAGTATGTATGATGCGTTGTTGATTCTGGACGAAAAAGGAAACGTCATCGCCTCCAATCCCAGGGCTGAACTGTTTTTCGGCTACGACGAAGCCACGCTCTGGGGCATGTCCGCCTTCAAACTCATCGCCGGATTTAATCCGGTGATATTGAACAAAATACGAGCTTACGTGGCGGATGACCGCTTTACCGTGTTAAACACCAAAGGCATGAAGCAAGACGGCGGCACCTTTGCGGCGGAAATAGCGTTCGGCTCCATTTTTTATCTGCACGAAGACGATTTACTGCTGACTATTCGCAACGTGGACCGGCGGCAAAAAGCTGAACGCAAATTGGCTCTCGAGCGAGACACCGCTGCTTATAGCGCCATCCCACTGCTGCTCATCGATGAAGCATTCACCATCCAGTACGCGAACACCGCTGCGGCTGAAGATCTAACCGGCAACCCCGAAACCTCGCTAGTCGACCAGTCGCTAAGCACGTTTGTCAAAGATACGCAGGCCCTGCAAAACGCTTGCACCAAGGCAGCCAACGCCGACACCGCACGCTGGGCAGGGCCATTGCCCCTCAAAGGTCCACGCGGCAAGCCGCGCTCCGTGAACGCCACGCTGCGCCACCTGCCGCCGCAGCGCGGCGACCAAACCCTGTTTGTGCTGGCGTTTACCCCCTAAAACATTGGGAGAATCATAATGAATAAACAATCGTCAACCGATGGGCCAATCTATACGGCCGAGGTCAAGGCCAACAAGAACCGCTTACAGGTAACGGATACCGACCGCGAAGTGCGTGAGCTTGTGCTGGAGATTGATGATCCGGGCTTTACGTGCGAGGCCGGTCAAAGTATTGGCGTCTACGCGCCCGAACCAGACAGTGGTCAGCCGGAACACCTGCGCTGGTACAGCATTGCCGATGCCCCCGCGCGCGACCACCATAAACGCTTGAACCTGACCATTTGCGTGCGGCGCATGGTCTGGCAGGATTCCGACAGCGGCCAGACCAAGCGCGGCGTGGCCTCCAATTATCTCTGCGACCGGAGCCCCGGCGACACCGTGCGCCTAACCGGCCCGCGCGGAACTCCCTTCGTGATGCCGCCGACCAACGACGCCACCATCATTTGTATCGGGACCGGCACCGGTATTGCGCCCTTCCGCCATTTTATCAAGGCGCTGGCCCGTAAATATCCGGACTGGCAAGGCGTGCTGCGACTCTTCTATGGGGCCCAAAACGGTTTGGATGTTTTATACGCCAACGATCCCAACAGCGATTGGGAACAATATTTTGACCAGGAAACCTTTGCCCTGATCCAACGCATGAGTCCGCCCCCCAATTGGGCCGATCCGATTGGTTGGGACCTGGCCTTCTCAGAGCGCGGTGATGAGTTGATCCGACTGCTGGAACAGCCCAACACCTATGTGTATGTGGCCGGGTTAAAGGAAATTGGCAAACGACTGGACCAGCTATTTGCTAAACTGATGGGGTCACTCAACGCGTGGACCCTGCAGAAACAAGAACTCATGGCCGCCGGACGGTGGACGGAACTACTGTACTGACCTGGACGCGTTACCGATGCTTAGCCGAAAGCAGCTTAAAAAAGATGCGGTCTGTCTTGACCTGCAGGCCACTGATAAAGCCGCCGTCATGGAGGAAATGCTCGACCTGCTGATGGCCACCGGCAAGGTGCCTGATCGCAAAGTCGCGCACAAGATGCTCTGGGCGCGCGAGGACCAGCAATCCACCGGACTACCGGGCGGTGTGGCCATCCCCCACGCCAAGTACGATTCCGTGGATAGTCTGGCCGTGGCCATTGGTATTCACCGGGCCGGTGTCGATTTCGAGGCGATGGACGGTAAGCCAACCCACTTTATCATAATGTCGGTTTCGCCCGATAACCGCCATGGCCCGCATATCCAGTTCCTGGCTGATTTGAGCCGGAAACTATCCGACCCCGCTATCCGCCACCAGCTACTCGCCGCCAAGACGGCCGAACAGGTTATCGATGCTTTGACGACATGACAGGGTTCCACTCCAAGGAGGTTGACCATGATTAAAGAAACCATAGCCAAACTGGTCGCAGGCGAATGCCCCGACCGCGAAGAAGCCTACGCCGCGTTACGCGAAATCATGGCGGGCGAAGCCACCCCCGCCCAAATCGGTGCCTTCATCACCGCCCTGCGCATACGCGGCGAAACGGCCGACATTATCGCCGGGGCCACCCAAGCCATGCGGGAACACTTCACGCCCGTCACGGCACCCCATGATGTCGTGGTCGACACCTGCGGCACGGGCGGGGACGGAGCCCACACGTTTAATATCTCCACGGCAGCGGCACTGGTGGCCGCTGGAGCTGGCGCGGTCGTCGCCAAACACGGCAACCGCAGCGTGTCCAGCCGGTGTGGTAGCGCGGATGTGCTGGCCTCGTTGGGCGTAAACATCAATATCGATGCCGCGCAGATGACCGCGTGTTTGCGCGAAGTCGGCTTGGCCTTTTTGTTTGCGCCCGCCCTGCATCCTGCCATGAAACACGCCATCGGGCCGCGCAAAGAAATCGGAATTCGCACTATTTTCAATATCCTGGGCCCCCTCTCCAACCCGGCAGGTGCGCGTTACGGGGTGCTGGGCGTTTATGATCGGGACTTGGTGCCCGTGATGGCCGAAGCCTTGGCCGGCCTCGGTGCCAAATGCATGTTCGTCGTCCACGGCGAGGACGGCCTCGACGAGATTACCACCACCACCGCCACCTTGGTGGGCGAGGTGCGCGATGATCAGGTCAACGTTTATCCGCTATGGCCCAAGGACATGGGGATTCCCACTGCCGCGCCGGAGGACTTGAGCGGAGGCAGCCCGGAAGACAATGCAGACATCCTGCGCCGCATACTGAAGGGCGAGACCGGTCCCAAGCGTGATATCGTGCAGCTCAACGCCGCCGCCGCCATCGTGGCCGGCGGGCAAGCCGCCGACTGGGCCGAAGGCTTGCAGCTGGCCGGTAACGCGATCGACTCCGGGGCCGCCGCCCAAAAGCTGGAGCAACTGGTGGCGTTTACCAACGGGTAAACCGGATCATCTTCCGTTCCAAGTTCCCGGTCATGATCACGGCTCACCGGGACGGTTCGCCCCGATTCCGATCAAAGCGCCAAGGTAGGGCGAAGCCTCCGGCTGAGCCGCAGAGCATGGTGAGGATTGAGATCGGATCATGCGCTGACTCAAGGGCCTGCGCATGATCCCGGCTCACCGGGACGGTTCGCCCTACCAAGCCCGGGAGAATACCGGACGGTTACTTCTTCTTTTTTTCCGGCTTTGCTTCCGCGTGTACCGGTTTGTCCTTGTGCCATAGCAAGACCACCGGGGTGGCCACGAAGATCGACGAGTAGGTACCCACTATGATGCCGATGAACAGTGCCAACGCAAAGTCCTTGATGGCACCACCCCCGAAGATCAGCAGCATGGTTACGGTCAACAGGGTGGTAATCGAAGTCAGCAAGGTCCGACCCAGCGTCTGGTTAATACTCAGATTGGCAATTTGCGAATAGGTCTTGTCCTTAATTAAGCCCAAATCCTCGCGAATACGGTCGAAAACCACGATGGTATCGTTGACCGAATACCCCACGATCGTCAGCAATGCCGCCACGATCGGCAGACTCAACTGATGCCCCAGCAAGGTAAAGATACCGATGGTAATCAACACATCGTGCGCCACGGCCACGATCGCACCGATAGCAAAGGCGAATTCAAATCGCAGTGAGATATAAATGACAATACCCACCAAGGCCCAAATCACGGCCATCATCCCTTGGCGCCGCAAATCACGGCCCACTTGGGGTCCCACGGTGTCCTCCTGCAGCAGGCGCAGGTTGGCATCCGGAAACCTAGTGGCCATCGTGTCTTTAGCCGCGTCACCATCGCCATACCCAACCTTGAGCAACAGATACTCCGGAATTACGCCCGTGTCGTCGGGGGCCAGTTCACGCTGATACTGCACAAAGGAGTCCGACACCCCGGCCGCGTTCAGGCCGGCACGAATGTCGTCGACCCCCAGTTTGTCGTCAAAACGGTAGGTCAACGATGTGCCACCGGTGAAATCCACCCCGAAATTATCCTCGCCTTTTCCGACAAATACAGCCCAGGTCACCACGATCAATAAAATCGACAGAACAGCCGCCACTTTGCGTTTGCCGACAAAGTCAATGTTGGAGGCCTTGACCAGCGAGAACATTTTGATGTGTTGGATTTTGGTCTTGTACGCCATCCATTCGAACATCAGGCGGGTGATCACCAGTGCGATAAACATGCTGACCACGATCCCGGCACTCAGCGTGATGGCGAAGCCGCGGATGGGACCGGACCCCTGCCAGAACAGGATCACGGCTGTGATCAAGGTGGTCACGTTGGCGTCCATGATGGTGCTGAACACCTTGTCGTAACCGGCTTCAATCGCGTGGGCGAGCCGTTTACCTACGGATTGTTCCTCGCGAATACGCTCAAAAATAAGCACATTGGCGTCCACCGCGATACCGATCGTCAACACAATACCGGCTATGCCGGGCAGCGTCAGCGTCGGCAGGCCTTCGCCCCCCCCGCCACCGGTGATCAGGCCGAAGAATCCGGCCACAATCAGCATACCCAGCGGCAGCAACAAGAAATCCAGCACCAATGCCAAGTTGGCCACCACACCGGCTAACAGATAGTACCCGGCCATAAACAGGAGGACCAGGGCACCGCCCAGAATGATGGCGCGCAAGCCGGCCCGTACCGATTCCGCACCGAGCGTGGGATCGACGTGACGCTCTTCAATCACTTCCAACGGCGCCGGCAACGAGCCGGCCCGCAAGATCAAGGCGAGGTCCTGGGCTTCCCGTAAACTAAAGGCCCCTTCGATAATGGCTTCGCCCCCGTAAATGGCAGTACGGATAAACGGTGCGGAATGTAGGACCCCGTCCAGGACCACGGCCAGAAAACGCTGTCCGTCCGAACTCGGATTGCGTGGACCGCCGGGCGCATAATCCGCGGTCACCCGCGCAAAACGCCGCGTGCCTTCGCTGTCAAAGCGCAGGGTCACGATGGGTTGCCCGAACTGTTGGTAGTCCACGCCCGCATGGCTCAGGCTTTCCCCGGTCAATTCGCGACGGCGGCTGACAAAGTAAGGCTCGTAGTACGTGCGGTCATTTTGTTCACGCCGCATCAGCATGAAGTCGAAGCCTGGCGGGGCCTGGAAGGTGCGCAGGCGGTCCAGCACTTCGCGTTCCGTCTGGGCGTCAATCCGCTCGGCATCATCCGTCCGCACATACACCGAACGCCCATCGATTTGGGCCATGCGATACCCTTCCGGCACCAACCCCTCATCAAATAAGCGCCGCACCAGTCGGCGATTATCCTCGTGCACCATGCGGAATTCGAGGAAGGCCGCGCTTTCGAGGGTGCGGACCGCCCAATCGCGATTGGCCGCATCCAGTCCCGGAATCTGCACCACAATACGGTTACTGCGCGGTTCGGGATAGATGATGGGTTCTTCCGTACCCATCAAGTCGACGCGGTTCCGAATCACTTCCAGTGCGCGCGACTGCGCATCGCGGATCGCTTCCTCCTCGAGTTCCTCGGTCTGCACCTCCAGCAGGAAACTGACACCGCCCTGCAAATCGAGGCCCAACTTCACCTTTTCGGAGACCGGCGTTACCAGCACCATTGACCATGCCAGTAAACCGACCAACAACAACCACTTCCAAAGTGCGTGCTTATCCATTTGTTATCACCTGTTTATGCTTTGCTATCCACGCGGGTATATGCCCGCTAATCAACCGGCACCGGCGTGCCTGTGCTGCCTTCAACCTACACATTCCACATCGTTTACTGTTAGCGTCCCGGCGGCACATCGGCGGGCACATCCTCGTCCTTACCCAATACCTGCGTCACCGCACCGCGGATCACATCCACTTTAACCTTGTCGGCAATCTTGATGGTCAGGGTTTTGTCCGAGGCGTTGGTTACCGTCCCGATTATGCCACCACCGAACAGGACCTTATCGCCGCTCTTCACGGCCGCCAGTAAGGCCCGTCGTTCTTTTTCGCGCCGTTGCTGCGGGCGAATTAGAATAAAGTAGAAAATTAAAATCATCAAGGCCAGCCAACCGAACATGAACACCGGTGACTGTTGCTGTTGTTCCGGGGCCCCGCCGCCACCGGCCATCGCTAAGGTTTGTAAAAACATCATCATTATCTATTCTCCTTATTTCATCCGACGACGGCTTGATGGTCCGTCCGGATCACTTTATATGACTGTACAAAATGTCGGCGATATTCATCAAACACGCCGCACTGAATCGCCTCGCGCACCTCTTGCATCACCGTCGCGTACAGGTGCAAATTGTGCAACGTTATTAATCGCCCGCCCAACACTTCACCAGCTTGGCACAGATGCCGCACATACGCCCGGCTGAAATGGCGACAGGCATAACAGCTGCAGCCCGTCTCCAGCGGACGCTCATCGGCGGCATACACCGCGGCCTTAACCGGATAGCGTCCGCAACGGGTAAACACCGTGCCGTTCCGCGCAAAGCGCGTCGGCATGACACAATCAAACATGTCCACCCCTTGCGCCACCGCTGCCAACATCTGCGGCAAATAGCCGACCCCCATCAAATAGCGGGGACGCTCCGCCGGCAGGTGCTGAATCGCCATGTGGACCGCCGGCAACACCATGGCGTCGGGTTCGCCGACACTTACACCTCCAATGGCGTAACCGTCGAATCCCATACCTTTCAATGCCGTCGCACTACGCGCACGCAAATCCTCGTATACGCTGCCCTGCACGATGCCGAACACCAACTGCCCGGGCGCGCGCGGCTGCTCCGCACATACGGCCGCCCATGCTAGGGTGCGGTCCAGCGACTGGCAAGCATAATCACGATCACAGGGATACGGCGGACATTCATCAAAGACCATGGCGATATCCGATCCGAGCCCCCGCTGAATCCGCATAGCCTCGACCGGCCCCATGAAGCGGTGCGCCCCGCTGATATGTGACTGAAACCGTACCCCCTCATCTTCAATCCGTCGCAGTCCCGCCAGACTAAAAACCTGGAAACCACCGCTATCGGTTAAAATGGCGTGCGGCCAGCCCATGAACGTGTGCAAACCGCCCGCCTGCTCAATGATATCCACGCCGGGACGCTCGCCCAAGTGATAGGTATTGCCTAAAATTAGGCGGTAGCCGAGATCGGCCACCTCATGGGGGGTCATCGTTTTAACGGTGGCCTGCGTGCCGACCGGCATAAAAACAGGCGTCTCGATCACACCGTGGGCTGTTGTTAAACGGGCACACCGCGCGGCCGAACCGGGGTCCCGACGGATACACTCGAAATCACCAATCACCGTCATTCACCTAAAAAAAAGGGGGTTGCCGTTTGCACAGACACCCCCCTGACGGTGCCAGCAGGCACCGTTGCATGTGTATAAAACCCCCTCGATTTACTGACGGGGTGGACGATCTTCGCGCGGACGGGCTTCGTTCACCCGTACGGCCCGACCAGCAATCTCCTGGTTGTTCACCCCTTCAATCGCTTTCTGGCCCTCATCCGCACTAGGCATTTCAACAAAACCAAAACCGCGTGAACGGCCGGTAAACTTATCCTTGATCACCTGCGCCGAGGACACTTGTCCAAATTGTTCAAACGCCTCACGCAGATCATCATCACTCGCTTGGTAGGAAAGATTTCCCACATATATATTCACGAACTTACTCCTCATTCAGCCGCCCACTTGCCCTACTCGAGTCCTGAACCGGCAGCTCAACAGCTCGCTGGACTCGACCATTGAGAGGAAGCCTAGAGCTTACGATCACGGCTGGCAAGCTCAAATACATATATTTTCAGGCTCGACAAAACGGTCTCTCCATCGGCAGACTGGCCGCCTTGAACGCGACTAGACGGCTTTTATCTTATGACTTCGACCCCCAAAACATCTTCCCCACCCGCAGACCAAACCGCACCGGAATACCGCATTGCGCTTACGCGGGAAGATATCAATCAACTGCCTATACAAGCGTACGAAGGCCCCGTCCGGCTCGTCCGGTCGGATGCGGAAGCCCGGCTGGCGGCAGATGGACTGAAACAGGAACCGGTGCTCGGCTTTGACACGGAAACACGGCCTTCTTTTCGCAAGGGAGAATTCTACCTACCTTCATTGGTCCAGTTAGCGAGCCGCCATGAGGTCGTACTGTTTCAGTTGCCGCCGGGACGCATTTTCAAGGCGTTGAAACGCTTGCTGGCTAATGAGCAAGTGCTTAAAACCGGCGTGAGCCTCGATTACGACATCAAGCAATTACGCGCGCTGGACGACTTTGAACCGGCCGGCTTCACCCCGCTGGAACCGCTGGCCCGCGCGCAACGCATAAAGAATCAAGGACTACGCGGACTCACGGCCGCTCTCTTAGGGTTCCGTATTTCCAAGAAAGCCCAATGTTCCAATTGGAGCCGCGCACAACTAACGCCCGCCCAAATCCAGTATGCCGCCACCGACGCCTGGGTGAGCTTGCAATTGTACCAGCGGCTGACCGCTGGTCCCATGCCGGAGCCCGACCCGGAGACCACATGACGTCTAAGTCTGAAGGGGCCGGGCGCGCCGGCATGGTCGCGCTGGTGGGCGCCACCAATGTTGGAAAATCCACGTTGATCAATGCCTTGGTCGAAGAGAAGGTGGCTATTGTCACGCCCATTGTCCAAACCACGCGCAACGTGATTCGCGCGATCCGCACGGAACCACGTGGCCAACTGGTATTTCTCGATACACCCGGTGTGCACAAAGCCCGCTATGATTTGGGACGCATGATGAATCAAATGGCCCGCCACGCAGTGGAAGGCGTCGATATCGTGCTACTGGTGCTGGACGTTTCCCGCCCGCCCCGCGAAACAGATGAAGGCTGGATGCGCCGCTTGTTGCGACCGGAACAGGAAGCGGCCGTCGGGTTGGTTTTCAACAAAATAGATCGCTCCACCCGCTACGAGCCCGATTATCAGGCCCTATGGGAACGTTTCACCTCCGAAAAAGGCACCCCGGAGGCCCTGCTGCCGACCCAGCACATCGCCGCGATCGACGGAACGGGCGTCGAACCGCTACTCGCCTGCCTGTTTGAAGCCGCGTCACCCGGTCCCCCTTTGTTTCCATCCGATATTTTGACCGATTACCCGCGCAAACTCGCCATGGCCGATGTGGTACGGGAAAAGTACGCGCCCCACTTAAAAGAGGAACTACCGCATGCGCTGGCGGTCTGGATCGAATCGATCGCAGAAGGCCCGGCCGGCTGGCAGGTGAACGGCACGGTATATGTCGATCGCCATTCTCAAAAAGGTATCGTGTTGGGCCAAAAGGGACGCCTCCTAAAAACAGTGGTCCGCGAGGCACAGGCCGAATTGACCACGATTTACGGGACGCCCATAACGCTCAAGCTTTGGGTCAAAGCCGAAAAAGACTGGATGCGCAACTACTGGATGCTACAGAAGCTCGGCTATACGTAATACGGGTTTACAACAACCAATCTACATCCTCGGCCGTGTAGACGACGTAATTAAGGTCGAACCATTCGCGCGGGGTTTTCGGGGGTCGCTCCGGTTCAACCGGGTCCAGCTGAGGTCCAATAGCCCACGCCACTACGCCAGCTTTCAGCATCTCTCCCATTTCGTACGATATTGAGCCCACCGTTACCAGTTTAGGCAGATCTTCCGGCCACATAAAACCCTCTTCAGGCATCAGTGGCAGGCCCGCAAAGGAGACCACATAGTCGACCGTGTTGTACGGGCGAATCAACTCCACATACACGGATACCGGCATCCCCATGCCACGACCGAAGGCATTCTCCGTCCCTTCATCCACAGGCAATTCAACTTGCGCGACCAACTTGTCCCCGCGTGAAACCAACTCCTCGCAAAACCCCTCAAATTGGCGGTCGAAGATTTCGCTTACGCCCGGCGGTGGTGCAATCAACAGGATCGGCGTACCCGGCGGCACGCGTTCCGCGAACATCTCAGCGGCAAAACCACCTACGGCAACGACGTGTTGCTGTTGCACACGGTAATCATGAACCGAGAGCGTACGCCAAAAAAGACTGCCCGCAGCAATAATCGCCACCACCGACAACCCTATGGCCACCCCTTTTTTTCCCGGCGGAATCTTAAACATCATCCGTTCCTTACCTGAATAAACATCCATTTACGCATGAGACACCTCCTTTGATATAGCACTTTCCCC
>PWVE01000117.1 GCA_003562335.1 PVC group bacterium
AAACCTCCAAGGTCGACACGGAGGTCGACCCTCCAGTAAATAAACAGGCCTCTTTCGCAGGTTCCCGGAGGGGCAGGCTCCGTCCTGCCCTAATGAATGGGAGGTTTTGCAAGAGCCTGTTATGCTTTTCCTTTGTCGGTTAATGACGGTTAACCAAATACCCAAGGAAATCCGAATTTCGAAACCCGAAATATCAGTCATCCACCGCTTACTTGATGATCGCCCTGACCATCCATAGATTCCGCATTCACGCATACAGATTCCTCATTCGAACTTAGGGCTTCTTTCGGACTTCCTCCTTCGCCGAAGCGGCTACGGCGGACACGTGGGTGTTTGGGTATTTCGTCATTTACCACCATAATTTAGATGCGTTTGCCCTGCCAGGAGCAAGGGCACAAATAATGGATTGGATTAAACAGGCGCCTGTTTTATGTTTTCCGCACCCTGCTACAGGGATGTACTGTCAAAAGTTATGAGAAGGTGAATGGGTGTGCGACTACGGCGACGACTGCGGAATACGAGAAGGGATTCTTGAGTCCGTCCACCGTAGTCGTCGTCGTAGTCGTACACCCAAAAAACGTTAGAGGAAAAGGAGTTTCGTACTATGATGTCACTGGTTTTGATTGCATTGGGGGGAATGGTTGCGCTGGGTATGACGGGATGCCAAGTGCCTGCGCCGGAAAGCGACGCGCATTGGATCGAGGCCGCGGATTTCGGCTTGCATGCGGACGGCGTGACCAACGACGGGCCGGTCCTGCGCCGTATGCTGGAGGCCGCGCGGGCGGTGGACGGTCCGGTGAAGCTCCGCTTTCCCCCAGCGGCCCGCATCTTCGTTGCCACGGGCGAGGAACAGTACGCGCTACGATTGGACCGGATGAATGACGTGACATTGGATGGGCAGGGTTCCACTTTTCTGTTGGACGCGAGCGATCTGCGTTTCCTCCACGCGACGGCCTGTCGGAACCTGAGGGTACAACGCCTGCAGGTGGATGTTTTCCCGCCGCCGGTCGTGGAGACCAAGGTCCTGGAGGTTCCGGACGCGCAAACCTTGCGCGTGTGGCTGGACGATCCGTCCGAGGCCGAGCGGGTGGGCGGCGCTTCGGGGGCGGAAGACGAGCAGTCCTTTTTCGGCATGCTTTGGTGGACCGGGCGCTATGCCACGGAAACCGCCCACGTGTCCCCCCAATCTTTTCGCCCGGTCCCCGATGCCGATCGCCCGGGTGCGGTGCTCGATGTCCGGCTGTCCCGGCCGATACCGGCCGATACGCTTGCACGGGCCACTGCCAGTACAATGCGGCTTAGCCTGCCCGTGCCCGGTGTAGCGCACCGCTATGGGGGCAGCTCGATGATCCGCATCGATCGCTGTACGGATGTGCAGCTGGAAGCAGTGGAAGTCTGGTCAGCCCCGTGGTTTGCCTTTGAAATCTTCCGCAACGACGGGGACTTGATTTTCCAGCGCGTACATGTGCGCCCCCCCCCGGATAGCGGGCGTCTGACTTCTTCCTGGCGGGATGCCTTCCATGTCAAAGGTAACCGCGGCCGCCTGCTCTTTGAGGACTGTATGCTGCAAGGCATGCACGACGATTCGTTCAATGTCTCCACTCACACTTGGATCGTGACGGGCTTGCTGGCTGAAGACCGGGTACGGATCGCACAGGATTTCCCGATCCAGTTTATCCCCCCTCAAGTCGGGGGCAAGGCGCATTTTGTGTGTCCTGTAGCCGGCCAAATTCTCGGCACGGCCCGGATCAAGCGGGTGGAGGGCCTGCCGTTCGATGACACGGTCTACCTCCCCGGGGACCACCAAGCGCCGGAGCTGATCCTGCATTTGGAGCAAGGTTTGGACGCGGTCGTGCTGGGGGCGCAGGTCTGGGATTTGAGTGTGGCGAATCCAGACACCACCATCCGCCGCTGTTATTTAGGGAATTCGGCCCGGTTTCGATCGCCGGTGACCGTGGAAGACTGTGAAGTCGACGCGTTGCTGTTTTTTGCGAGCGAGGACGTGGAGGGACCGCTGCCCGCAGGCAGCATAGTGCGCAACAGTACTCTGCGGCAGGGGCGTGGAAACCCCGAGTACGCCGTTGTGTTCAACGGATGGACGGATCGGCCTGCCGGTCGTTCTCAAACGGATTTGCCGCCGGGGGGCGTCTTTCCCCTGCACACCATCCGGCTGGAGAACAATGATATATTCGGCGGAATACTGATTGACAAAGTCCGCGACGCAACCCTCGTCGGCAACCGGCTGCACGAAGGTCCCGCCGCCGTACGGATTGTCAACCCGCCGCCCGACGGCGATTAACCCGCACATCCGCCAGCCCGCATCACTTGGCAAACAGCACTTGATAGACGTCCAGCGGTTCCGTCAGGTTTTCCTTGCCCCATAGGGGTTGCAGGACCACGCGTTCGCCATCACGGGTGTGGGTGGCATACCGGCCACGCGGCAAGGATTCCATGGGCGCTTCCCGATCGATGTGGTGCTCAGCGGGCAATTCGGCCTCTGCGTCAGGCAGAACCGATTTTATCCCTAGCATCATGGGGCCGTGCCGGAAGGAAAAGTGATCCTTGGAATTGTTCACGCAGGCATTGCCCTCCGCCACCGCAAAACGCAGGCCTAGGTCAAGCGATAGGACATCGCCTGGCTGCAGATCGATCGTCACGCACAAAAACCCTTGCTCATGGGTCGTGGCCAAGGGCTTCCCGTTCAGTGTCAGTTCGGCGTTGGGGCCGGCAGACCATTGTTCGGGGGCAAACAGCCTCAGCGTGCACAAGCCGGCCTGGTTTTCCAGGCAGTGAAACGCCACCCGGCCGTCCAGCGGGTAGTCGCCCTCTTCCCGCAGGACCAGATCGCCGGCCGATAGCGGCAGGCGCGCGGTGCAGGCGTGGTAGAAGGGAACGGTTACCGCGTCGCCGTCGGTGTAGAAGGAGTAGCTGGCCGCGCGCGAGAGTCCGTCACCGCCGCGCATGTTGCAGCACCAGAACACTTCGTAGGTCAGCGCCTTGGCAAACAGGATCGCCTGGTCGGAGGCGTAACTGTCGGTTCCGCCGGTGGCGGAGGGCGGCTTGACTTTCGCGCCGACGCAGAGGTCGGTGCCAAACGGACCGTTGGCGCGTTCGGCGTGAGCCAGCGCATTGTAGAGAATGTGATGGGCATCGCGCAGGTAGCCTTCCTCGCCGGTCGCCTCCCAGAGTTCTTGTGAGAGCAGAAAGGAATCCACAACCGCGCAGGGCTCGGTCCAGCGCGGCAGGCCGAACCAATTGTAATTGGCGTAATGGTCCGTCCAAGCCTGCGTTTTGTAGAGGTCAAACACCCGGATGGCCATCTTCAGCATCTCCGGATCGCCAGTCAAGCGGTACCAGCGCAGCACGCCGCGCGTGCCGGACAAGGTGGCGTGGGTCTGAACATGCAGCTCCTCGCGCGGCAACTGGTCAAAGGATTTTATCATGGCCTCGATGAGCGGGCGCAACGCTTCTGCTTGTAGTACTTCATACGCGGCGGTGGCACCGTCCAGCGCAATGAAGGCACAACCGCAATCCGAAGTGCCCGCGTGGGTCTTGGTCTTCGACTGCTTGTGACTCAGTATCCAGCGCGGATCGTCGAACCGCTTGTCTTCGTCGATCGGGTAGCGGGTGTAATTTTCGGCCTGCGGCAGATAGAGTCCCCGCACAATGCCGAGCAGGGTGTCCTTCGCCCGGGCGGCCAGGTCCGGCGCGGTGTCTTGTCGCCAGCAGATGTATTCGCAAAGTGCGCGGATCATCCAGCTATGGCCGGCCATCGCCTGCTCGTGCGTCACCCCTTCGGGATATACCGGGCCCAGATAGCCTTTTTCGTTCAATCGTTCGGGGATGCGCGCCAGAATAGCCTCGAGAAAAGCGGGCTCACGCTTCGTCGCCTGTGCGTGCATAACCAGTGCCAGCATCGTGCGCCCTTCCCAGTCCGCCGGCCAAGCATGGCTATCCATATCGAAGATGGTTTCAGGCCAGTAGCGGCCGGTCTCGAGGCGTGAATAATTCAGGTTCGCCCGCATGGCCAGTTCGCCGCGCAGGATCAGTCGGGATAGTGGTATGGATTTCATGGGCCTATGATGCAAGAAAAAGGCCCCGGCGGCCTGTCAAATTCAACCAAACAATCGGACAAAACAACCCTTTTCACTGCATAGGATCTCTTGAACCGATCTCCAGTCGTCCTCGGAAGTCAAATGGCTGCGTTACGCTTTCCCGGCGTCAATAGAGGCTGAAAAGAGGGTGTGAAGTTCGGTCCCCCCAAGCTGGCGTACACAAACCCCAATGATTTCGAGCGGAGGAAGGGGAAATGCGGATTTATGCAGTACCGCTTTGTTCGATGTTTGCCTTTATCCCAAAATGACAAGAGCCAAGTATGGCAGAAGGTTTAACATGATGAAGATGTTAGGCCCTAGCGCGATGTTCCTGCTGCAATCTCTCGGCGACCCAGAGTTTGATCAAAGACTGACGGCTTACGCCGATCATCTTGGATTCTGTGTCCAAATTCTGAATGATCCATTCAGGAAAATCCACGTTTACACGGCGAGCTTCCAAGCCGGGCCGCGTGATAGTGTTTGTATCAATGAACTCCGAGATATCGTCACCCGCGTCAAATCGGGCGTCGAATTCTTTAGCTGTCATGGTAGATTTTCTTTTCATCCTTCCGGGCCCTCCTCACGGATATAAGCCGAATTCGTTCGTTACGTAACGTATATATGCCACACCATATGCTACGCTGAAACAGCGCAATAATTCCGTAACGCTCCTCGTCTTTTTTGAATTTTGCAACAAATTCTGCCCGGTTTGGATCAGCCCATAGTTGCTGAGCCTGCACGAAATCAATGCCGTGTTTCTGCTTGTTGGCCTGACTCTTATCCGGATCGAACTCGAAATTCATAATGGTATATTACTTATACCGCTCAAGGGTGTCAAGAGGGTGTCTTATAGGTGCTTCTCAACCGGGTTGCTGTTGCATTTCGATGTGTTTCATGACGACGCCGACGAGCTGGGTGTAGTCTGGTCGCTTTTCGGTTAACCCTAATTCCGCAGGCGGAATGGGCGGGCCGTAGATGACGCGTACTTTGACAGGCTTGATCCATTTGCCGCCGCGCGGCCAGGCGCGGAAGGTGCCGTCGACATAAACCGGGACTACGGGAACTTTCGCTTTGGCGATCAAGAACCCGACACCGCCTTTGGCAGGTTGCAACTCGCCGTCGGGACTACGCGAGCCTTCGGGAAACAGGCAGACGACTTTACCGCTTTGCAAGGCGCGCAGCGCTGAGCGCAGCGCCGCTAAATCACCCTTGTCCTGCTCAATGGGAATGGTCCCGATCTGCCGGTACCACCAACCCATGATTGGAAACCGAAACAGCGTCGCCCGCGCCAGGAAATGGACGACCCGTTTGCGCACGCCCACGCCGACCAATGGCGGATCGAGAAAGCTGGCGTGGTTTGGCGTCAGGATACAGCCCCCGGTGGCCGGGATGTTTTCAGTGCCGATCGCTTCAAAGCGGAAATAGATCAAGGCCCACAGCTTAAACAGGCCGCGAACCAACCAGTATAAGGGATGCCCCTGCTCCCGCTTCATGCGGACGCGGCCCGATGCTCGTTAACCTCGGAGACGATCCGGTCGACCACCTCTTCGATCGTCATGCCGGTGGTGTTAATCACCCGCGCGCCCAATGGAATTTGCAGCGGCGCGGTCTTGCGGGTGCTGTCCATCTTGTCGCGGCGCGCGAGGGAGGAGAGCACTTCGCTGACCTCGCCGCGCCCTTCGGTGGCCAATAGTTCCTTGTGCCGACGGCGCGCCCGTTCTTCGGGATCGGCATCCAGATAGTATTTGAACAAGGCGTCGGGGAATACCACGGACCCGATATCCCGGCCTTCCATCACCAGATCACCAAACGCGGCGGTTTCCTGCAAGCGGGCGACCATAAAGGCGCGTATCTCTTGAATCACGGCGATGTCGGCCACCCGCTCGCGTACGGGCTCGGACCGTAAATGATCGGTGGGGTCCACGCCGTCAATGGTGAATTTTAACGTCAGGTCCTCCTCGAAAAAGTCCCATTCCGAGCGGTTCATTAAATCAATGACTGCTTCGGGATCCTTGACATCAACGCCTTCGCGCACGGCTTTCCAGGTCATGCCCCGGTACAAGGCACCGGAATCCACATACATGAATTTCAGGTTGCGCGCGACTTCGCGGGAAACGGTCGATTTGCCGGATGCAGCGGGACCGTCAATGGCTATGCGATAGTTTGTCATCTTATTCGACTTGTCCTCCCAGTTTCACCAAATCCTCCCAGAACGCGGGATAAGAGGTTTCCACACAATCGACGCGCTTGATGGTCACTTGCGCCTCGCTCAGCAGCCCGTACACCGCCATCGCCATGGCTACCCGATGATCGCCGAAGCTGTCCACCACCCCGCCGGGCCGCGCACTGGCCGGGCCATGGATGCGCATCCCGTCGTCCATTTCTTCGACTTGCACGCCCAGTTTCAGCAGGTTATGGCACATGCTCTGGATGCGATCGGATTCCTTGACGCGGAGCTCTTGCGCGTCTTTGATTACGGTCTCCCCTTCCGCACAGGCCCCGGCCACCGCCAATATGGGCAGCTCATCGATAAGGTTCGGGATTTCGTCACCGCCGATGACGGTGCCTTTCAGTTTCGATGAGGTGATCCGGATGTCCCCGTGGGGCTCGACGTCTTTTTCGTCCTGTTTACGGGTCGTGACTTTGATGCGGGCTCCCATTCGCTTGAGCACCTCGATCACCGCTGTGCGGCGTGGATTCAGGCCGACGCGTTCCAGTGTTACGGCGCCGCGCCGGTGCGCCGCCGCCGCGACCAGCCAAAAGGCCGCCGATGAAATGTCGCCGGGTATCCGCCAGTTACAGGAGGGTACGGACGGCCCGTCGGGGCCAAGGCCATCGACGGTGATACGATTCTCCTCCAGACTGAATGGCAGGCCCAGCCGCTGGAACACGTGTTCGGTATGGTCGCGCGTGGGGGTCGGCTCGACGATGGTGGTGGTGCCTTTGGCATACAACGCCGCCAACATGCAGCACGACTTGACCTGGGCCGAGGCCACGGGCAATTCGTACGTGATCCCCTTTAGCGGCGTCCCGGTGACCTGCAAGGGAGCGCACCGTCCTTTACCTTGCGCGGCGATGCGGGCGCCCATCCGTTCCAACGGTTCCATGATCCGCCCCATCGGGCGACGGCAGAGCGAGGCGTCGCCGGTCAAGGTGGCCGTGACCGGACTGCCAGCCAGTAGGCCCGTCAACAGGCGCAAGCCGGTGCCGGAATTCCCCAGATCCAACGGTCCGACCGGCGGCATCATTTTCCCGCCGGTACCGTGGATGAACAGCTCGCCGTCGCGATCAAAATGGGTACGCGCACCCAGCGCCTCCATCGCTTTCAGCACCGCGATGCAATCGGCGCTGGCCAAGAAACCTTCCACCCGCGAGATTCCCTTCCCGATCGAGGCCAGCAATCCGATCCGGTTGGACAGGCTTTTGTCGCCCGATGGTGGCAGTGTGCCGCTGAGCCGGGCGCTCGGATGCACCGTGGCTTCGTTCCGTTGTTGTATCGACATCGTCATGGTTTACTTTCTGCCGGACTATCCGCCAACAGCATCCGGCGGGCCGTACGGGCCGTTTCCAGCGCGGTGCGGATCCCTTCACTATCTTCTTGGGCCAACTGATCGATCAGCGCGGTCAACGCGTCCCGAAAGGCCGCCAGCTCCCCGGCTAAGGCCGTGCGGTTGGTATGGACTATATCATGCCAGACATCCGGTGATCCATCCGCAATTCGACTGGTATCCCGAAACCCGGTACCGCAATAGCGACCGGTCCGGCTCGCTTCGCCCTCACGTCCCACCGTCAAGGCCAGCACGGAAGCCACCAGGTGCGGCAGATGACTGGTACGCGCCATCAGGCGATCGTGTTCCGTTGCCGACATGACCTCCACCCACGCGCCGAGTTGCGACCAGAAGGCCCGGACCTGCTCCACGGCGGGGGACGCCGACGTCGCTGGCGGCGGGGTCACAATAACCATGGCCCCGTCGTATAAATCCGCCCGGGCGGCGTCCAGGCCCTGTTGCTCTGAACCGGCCACGGGATGGCTGCCCACAAAGGTGGCGGCACTATCCGCAAGCTGCGGCACGATTTGTCGTTCCAGTTCCGCCTTGGTGCTGCCTACGTCGGTCACGATCGCCCCGGCTTTGAGATGCGGCACAGACACGGCCACCAAATCCGGGATGGTCAGGATCGGCGTGCAGTACACGACCAAATCCGCATCCTGCACGGCTTGTGCCGGATCGTCATGCACCTCGTCTACGCTACCTTGTGCCAGGGCGGCTTCACGGGTTGCGGCGCGGCGTGCGTAGCCTGCGACACGCCCGCCAAAGCCCCGGGCCTTCAAGGCCAGCCCCAGCGAGGCGCCCATCAATCCCAGCCCTATGACCGCCACCCGTTTCATGCGGAGACCGGCGCGGGTTCGATGGATTGGACCTTGGCCAGCGCAGCCAGGAAACGCTCGTTCTCCGCGTGGGTCCCGACAGTTACCCGCACGTATTCCGGCAACCCGTAGCCGTCCATGGGCCGGACGATCACTTGTTCACGTTGCAATTCCTCAAAAACTCGTCGACCGTGGCCGACGCGGACCAGCAGAAAATTCACGCGGGACGGCACGTATTCCACGCCCATTGCTTGCAGGCCTTGCGTGATTTGCGCCAGCCCCTCCGCCACCATCTGGCGGGTGGCCACCAAGTGATCGTCATCTTCTAAAGCGGCCAAGGCCGCTGATTGGGCCATATAATTGACGTTAAACGGTTGCCGCGCCCGGTTCAGGCATTGGATCAGGTCGGGGGCTCCGATTGCATAGCCGATCCGCAACCCGGCCAAGCCGTAGCCTTTGGAAAACGTGCGCAACAGGCAAACCGGTCGTCCGGCCCGCACGTACTGGAGGGTGTCGGGGCGTTCGGCGGGCGGGACCAGGTCCACGTAGGCCTCATCCAGCACCACCAGCACATTGTCCGGCACGGATTTGATAAACCCGTCCAGCGCCGCATGGTCCACCTCGGTACCGGTCGGATTATTGGGATTGGCAATAAAGACCAGTTTAGTTTGTGGCGTGATGGCGGCCCGCATCGCGTCGAGGTCGTGGCCCAGCGCATGGGCGGGCGCGGTCACGGTTTCCGCGTTGAACAGCATCGCCACTAGCTTGTAGATCACGAACGCATATTCGGACATCACAATGCCCGCTTGATCATTCAGAAAGACGTGCCCCAGCAACTCGATCAATTCGTTGCTGCCGTTGCCGGGCAAGATATGATCACTGGGCACACTCAGGTGTTCCGCCAACGCGGCCCGCAGGTAAAAGGCCCCGCCATCCGGGTACAGGTGCATCCGGTGAGCCGCTTGTTGCATGGCGTCCACGGCGCGCGGCGAGGGGCCCAGGGCATTCTCGTTCGACGCCAGTTTAACCATCTCGGAAATGTCCGCCAGGCCCGCCTCGCGCGCCACTTCTTCCAACGGGCGGCCGGGCTCGTAGCTCGGTAAAGCCGTCATCCATGCATTCGGTTGGGGACCAGTAATCGCCATAATTTCTACCTCAATCTGGGGGGTACAGTGCACCCGGAAACCGCTTCACGGGCACCGCAGGATACTACAAAGCCCCTCCGCGCGACGCAAGGATTAACCCGTCCGGACTAGAAAGCATACGATAACTCCCAGCGGGCGAAATAGGCCGTGCGATCAACGTTGTAATAGTCGCCCGGCTTTAACACCTCGAGCAGGAGGTGACCGAACAGGCGATCCTTGTCGGTCAGCCTTCGAGGTCAGCGCCTGCCCCCGTCTCGCCGAACTGACGGGCCACTTCGATGTTCGCGGACAGCCCGAATTCCGTTTCCGGCATCCAACGGGTGCCGACGGTATGGACGTTCCGTCCGGGTTGATTGGTCCCGGCGCGGTCGATCCACGAGCTTTCGCGCTTGTAGAGATAATAGGCTTCAAACGGCAACCCGGCCAAGTGGTCGTTCATGAGGTAGACCCCGCCACCACTTTCGGTCATGTCGTTGAAAGCCGGGTCGTTACCGGTCAGATCCCGGTTCTCGGAGCCGATGGCCAGTTGGTTCTCGGGCTGGTTGTAAATTCCCAGCAGATCGACCGTGGTGGAGGCTGGCGCGTGTAGCCGCAAGCGGATCGCGTCATGGTAGATTGTCCGGGAACCATCCTTGGGGGTGCCTTCGAGGATGAGCTTGCCGGTGCCGTAGATGAGGTCCTGTCGTCCCAGCCGCGCATCCAGCCGCCCGTCCAGCAACCCGTTCAGATCGAGGTATAAGGCATCCACGATCGCCTCGTCCGGCCAGTCCCAGTTCGGGTCGCTTCCTTTCTCATAATGGCGCCATTCGTTCACCACCCGCGAATAGAGGGTGACCTGTTCCGTAAAATCCCATTGCGTCCAGATGCGGGTGAGGAAGCGGAAGAAATGGTTCCGGCCACCGCGCGTGACACCGGGCGGATCCGCCACAATGAGGATATCGTCGAACATGACTTGGCGGATGCGAATATCACCGCCCCACTCGACGTCGGCGGTGGTGCGCAAGGCAAGCGGCTCACTGCCCGCCGCCGTCCATCCCGCCAGCAACCAGGCACTAGCGAGATATAGCAGGTACTTACGATGGCGTGTGGTCAGGATGGTCATGGTGGTCATACTTTTTCTCCTTGGCGGTTGGGGTGTGTGGGTGTGCGTGGGTTTGTGAGTGCGTGGGTGTGTGGGTGTGTGAGTGGGGATGTGAGACCTTTGGTTGCCCTGTATTTCGCCGGTTACAACACCAGTTGGTCGAAGCCATCAAGCAGATTCTGGCCCTGCGCGTGACCGTGAACCTGGTCGAACCGCAGACCCTGAAACGCAGCGAGGGCAAAGCCAAACGCGTCATCGACAATCGTACCACCTGAACAGTCTTTCCCAAGGAGCGGACCTCGTGAAATTCAAACAACTTTCCCTATTCCTCGAAAACAAACCCTCCCACTTGAAGCAACCGTGCGCGGTACTGGCCCCCGTCGACCTCTAAACAAGCTGCTGATTCGGTGTATGAGCACGGCGACACGAGCGTACAACGGGGAAGTACCGATCCCGTTATGGTGTCCAGCGATAAAGAATCTTTTTTTTCGCACTGATCCTGCCCAGCGTCAGGTCGTCAGCCATTCCCTTTATTTATTGATCGTCCGAATGGCCCTGGCTGCCGCGTTGGCAGCCATAAGGTCTGGGATTGAAATTGACAACGAGCATCATCTTCGTACAGCTGTACGCATGAAGCAGGTATACAGACCAACCGGGTGCTGACCATTCCGAGACTGGAAGAAACGGACACCGAACAATGTCTATGAAAAAGATAAAGATCGGCATTACGGGAGCGGGCAGTTTTGCCAAGTGCT
>PWVE01000074.1 GCA_003562335.1 PVC group bacterium
GCAATTGGAAGTCTTCAGCCGAGATTTGGCCGCCGTCTGCGATCGCCAGGGTGCTTCCGCCCCATACCTGAAAGCGATCATTGGCCTGCAACTGCGACCCCGCGCCACTGATCAGTACGCTTCCGGTGCCCGGACTCGAAACTGCCGCCCATAGACTCATATTGGCCGTCGCACCAATGCCAACGCGCTGGCCCGATGCAAATGCACCAGCGAGGACGTGGAGGGTGCCCATCCGGCCCACCCCTCTCGCCACCGTCAAACCACGGGCATTGGCATCAACATTAATCAACTCGGAGCCCGACCCCGTTACGGTTGCGGTAGCTTCGACCCCGGCAGTCGTGCCAATTACCAATTCCGGGTCCTCAGCACCAGCATTCTGTCTTAATACGCCGCCGTTGGTAATCGTTAAGATCGCGTCTCCGGCGTTGGCGAGCTGAAGGCCGGCTGTACCGGTCCCGTCCTCGTACACGCGTACAATCGATCCTTCGCCGTCAATGGTGATCACGCCATTGTGAACCACTAAACGTCGTCCGACATTCACTTCGCCCCCGCCGAACACATGTATTTCGCCGTATCCACCATCAGGCCCCACTTGCAAGTTTTTCGTACCAATGGACGGGTCCAACACGTTGAATACAGAACCGCCCCCGACATAGATCCGGCCGTCCGAACCCACATAGCGCCCAATATACGTGCGCACCGTGGAATCAAGAATGCCGCCGCCGGTCAAGCGCAAGATGGCGCTATAATCCATGCCTTCCTCGCTGGCTAGTTCGAGGCGTGAACTGTAGGTGAACCCATTCAGATCAAATGTCACATCGCCGTCCCGCACGAATAGATAATCCGTTTCCGCCGCCTCCTCAAAGTGGACGGTATACGTGGCGTCGAGATCAAAGATGACCGTGTCCACGGCCAGCGGCGCGGGCGGCAGCAAGTCCCAATTGTCCGGGTCGCTGAATAAACCACCGGACGCGTTGGTCCACGTCATGTCGTCTGGCGGCGTCCGCATCTCGATCTCCTCACCGCCAGCCAGCAAGGTGACATATCCCGGTTCGTCGACGCCATAGCTCAAGCGGAATTCATGGACGCCCGTCTCATCCATCACGATATCGCCTTCGCCATAGCCGCCCAACACGCGGCCGTACCCTTCGGCCACGTCCTCGCCCAGTGTCGTGAAGCTGGCGATGCGGTAGACATCGCCTTCGTTAAAAACGAAATTCTGGTCGACCCGCAGGGTCAGGAGGGTGTCGCTATGGAACCGGATCTCTTCATCGATCACCATCATTACATAGTTGTCGTCATGGGCGCCGAGGGTGATATCGAGTTCGGCCAGCCGCGGGTTCTCCGCAGCGCCATCGCCGCGCAATTGGAAGTCTTCAGCCGAGATTTGGCCGCCGTCTGCGATCGCCAGGGTGCTTCCGCCCCATACCTGAAAGCGATCATTGGCCTGCAACTGCGACCCCGCGCCACTGACTAGTACGTAACCAGTGCCCGAATTGGATCTCGCCGACCACATGTCCAGATTAGCCGTTTCGCCAATACCAACGCGATTGCCTGAGGCAAACGCACCGTCGAGAATGTACAGGTTGCCAATCCGCCCGCTGTCACGCGCCACGGTAAAACCCCGGGTATTAGCGTTTACATTAATCAACTCGGAGCCCGCTCCCGTTACGGTTGCGGTAGCTTCGTGCCCGGAAGTGGTGCCAATTACGAGTTCTGCGTTATCGTCCCCGGTGCTCTGTATTAATGCGCCGCCGTTGGAAATTGTTAAGGTTGCGTCCCCCGCGTTGGCGAGCTGCAGGCCGGCCGTACCGTGCCCGTTCTCAAACACGCGTACAATCGATCCTTCGCCATCAATGGTGATCGCGCCATTGTGAACCACCAAACGTCGTCCGACGTTGACTTCGCCCCCGCCGAAGACATGGATCTCGCCGTATCCGCCATCCGGCCCCACTTGCAGGTTTCGCGTGGAGATGGACGTGTCCAACAGATTGAACACAGAGCCGTTCCCGACATAGAGACGGCCATCCGAACCTGCATAGCGCCCGATGTACGTGCGCACCCTGGAGTCAAGGATGCCACCGCCGGTCAACCGGGCAATAGCGCTATAATTCATATCCTCTTCATTGGCTAATTCCAGGCGTTGTATAAAGGTGTTTCTATCCAGATCAAAGGTGACGTCCCCGTCACGCACAAAAAGATTCTGCATAGTGGCGTCATCGGTAAACGAGACGGTATAGGTGGCGTCCAAGGCGAAGCCTGCGCTTTGAGTGGTTCCGGGAGGTCCAGCCGGGGCCCAGTTTCCCGCGCCGTTGTAGGCGCCGCCCAGCATGTTCGTCCAGAAGAAGTCCTGTCCGCGTGCCTCGGTTGTTATCAGAGCCAGTCCAATTAATCCGGCCACGGTCCAGTGTAAATGCACTTGCTGAATAGTCCTCATATCTTGTTCCTCTCCTCATTCATTTCGACACAGAATTCTTCGAATATGAAAAAAGTATGGACTTATCGTGAAATAATGACAATAGCTAAAATGATTATTTACTTGGACGATTTGATCAGGCGCTGGGATGACATTATGAGGCGGAACGGGGCTGTGGTTGGGGGGGGCAGACATCAGTCTGCGCGTAAGACCTAATCAGCTTCGCTGAAAGTGTTCAGGGGGGCTGTGTTCGGTGTTCAGTGTTCGGGAAAGATTTAGCAATCTAAAATCTTTGTCGGGTTCTTTGTCGACAAAGTATAAGACAAGGCTCACGAGGGGGCGTCTCCGATCTTTCCATTTTCGCGAAACCCGTAAGTCAGGCATTCCTGCCTGACTTGAGCAAGGGGCGTACGTGCGTGGTTTCAGCGCAGCCCCTTGGTCTCTTCTGAATCCGACCACGTTCTTCTGATTGCGCGGGTCAGGCAGGAATGCCTGACCTACTGGCGCGTGGGCATCCATTTGCACAAAGACGGAGATGAGCCCGCTCAC
>PWVE01000167.1 GCA_003562335.1 PVC group bacterium
AGGTGCTCGATCCGGTCGTTGAAGGCAATCAGGCTCTGTTGAGACTGACGACATGACCATACAGCGCCCACGCAAAGCGCAGTTGGAAGGCGCGTAGCGCATTTCAACTGCTCTTTTTAGGATGTAACATGGTTGTGTGCCCCAAGCAACCCACCAATTCATGAGTGTAAAAAAAAGAGGGTTGACGACTACGGCGACGACTACGGACTACGGAGAGGGGCACGGAACCCGTCCACCGTAGTCGTCGCCGTAGTCGTGCGCCGAAATGGACGGGAGAACACGAGGAGAAAGCGTAGAGACGTCCCAAAAGGGGGGGGTACGATAGTGGCCGATAAGGGTATCCGGGTTCCAAGGCCTGGAAAACCCGCCCCAGACACGTTCCAAGGATTGGAACACGGAATTTAGCGTAGGCGCGAGGCAAGTGAGATCGCAAAATGTGCGGTATGTAAGAAACATCGAACATTCAACATCGAACATCGAATTGCATTCGCCTTGGTTTTATGAAAAGGTGAATGGGTTGCCGACTACGGCAACGACTACGGACTACGGCGAGAGGTGCGCTTGAACCTGTCCATCGTAGTCGTGCGCCGAAATGCACGTTAGAGTTTATAGGAGACAGGAAATGAATCGTTGGACGGAACAGTGTATTCCAACCCTGCGCAATGCGCCGCAGGACGCGGAGATTGCGAGTCATCGCTTGATGTTGCGGGCGGGGTTGATCCGCAAGTTGGCCGGTGGGTTGTATACCTTTTTGCCCCTCGGGTTGCGGGCCCTACGTAAGGTGGAGCGGATTGTGCGGGAGGAGATGGACCGTGCCGGGGCACTGGAAATACTGATGCCCGCCCTGCATCCGCGCGATATTTGGGAGCGGACGGGCCGGTACGATGTGCTGAAAGAGGTGATGTTCAAAATCCATGACCGCCAGGATCGCGAGCTGGTACTGGGTCCCACGCATGAAGAAATCGTGACGAACCTGGTGGCGAACGAGATTCAGTCCTATCGCCAGTTGCCGCGTAATTTCTATCAAATCCAGACCAAATTTCGCGATGAAATCCGGCCCCGCTTCGGCCTGATGCGGGCCAAAGAGTTCATTATGAAAGACGCCTACAGCTTTGACATCGACGATGCCGGTGCGGATGTCAGTTATCAGCGCATGTACCAGGCCTATGGCCGTATTTTTGAGCGCTGCGGGTTGCGTACCAAGATCGTGGAAGCGGATACCGGGGCCATGGGCGGCCAGTCGTCCCACGAATTTATGGTGTTGGCCGATGCGGGCGAGGACGGCTTGGTGGAATGCGAGGCGTGCACGTACGCAGCCAACCTGGAGCGCGCGGAAATCGGGGAACTGCCGCCCGCGATTCATGCGGACGCTGAAGCCGCGCTGGAAGCGGTGCCCACCCCGGGCGCGCGGACGATTGCGGAGGTGTCCACTTTCCTCAAGGCTGAGCCGGCCCGCATGATCAAGACCCTGATTTATATGGTGGGGGATGAACCGGTGGCGGTGTTGTTGCCGGGCGATCGAGATGTGAACGACATCAAACTAGCCCGGGCACTGGGCGGCGAGACACCCGTCCTGGCCGATGATGCGCAGGTGGAAAAGGTGACCGGCGCCCCGCTCGGGTTTGCCGGGCCATGCGGCTTGGAAGGAGTCAGGCTAGTGGCGGACGAGCGTTTGCGAGGAACGCGCGGCGCGATTACGGGCGCGAACCAAGCCGACACCCATTTCATCAACGTGGATTTGGAACGGGACGCCCCCGCGCTGACCTTTGCCGACTTGGCACTGGCGCGTACCGGCGATCCGTGTCCCCGGTGCGGGGGGCGGTTGCAGGAAAAACGGGGCATTGAAGTGGGCCACGTGTTCAAGTTAGGCACGAAATACAGTGAAAAGCTGGGTGCACTCTATTTGGACGAGTCCAGCCAGCAGCATCCCGCGATTATGGGGTGTTATGGCATAGGCGTTACGCGCACCCTGCAATCGGTGATCGAACAGCAGCACGATAAGGACGGGATTATTTGGCCGCTGGGCGTAGCCCCGTATGCCGTTGAAGTCTTGATCATCAACGCCCAGCACGCCCCGGCGGTTGCGTGTGGCGAAGGTATAGCCCGTACCTTGATGGAGGCCGGTATCGAAACCTTGCTGGACGACCGTGATGAGCGGCCGGGCGTGAAGTTCAAGGATGCGGACTTATTAGGCTTGCCGGTTCGTATCGGCGTGGGGGAAAAATCGTTGGCGCGCGGCGTGGTGGAGGTCAAACGACGCACCAGCGGTGAGGTCGTGGAGTGTGCCCCGGAAGACGTCCTGAACATCCTTGCGGCCTGGGGGATCGGTGTGTAGATTGGCGCGCATTTGTAGGGAACACAGGAACTGCCAAAAGTTTACTGAAAACGCACGAAAAGGGAGCGGGTTGACGACTACGGACTACGGCAGGAGGTGCTTGAACCCGTCCCCCGTAGTCGTCGCCGTAGTCGTGCACCGAAATGGACGGGAGAACGCGGGGAGAAAGCGTAGAGACGGCCCAAAAGGAGGTTTACGAGAACGGCGACGCGAACGGATTACGAGTGGGAATTGCATTCGACGTTCGATGTTGGATGTTCAGTCTGGGAACGACAGTTCTGCTAGTCCAGAAAGAAGATTAGGGCGAAAGATTAAGGCGAAAGATTAAGGAATAGCGTCATTACCCACCTTGTTTTTCGCTTTAATCTGCACAGGTACGGTAAAAAATTTTACGAAAAGGTATCAAAAGGGAATGGGTTGACGACTACGGCGACGACTACGGATAACGAGTAGAGCGTATCCCAATCGTTCACCGTTCGCGTTCACCGAATAGTACGGAACAGGAGAGGCATTATGGCAAAACGATACGAAGTGGAAGGCACAAAATCCTACTTAATAGCCGCTTGGGTGTTGGCTGGACTTTCGTTATGGCACATTGTTGACGGTTGGGTGCCCCAGCAGCGCTGGCTGGAAAAGTATCCGGTATTTCCGGAAACCTGGTATGACATGCGGCTCTACGAGTTCTACGCCTATAACCGTTGGACCGGCGTGATCATGGCGATCGCCGCCATTGTCTGTGCCTATATTCATCGTGTCGTAAAATAATGGTGAATAATGACCTTGACCCCGTATGGTTGGGGTCTATGATGGACGATGAATGGGGTGCGGTGGTGAGGGACCGTGCTCTGACGTGTTCATTTTTTTACCGAGAGGTGGTTTTCATGACCAAGCGCGAAATGGTGGTCCGTATTGCCGAAGAAACAGGAATCATTCAGCAGGATGTGCACGAGGTTATTCAGCGCACGCTGGACTTGATCGTGGACAGTCTGGAGCAAGGCCGGAACGTGGAGTTACGCAATTTCGGGGTGTTCCAGCTTAAACAACGCAAACAGCGAATTGGCCGTAATCCGAATCGTCCGGAACAGGTGGTGGAGATTCCGTCCCGCCGCACGGTCAAGTTCAAGCCCGGCAAAATCATGAAAGAGCGCGTAACCGGCTAATGGGTTACGGGTGACCTATGGGGTCCGATTCGTTTCAGCCTATCCAAGGCATGTCTGATATTGCCGCGCCCGACATTTATGCCTGGCAGCGGCTGGAAGGCATCGCGCGGGATCTATTACGGCGTTATGCCTTTACCGAAGTCCGCACACCCGTATTGGAGCGGGCGGCGGTTTTTGAGCGGTCTTTAGGCGTGGCCACGGACGTGGTGCAGAAGGAAATGTACCGTTTTCAAGACCGCGGTGGCCGTGACCTGGTGCTGCGACCGGAAGGCACAGCGGGCGTGATTCGCCATCTGTGCGGCCGGGCTCAGGAAGCGCATGATGCCCGCGTTTATTATCTGGGTCCCATGTTTCGCAGTGAACGCCCGCAGGCTGGGCGTCGCCGCCAATTCCATCAATTGGGCGTGGAAGCCATCGGTGCCCCCCGCCCGGCGGCAGATGCGGAGATTATGGCCCTTCAAGTTGACTTATTACGAGCGTGGGGACTGGAGGGATTCCAGTTGCAATGTAATACACGCGGTGCGCCGGGCGACCATGAACGGGTGGCGACCGAGCTGCGTGCCCGGTTGACGGCGCAGCACGACGCCCTGTGTCCTGATTGCCGGCGGCGCTTGCAAGCCAATCCGTTGCGCATTCTCGACTGCAAACAGGAGACCTGTCGCGAGCTGGTTGATGCGCTGCCGCCGGTGACGGAATGGATGGACCCGGCCGCCCGCACCTATCTCGATGAAGTGGTTGCGATCCTGGAACGACTGGAAATCCCGGTGGTACGGAACCCGCAGCTCGTGCGGGGACTCGATTACTATGTGCACACCGTTTGGGAAATCACCCACCCCGGTTTAGGCGCGCAGGATGCCTTGTCCGGTGGCGGGCGGTACACGTTGACGTTTGGTAAGCAGACCATGGCAGGGGTCGGTTTTGCCATGGGGCTGGAACGCGTCCTGGCCGCCCTACAGTCCCAGGGGCAGCAGGCCGCGGATTGGGCGGAAGCGCCACAGGTCTGGCTGGTGGCGCAGGGACAGGCCGCGTTTGACGAGAATCTGGTGTTGATGCAATCCTTGCGCATGCGCGGGGTGGCTTGCGCCATGGACTTGCAGGGGCGCAGCTTGAAAGCCCAAATGCGGATGGCGAATCGGTCCGGATGCCCGTATGTGGTGGTGCGTGGTGACACGGAGATGGAGCAGGGGACCTTCCAGTTGAAACACATGGCGGACGGCACGCAACGAGCCGTGGAAATGCCCGAACTAATCAATACCCTATGCCACCCCCTGGCGGCGGCAGAACAGGAATAATATGAGCACAATCAGTGAACCCAATAGCTTGGCTGTTTTTTGCGACTTCGAGAACATTGCGTTAGGCGTTAAGGACGCCAACTACGCCAAATTCGACATGCAACTGGTGCTGGAAAAGCTGCTGCTCAAGGGCACCATCATCGTCAAAAAGGCGTACTGCGACTGGTCGCGTTACCGCGAATTCAAGGCCGCCATGCACGAGGCCTCTTTTGAGCTGATCGATATTCCCCACGTTCGGCAGTCCGGCAAGAATTCAGCGGATATTCGCATGGTGGTTGATGCGTTGGACCTTTGTTACACCAAATCGCACGTAAAAACGTTTGTTATGATCAGTGGCGATTCCGATTTCTCGCCGCTCGTCAGCAAGTTACGCGAGAACAACAAGGTCGTGATCGGGGTGGGCGTCAAAAATTCCTCGTCCGATCTGCTGGTGGCCAATTGCGACGAGTTCATTTATTACGACGACCTGCAACGGGCCCAGACTGGAAAGCGCAAACAGGCGGCCCGCCGCCGGTCTTCCGCCACCAAAAAACCGGTGCGGTCGGATGCCGATAAATCGGAACCCGAGGCGGAAGATCGCAGCCAGGAAGGGATCAGCCTGGTGCTGGACATGGCCGAGGAGCTGCTGGACGAGCGCGGCGACGGCGACAAGGTGTGGGGATCGATGGTCAAACAGGCCTTGAAACGGCGCCAGCCAGGCTTCTCCGAAGGCTACTACGGATTCAAATCGTTCAACCTGCTGCTGGAAGAGGCTGAACGGCGCAAGCTGCTAACGCTCGAACGCGACGAGAAGTCAGGTGGCTATATCATTACGGGTATGGCATAGATCAGGAAGGGTAGCGTCGCGTGTGAACGAGTCCAGTAAACATGTGAATCCGCAGATCAACCGGTCGTTGCGTCTCTCCATCTGTGACGGGGCGTTTGCGACGATTATGGCGTCGCTGGCAGGCGGCGTGTTCTTGGTTGGCTTTGCCATCAATGTGTTGGGTGCCAACACCGTTCAGGTGGGCATCCTGGCGGCCCTGCCGTTGTCGGCGAATTTGGTGCAGTTCCTCGGATCCCTATTGCTGGAGACGTTGGGGCGGCGGCGGCCATTTTGTATTGTGTTTGCCGGGTTGTCGCGGTTGTGCTGGATACTGGTGTTGCTGTTGCCGTTGGCTTTGTTTGACGGCATGGGCGATTCGCGGGTCTGGTTATTGGTGGCCTTTGTCGGTATTTCCTCCATATTGGCGTCCGTCGCCGGTGTCGCGTGGTTGGAATGGATGAGCGATGTGGTGCCGCCCTCCATTCGAGGGGCCTTTTTCGGGCGGCGCAACATGATTTGTGCGGCGGCGGGTATGATTACCGTCTTAGGGGCTGGCTACTTTTTGAATCGCTGGGAATTGGCTTATGGCAAGTCGGACCCCTACGGCTATTTGATTCTGTTCGGTTGCGGTTTACTGGCCGGATTGGTTTCGGCGGCGGTGTTGGTTTGGATCCCGGATCCGCGTACGGCGTCGGGCGATACGGACCAGTCCCCCTTCACGTGGGGCCGGTTCGCCGCACCTTTGCGGGATACCAATTTCAGGCGGTTGGTGTGTTATGCGGGCGCATTTATGTTCGTGACCCAAATGGCCGGGCCGTTTTATGCCGTGTACATGATCGAGTCATTGGCCATCGATTTCAGCACCATTACGTGGTTCATCACGTTTGCAACGCTGGCGTCCTTGTTTATGTTGCGGATTTGGGGGCCGATTTCCGATGAGTTCGGTAATAAGCCGATCCTGATGGTGGCCGGTCTGGCCCACGCCTTTATTCCGCTGGGCTGGATGGTGGCTCAGCCCGGTGTTTACTTCGCGCCCATTGCAGTGGCTCATGTGTTGTCCGGCATGTTCTACGCGGCCATCATGTTGGCCCACCTGAACATCCTGCTGAAGTTGTCGCCGGAGCGTGGGCGGTCGGTCTATATTGCCACTTTCAACGGCATGATTGGTTTGGCCGTGGCGGTGGCCCCGATTGTGGGGGGCTGGATACTTGATCTTACGGCCGCCTGGACGTTCACGGTAGGGCAATGGGAGATCAATCATCTGCACGTACTGTTTCTGTTGTCCGGCGCGTTGCAGTTGGGCGTGCTGTTCATGTTGATTGGCATTCACGAGCAGGGCGCGGCCCCGTCCCGGGCGGTGCTGCTGCAACTGCGCAATGATTTGGACCCGCAAACCGGCATCGCCGGGGTTTCTGATTTTGTCACCCTCAAGGCCACGCGCACGACCGGGACCCTGAAGAACTGGGATCGGCGCACCGATCAATGGGCCGCCTGGGCTGAAGCACGCATGGCGGCTGGACTGGACCGCCTCGACCACCGTTACCAACTATTTAGTCGAGCCAAACGCTTTTTACAGGAGATCTGATTATGCAACCAAACAGGGATGTATGGGGCGGAATAGCCAATACCTTTGAGCGGCTATTCAGCGGTTTGTTGAATGTGGCCGAGCAGGCGTTCACGCAGGGCATGCCCCGGCTGGTGCTGGCGGGTGCCACGCTGGTGGTCGGTTGGTTGGTGGCGGTTTTCGTACGCAAATTGACGGCCAAAGGGTTGCGCGGACTGGGCTTTGACCTCGTATTCGAACGCACCGGTTTGCGGGCGCGTTTGCAGCAGCGCGGCGTGGCGACGGCTCCATCGGTGCTGGTGGGCTGGTTGCTTTATGTGCTGATCGTGTACAGCGCGCTGGTGCTAGCTTTCGAACGGGTCAATTTCCAGCTTGGGTTGACCTTGCTGGCCGCCATCGCCGAATGGACGCCCCGGGGGTTAGTGGCCATGTTGCTAGTGGCGCTCGGTCATTGGATCGGACGCTGGCTCGGGCAGGTGATCGCGCACACCGCCCAGGTCGCCATGCTGCCGGCCGCTCCGCTGGTCCGGGTGGTGGTGCATGTGGCCGTGCTGCTGTTCGCCGTCATGCTGGCGGTGCGGAACCTGGAACTCGCCTCGGACCTACTCTTACTGGTCGGGCTGGCATCGCTGCTGGGCACCATTCTCTTATTGGCATTGTTGATGGTCGTATGTGCCCGGGACGTATGGGGCGGCTGGTTGGCCGGACGCATGATCCGATCACTTTACAAGCCGGGCGACCGTATTCGGCTCGATACGTGGGAAGGCGAAATTGTGGCCCTGCGCCTGCATGTGGTGCAGATCCAAACGGACCAAGGCCTGGTAGACATCCCCGCCGCCCGCTTCCTGCGTGACCCGGTAATACGGTTATCGGCGCCGACCGCCTGACGCTCCGGTCCCTACAGAAATTGTTGCAGCCGATCCAAGGGGGATTCGCGTCGGGGCCGCTCATCGGCGGGTTGATCATCTTCACTCGACTCGCCGGAGCGTCGATCCGGCAGCAAGCGCTGGCGACCGGCATCGATAATGATGGCCCACAGCGGTCGCGAGTCGGGTTCGTTCAAATTCCCCTCCAACGTCAGGGGACGGTTCACGCGCCGGTACCCGTCGTCGCGGGCCTCCGCTTCCAACAGCCGTAATTCGTCGAACCAGCGCGACAACGGAGGCCGCGCACCGATTTCAAATTCGAGTCGGACGGGTTGCTGATGGAATTCCCGGTCCGCGACATGGTCCACGCGGCCGTGTCCGAGGATCATCAACTCTGGATTCCGTAAATCCAGGCGCTCAATTTTGATCGTTAAATCCGGCCGACGACGTGCGGCGATAGCCAATTCATCGAAGTGCAGGCGGTTAAAGTATTGAATGAGCTCGCCCACCGCATCGACCTCTTCCCGGCCGGTGATCCGGCCCGCCAGTCGGCCTGCCGTGCCGACGGCGTCGGTGACCCGGCCTGCGCGGTTGCGAAACGCGCGCACGACAGCATCATTGGCCGTGATGGCGAAATCGCCGGTCAGCCGTTCGCCGAGCTCGTCCACGGTGGGGGCGGCGGCGGCGAAGTTCCCCGCCACATTGAGCTTGGCTTCCAGTACGGGCGGTGTCTCCGGATCCTGTTCACGTAGAAAAGCGCCCACGTCAAAAGCTTCGACGGCGAGGTTGGCTGCTAAACGATAGTGATCCGCGTCCAAGGGATCGAACCGCAGACCGCCGGCCGCCCGAATGGGGCTGTCCAGCATGTGGGCTTCCAGCTTGGTCAGTTCAGCCCGTTCATCGTCGATATGCGCCTCCACAACAATCGCCGTAATCGGTGGTTGACCGGCAATCATGAGTCGCTCCAGCGTAAGCGCCAAATCGGCCGTCAATCCTGCCCACAGTGACTGCGGTGGCGGCGGCGCCACCTCGGTATCTTCCGATTCTGCGGCCGGGGACTTCGGTTCGTCCGCAGGTGGCGGCTCAACGGGGTCCGGGACGGCGGCGATTTCCTCTTGGGGTTCCGGCGGCGTGTAATCGGGATTCTGAAAAGCCGCGGCCAACAGCAGAAAATGGTCCAGCCATACCGTATCCCCATTTATGTGTATGTCGGCTTGAGCATGGTCCTCCGGTAAGTGCGCTGTCAGGTCGATACGCAAGGCTGTTTGCTCTGCATCCCGCTGCGCAGTCACCGGGGCCTGCAATTGAATGCGGTTGTCCTCTTTCAATGCAAACCCAGCCTGGACCTCCAGTGCCTCCAAGCGTTCGGCGGGATCGTTGGCCAGTGTCAGGGAGCCTAGCCCCAAGACGAGGTCCCCCTCAACGTGTTCGCCCGCCGCTGTGGCGTCTAGCCGCCCCGTCAATTCGCCGGTAGCCAGGTTGCGAAACGGTTCGGCAAAGGGTTGGGCAAACAATAGCGGTAAATCCAACGCCCAGTTGGCTTGTAGTTCCGCAACGGCGGGTTCGGTGGCGTCAGACCAAGTGCCGCTCAAATCCAGCGAGCCTATGTCCTGGTCGCTGCTGCTCAAGGTTAGCGGGGCTATTTGAAAATCAAGTTGGCCCGCCCGCAGGGTTGCTTGCAGGGGAATCTGGATGGATAGGCGATCAAGCAGGTCTTCGTCGTTTATTACCAATGACAACGATTGCAACGACAGCGGCTGAACACTGCTGAGGTGCAACGCGTCCTCCTCGTCAGCGGTTAAGCGCCATTCCGCGCTTAAGGCCTCAAGTCCCAGTTCCAAGTCGGGGAGAAACGCGTTGACCAAATCCACCGGCAACCCCAACAACGCGATACGGGCCAGGGGGGCGGCGTGATCGTCCGCCAGGGCGGCACCCTTGCGGTTGTCGTAACCAAACGGCTGCTCGGTCTGGATCTGAGCGAGCAGTCGGTCTTGGGGCGCGTGCAGGGCCAGATCAAAGGCGTTAATCATAAGCTGGTCTTCATCGGCCGCAAGGTCGAAGGTAACGTTTAGATTCAAATTCCCAATGGCGGCCAATTCGGCTTGCAACCGGTCCAACTGATCGGCGTCCAGAGTGGCGGTGCCACTGGATTGCAGGCGGCCGCTGGCGGGGTCGGCACTGAAACGCCCGGCACTTTCCATAGCCACCATGGCACCGTTCAAGAACGGATCCGCCAACGTGGCCGCTGCATCGCTGCGCAAAGTGAGTCGCCAATCCCCGTCCAACACTTGTGCCGCATAGTCGAAGCCGGCGGTCAGGCGCAGGGCTTCGACAGGATCGGTATCGGCAGGACCAATGGTCACAACCAGTTCATACGACTCGCCGGTCGCATCGGCCTTCTGCTGCGCTGCTAAATTCGTGGCCACCTTGAATTCTGTTAGCTGTTCCTCGTGCCATAGATGCAGGTGCGCCAATCCCGTCGAGCGCATACCTTTGATTAACTGTTCCGCTGACAATTTCAGCACCACTTCCTGGTTCAAGCGGGCGGTTTGCAAGGGCGCATCCGCTGTGGCGTCGGTAAGCGTCAGTTGCAGGGCGAGGTTCGGTGCGGCCGCCTGAGGATCAATTGCGCCTGTGATTTGGCCTTCCACTACCTGCAGGCCCCCAGGCAAAATTACGCGCGCGTCGAGGGCGAGTGCCTGCAACGTGACCGGGGGCAGGGGGATGTCCTCCGCAAAAAGTCCGGCGAAAACGGGGGGCTCGGGGTCAACCGGTGGTGCCGGTTCGCGGGGCGTTTCGGGTGCTGGGGCCGGCCGTTCGATCGCGTCGGGTTGTAAAGCAGGCTCGTCATCTTCCACTGCGGTTACCCGGCTCAAATCAACCAATAACCCGGTGACCGTCAACGTCTCGATATCGAGCTGGCGACGACGGGCCGCGCGCATCAAGCTGAACTTGGCATCCACACGTTCCAAGGCGATGTGCACCTCTGCTTGCTGCCAAGCCACGTCTTCAATCGTCAAACCGGTAAATCCTAAGTGGACCTTGGTCAGTGACAGCTCCGCTGGTGCCAGCCGCTGTGCCAACGACGTTTGCAGGGAAGCACTACTCAAAACAATCGCCACCAACGCCACGGCCAGTCCGACCAGGACGAGCACCACCCATAATAGTATCTTAATCGCCTTCATGTTATTTCATTTGAACAGACGCAACAGAGCCACTTGCAAAACCCCGTTTCACAAGTGGAGTATACAGGTTTCAGGTTTCGGGTGTCAGTATGGATGTTGCTAGTCCGCAGTATGTTGCGCATTCCTGAAACCTGAAACCCGAACAC
>PWVE01000041.1 GCA_003562335.1 PVC group bacterium
ATCTTCTGACAAGGGGCGCCGGTCCTAGCTCAAGTAGAGCTGGCTATGGAAGGACCAGCGGCCGGTCTGTTGCCACTCCTGCAGCTCATCCCAGGTGCTGACAAACGGATCGCCACGCTCAGTGAAGCCGGTAATAACGAACTGCGTAAACCGCAAATCCAACTCCTCAGCCACCGCTGTGCCGTGTTTCATGCTGCTGCGCAATGCGTCGTCAAAAGTCACCATCGCCACCCGCGGGATGGATTCGAAGTCATCCTCCTCCAACGGCTCGGCCGCCGCCTGCGCTAGATAAGCAGGCAATTCCTCCGGTGTGATGAATTGGAAACCGGCCTCTTGCAGCGTGGCAATCTGCTCACGCAAACGCCGGACCGACGGCGTGGAGGTCCAATCGCTAGGCGAGATTGCGTGGTAGAGCAATACCGCTACCGCGCCCTGCCGCCCTCGGCGTTCCAGCTCATCCAAGGCCTCAAAGGCATTGTAAAAATTTCCGCGCCCCGCCTCGTAGCGTGCCAATCGGTAGTAAAGATAAGGATCATCCGGATTGAACGCTTGAATCGCCTCAAATTGTTCCCAGGCCTTTTTATGCTCACGCCACCCTACATACACTTCGAACAGTCCACGGTGGGCGCGTTGATTCTGCGGATTCATATTCTCGAGCACATACAACAGATGCTCCTCCGCTTCGGCAAATTCGCGGTTCATCGAATAGAGTTCCCCCAGCAACATGCGGGTATCCGCATTGCGGGGATCGGCTTCGACCATCTCTTCAGTGATACGAATAGCGTCGTCCAACGGATTTTCCTGCGGATCGCGCCGGTGCAGTCGCACGTACAAGCGCACCAATCGCGTGCGCCGTGCATGCAGCTCCCGGGGGTCTTCCGTGACGTCGATCAGACGGCGCAACACCGGTATGGCGCGGGCCGGGCGATCCCCGTATTCCCGCTTGTCCGCCACCAAGGTAAGGGCGTCTTCATTTTCCGATTCCTTATTTAACACCGCTCGCAGCAGTGCTGTAGCCCCCTCCACGTCGTCCGTGTTCAAGCGCGCACTGGCGAGGGCAACCTGATACGGTGTGTAGTCGGGAGCCGCCGCATGAATAGCCTCCCAATGCGGTAACGCCTCGGCGAACTGCCAGTTCTGCAAAAGTGCCCGCGCCAGTTCCAAGCGCACATCCAACCGGTCTGGATCCTCCTGTAGCAGCGGGTCGGCGAGGGCAACCGCAGCATCCATATCCCCTTGCCAGCGGGAGATGCGGGCCAGGGCATAGCGCGGGGCAAACTGGTCTGGATCAATTTCCAGACTTTTACGGTAATGGCGGATGCCCCGTTCCAGATCGTCTTCCGCTGTGGCCGCCATCGCCAGCAGATTATGGGCCTTGGCGGACTGCGGATTCAGCGTCAACAATTCCTGCCATAACCGGATTGCGGCATCACGACGGCCCACATGCCAATAGGACCACCCCAACGCTTCCCAAGCGGGCATCGCATTGGGATCCTCTTCCAGCACGCGTTCCAGCTTGGGAATTGCGCGCTCGTACTGCTCGTCAATTACATCCTCCAACGCCTCATACAACAAATCCGTGTCAGCCTCGTCATCCGTGATCCGTTCAAATGTGGGTGTCGGCAATTCCTCTGGTTTTGCCAACGCATTAGCCATCACCAAACGGGTCGAAAACCCGCTGCTCACCATTATCAGGCTGATCAACCAAATAGACCTCATGTACAGGGTTCCTCTCTTATAAATATGTACCACTCCTTGTTGACGGGAATGTACCACAGCTTCCGGGATATGACCACCCGTTAAAAAGCAAACCTCGATTGACAGCGCTCCCCATTTTTGACAGCTTGCCCGCGAACGGGGCAGCATCGTGGGCACGAGCCAAAACACTGGGCCGCAGCTGCCCGTCAAAGAAATACGGGTATATAGCGATCACCGAATTCATGGGAACCGGCACCTTAATCGACACACTGACCAGCGATATGCTTTTCGTGCTGGGCGTGATGTTGTTGGCGGGCTGTATCACTGGTGTGCTGGCGGGGCGCTTGCGCTTGCCTGAAATAACCGGCTTTGTGCTGGCCGGAGTGCTAATCGGGGATTCGGGTATCGGACTGGTTCCACGCCACATGACCGATACTATGCGCTTGATTACGGAAATGGCGCTGGGGCTGATTGCCTTGACCATCGGCAGCGAGTTCGCCCTGCACAAATTGCGCCAGATGGGGCGGGCGGTCATTTGGGTCAGCGGTGCGCAACTGCTATTGACCTTCCTGCTGGTTTTGCCGGTGATGCGCTTGGCGGGCCTGCCGTTACCGTTCGCCCTGATCATTGCCTCCATTGCCACCGCCTCCTCCCCGGCGGTCATCGTCGCTGTGGTCCAACACCTGCGGGCCCGCGGACCGTTTGTGGACTGTCTTTACGGCGTGGTCGCCCTGCTCGATGCGGGCACCGTAATTTGTTTTGGGGTCGCCTTTTCGATCGCTGCCGGCATGATGGGTTTAGCAGGCGATCACGGCACACTGACCCTCGCCTTCAATGCAATTGGCGAGGTCATCTTCTCCGTGGTCGCTGGCATACTGGTGGCCGGCACGCTACACCTGGCCGTGCGCAACAAGACGCGCACGAATGAAATTATGCTGATCGTGTTCGGGTTGATGTTTGTAGTGAAAGCACTGGCCAATGCGCTGCACTTATCGACCCTGCTTATCATGATGACGGTCGGTGCCGTAATGATTAATCTTACCCCTCGTCACCACCGGGTCTTCCGGGCACTCGAACCTATCACACCCCCTCTTTACGCCCTCTTCTTTGTGCTGGCCGGCAGTGAACTGCAGCTAAACCTGCTACGCCAGCCAACCGTCCTGGGGCTGGGTGTCGCTTATCTGTTGATGCGAACAATAGGTAAAGTACTGGGTAGCTACACGGGTGCCGTTCTGGCCGGGGCTCCACCGGCCCTGTCGCGCAATATTGGCTGGTGTATGTTGCCGCAAGCGGGCGTCTCGCTCGGCTTGGTGCTGATGGTGCAAGCGTCGCCCGTGGCCGCTCAAATGAGTCCGGTCCAGACCGAATACGCCATTTTGCTCGCCAACATCGTGCTGCTCTCCGTGTTCGTAAATCAACTCATTGGACCGTCGATAGCCAACGGTGCCATTCTGCGCGGCACCACGAAGGGAAGTGACGTATGGACTTGATGCAGACCCTGCAATTGGATTGTTGTACGGTTGATTTGCGTGGCCGCGACCGGGATGCGGTGCTGCGGGAATTAGCCGAGCTGGCCTGTCAACACCCGGCCGCCGCCGCTCTGGGTGCAGAGACGATCTACACCAAACTGCGCGATCGCGAACTGCAAGGCAGTACCGGACTGGGCAACGGCGTAGCCATCCCCCACGCGCGCATCGAAGGCCTAAACGAATTCGTTATTGGAATGGGCGTGCGACGGCGCGGCATTGATTTCAAAGCCATCGACGGCAAGAAAAGCCAATTGTTTTTCTTTATTATCGGTCCGCCGGAAGCCAATACCGAACACCTCAAAGCCCTGGCGGCCATTTCACGTCAAACCAGCTCCGCGCGCCTGTGCGCCGAGCTGCTGCGCGCGCCCAGTGCCACCGCCCTCCACGAAACCTTCATACGGCGCTTATCCAGCACCCCGACCCCCGCCGGTGCCCCGGCCGCCCGTGAAATGAAACTGATGCTGCTGGTGCTGTACATGGAAGAGTTGATCTACGACATTTTGCAGCTGTTGATCGAAGAAGGAGTCGACGGCGCCAATATTCTGGACAGCTCCGGTATGGGCAAATATATCTCCAGCGTGCCGTTGTTCGCCGAATTCATCGGCTTCATGCAATCCCGGAAAGAACACAGCCAAACCGTCATGGCCTTGATCCCGGCTGATCGCGAACAGCGCATTGTGGAAAAGATCGAAGCGCTGACCGGCGATCTCGACGAAAACCAAGGGGCTTTCATCGTAACCTTCGCCGCCCACTTCCATAAGGGCTCGATGCGGATGATGTAGCCTAAATCCGGATCGGCTGGCGCCGGGCACCCCAGTCACCGGGTGGACCCTCGAACACCCCGGCACACGGGGTGCCGCAGGCCTTGCAGGCACCGGTCGGCGTGAGCTGCCAATCGGACAGGACATACCAATCCCGCCCGATCAGGCGTTGTCCGCAGCCATGACAGTAGGTGCTGCCACCGTCCGCGTCGTGTACGTTACCCGTGTATACGTAGCGCAAACCGTTTTGCCGCGCCAACGCGCGGGCCCGGGTCAAGGTGGTCGCCGGCGTGGCGGGGATATCGCGCATCTTATAGTCGGGATGAAAGGCGGTAAAATGTAGCGGCACGTCCGGCCCCAGTTCTGCCGCCACCCAGCGCGACATGGCGTCCAGTTCGCCGTCCGAATCGTTTTTGCCGGGGATCAGCAGCGTGGTCAGTTCCAGCCATACCGACGTCTCATGCCGAATATAGCAAAGGGTTTCCTGAATGTCCGTCAGACGCGCGCCGCACAGTTCTTCGTAGAAGTCGTTGGTAAAGGCCTTCAAATCCACGTTGGCCGCGTCCATATGCGCAAAGAATTCCCGGCGCGGCTCGGCATTGATATACCCGGCCGTGACGGCTACCGTCCGAATACCCCGGGCCCGACAAGCCTCGGCGATGTCCGTGGCATATTCCAGGAATATTACCGGATCATTGTACGTGAACGCGACGCTCGGACAGCCCCACTCCGCCGCCGCCCGCGCAATGGCGTCCGGCGCTGCCGAGGACGCCAGCACATCCATCTCGCGCGATTTACTGATGTCCCAGTTCTGGCAGAAACGACAGGTCAGGTTGCAGCCGGCCGTGCCGAACGAGAGCACCGGCGTGCCGGGCAGAAAATGGTTCAGCGGCTTCTTCTCAATCGGATCAATACAAAACCCGCTGGACCGGCCGTAGGTGGTCAAGACCATTTCGTCCCCCACCCTTTGCCGCACAAAACAAGCCCCGCGCTGGCCATCTGCCAAGCGACAATAATTAGGGCACAGGGTACAGCGCAGTCGCCCGTTAGGTAACGGTTCCCAATAGCGTGCCGTTTGGGGTTTGGCTTGTGCAAATATCATGTGCCGTGCTCGCGCTGATCCCTTTTGGGTTGTGACAACAGTGTACCGCTGGCAGGATGGCATTTCAACGGTGCATTATGGCATTTCCTGAACTACAAATTATCGGTGCGGGCTTGGCGGGCAGCGAAGCCGCCTGGCAAGCGGCTGAACGCGATGTGGCCGTGACGCTCTACGAGATGCGTCCGCATCGCTCCACCGGCGCGCATACCTCCGGGGACTGCGCAGAACTGGTCTGTTCCAATTCGCTGGGCTCCAACTTACCCGACCGCGCCAGCGGCCTGCTCAAAGAGGAAGCGCGCCGTATGGGCAGTCTCTGTTTGGCCTGCGCGGATGCCTGCGCCGTCCCGGCAGGCGGTGCCTTGGCCGTGGATCGAGAGGCCTTTGCTGCCGAAGTGACCCGCCGCCTGCAAGCGCATCCCCGGATCACGCTGTGCCGCGAGGAAGTCCGCCAGTTGCCCGACGCGCCGGTCATCATCGCTTCCGGCCCACTGACTGCGGACGCCTTGGCTGCCGACTTAGCCGCGTTCACCGGCGCGGATCACCTTTTCTTTTTCGACGCCATCTCCCCGATTGTAACAGCCGAATCAATCGACATGCAGCTGGCCTTCCGCGCTTCCCGCTACGATCGTTCGGAACAGGCGGGTGGCGACTATATCAACTGCCCGCTTGATCGCGATGAGTATGAAACCTTTATCGCGGCACTGCTGGCGGCGGACCGGATCCCACTGAAATCGTTCGAGCGGGCCATGGAACAAGGGGTCACCGCCGGGGCTCACCGGTTTTTCGAAGGGTGCTTGCCGATAGAAATTCTGGCAGCGCGCGGTCAGGACGCGCTGGCCTACGGTCCCATGCGGCCCGTGGGGCTGCGCCATCCGCGCACCGGCCGCCGCCCCTACGCGGTCCTGCAACTCCGGCAAGACAACCAAGCCGCCAGCCTCTATAACTTGGTGGGATTCCAAACCAACCTCCGCTTTGCCGAACAAAAACGCGTGTTCGGACTCATTCCCGGCTTGGCCAACGCCGAATATGTGCGCTACGGCCAAATGCACCGCAACACCTTCATTGCCGCGCCCCGTTTGCTCACCCCCGCACTGCAATTCAAGGCGCGGCCGGACCGCTGGTGTGCCGGTCAGATTACGGGCGCGGAAGGTTATGCCGGCAACATCGCCACCGGCTTGTTGGCGGGTATAAACGCGGCCCGGCACCTGCGCGGACAGACGCTCTGCCAGCTCCCGCCCACCACGATGCTGGGCGCGTTGTGCACGTACATCACCCAGGCTCCGCTGGACGAATTTCAACCGATGAAAGCCAATTTCGGTATCATGCCCCCCTTGGAAGATCCGCCGGTAAAAGGAAAACGAGCCCGCGCCGCGCGCTACGCCGAACGAGCCTTGCAAGACTTGGAGGCTTGCCGCGACACGTGGTCCTGACACCGCCAGCACGGGAAAACGGCCCATTACCCCCGTATCCGGCCCCGCTCACGCCCGCCGCAGACCGTTTCCTGATTGAGTTTCGTCTGCGGCACAATAGTATCCCTATCCATGCAGATGAAAAAATTTCTACTTTCGTTTAGTTTTTGGGCGATCGCGGTTCCTGTTTATGCGGGTGGCGAGGTCGGGGCGATGGAAGGGGGGCTTACCGAGCGCATGATGCTACTGGCTCTCCAGCTGGGAATTATCATATTCGCGACGCGTATCGGCAAGTGGGGATTCCAATCGATGAAACTCCCCGGGGTCTTGGGGGAATTGGTTAGCGGCATAGTCATTGGCCCGTTCGCGCTCGGTGGGTTCCGTTTTCCCGGGCTGCCACATGGTATCTTCCCGTTGGCCGACCCGCTAACCCCGATCGCTCCCGAACTGCACGCCTTTGGAGCGGTGGCGGCCATTATTCTGCTCTTTGATGCCGGACTGGAAACGGACCTGAAATTACTGATGCGCTACAGTGTGGCCGGCGCACTGGTCGGCGTGGGCGGCATTGTGGCCACGTTCATCACGGGTACCTGGATTACGGCGGTGATGTCCCCGTACATTTTAGGGATGTCGCTGCCGCTTTCACACCCCATCTGCCTCTTTATGGGCGTCGTATCCACCGCGACCTCCGTGGGTATCACCGCGCGGGTACTTTCGGAGAGGCGCAAACTCGATTCCCCGGAAGGCGTGACCATTATTTCAGCAGCGATCGTGGATGATGTTTTAGGTATCGTCATGCTAGCGGTTGTGTTGGGTATTGCCCATGCGTCCATGGGTGCTGATTCCGTTCACTGGGGGCAGGTGACACGGATTGGGGTAAAGGCGCTGGGGGTATGGCTGTTGGCCAGTGCATTCGGCATCATGGCGTCGCGCCGAATCGGCGTGTTGTTGAAATGGTTTCGTGAACCTATTGCGATTGCCTTGATGGCGTTAGGGCTGGCACTCATCCTGGGGGCGGTGTTTGAGCAGGCAGGACTCGCCATGATCATCGGGGCCTATGTAATGGGGGTCTCTTTGTCGCAAACAGATATACGCCACCTCATCCGCGAACATCTCAGGCCCATATACGCCTTCTTTGTACCGATTTTTTTCTGTATCAGCGGCATGCAGATCAATATTCCCGCTATCCTTGCGCCTTCGGTGCTATTGTTTGGCCTGGCCTTCACGGCGGTGGGAATCCTCGCCAAGGTTTTGGGCTGCGGATTACCCTCCCTGTTGGCTAAATTTAATTTATTGGGTGCTGTGCGCATTGGCGTAGGGATGGTTCCGCGCGGGGAAGTGGGCCTCATCATTGCCGCCATTGGAACCAGCATCAGTCTGTCGGCCGACGGCCAACCGCTGCCACCGCAACTGTTCGCGACGGTTGTATTTATGGTGATGTGCAACACGTTGCTGGCCCCGGCTGTGCTTTCCCGGTTAATGGCCATTCCCCGCCGCGGAACGCGACAAGAAGTAGACAAGGATGCCGGCCGTAAAAGGGTTGCGTTTACCCTCGCCTCCGAAGCCATGGCTACCTTCTATCGGGAAAAATTACGGGAGGTGTTCGAGGAAGAAGGGTTTTATTGGCACTGCATCGATCGTGAAACCCAACTCTTCCAGCTTCGGCGAAACACCATCATCATTGACTTGGTACAACGCCAGGCCGAACTCTGTTTTGGGGTTCAACCGTCCGATATCGGACTGGTCCGCACGATGATGATTGAAGCAACCGCCGCATTTGCTAACACCTTGCAAGCGCTGCAGCAACCGTTTGACTCCAGGGTGCTCGGACAGGGCATTCTTGACGGTAACGAATCCGAGGCCCCGCCCGCGTTTAATCTGGCGGAACCGTTGACCGAACGCCACATCAAGATGGAACTCACCGGGCACACCAAGACCGCCATTTACGAGGAGCTGCTGGACCTGCTATGCGAGTGCGGTGATATTCCTGACCGCGCAGCAGCCCGCGCAGCCATCTGGGAGCGCGAAGAAAAAATGTCGACCGCGTTGGAAGCCGGCATTGCGATTCCACACGGCAAAACCGATACCATTAGCAAACTGGTTTGCGTTATCGGGATTTCAAAGGACGGCGTGGATTGCGACTCGCTGGATGGTGCGCCAAGTCGCATCTTCGTCATGACCCTCTCACCTAAGACACGCCTTGGTCCCCATTTGCAATTCATGTCCACAATCACACAGTTACTAAACCCGTCAGGACGCACATTTATATTGGAAGCGCAATCGGCCACCGAGGTGCTGACCTACTTGACAGACCAGACCGCACCCGGCACACGCCGCCTATTTGGGACCAGCCCTTAAGGAGAGCGGGCGGACTGGCCCTGACGAGTAAAAAATGATACGCAACGGATTATTAACATTGGAGGCTCTTGCAAAACCTCCCAGGGCGACACGGAGGTCGCCCCTCCGGCAAGTAAACAGGCGTATTCCGCAAGCTCCTGGAGGGGCAGGCTCCGTCCTCATAAACGGGAGGTTTTGCAAGAGCCTGATTGTGGAATACGCGTGGTAAGGCGAAGGCGGCCCGGTGGGCCGCAGAGGCCGTAATAAGAACGGTGGCCTGGCCCCCAATCAGACTTGCGCTCAATCCGTATAATCGGCATATTCCCCTCCATGCCAAATCCAGCAGACAAATCAACGGCCCATCCTGTCTTAGCGGTCTATCGCGCCATGTGCGTGGCCCGCGCTTTAGACGAGACGGAGGCACTATTGGCCCAGCAGGGCGAGGCCTACTTCTATATCCCCGGGGCCGGCCACGAGGCTCTTGCAGCTTTGGGTCCGCACTTGAAACCCACCGACTGGCTGCATTGCCATTACCGCGACAAAGCCCTTGCGCTCTATCGCGGCATGACGGCAGCGGATTGCCTGAACGCGCTGCTGAGCAAGGCCCCGTCCAACTCGGCCGGACGGCGTATGCCCGGCTTCCCCAGCAATCGAGCCCTCAACATCATGAGCACGCCCACCTTGGTCGGCAACAACGCCTTGCAAGCCTGCGGCGTCGCCGCCGTGGTGAAAGATAATGCCGACTCCCCGATCGTCTTGTGCGCGGTCGGCGACGGATCCACCCAACAAGGCGAGTTTCTGGAAGCCATTGCCGAAGCGGTGCGGGCGGAACTGCCGGTATTGTTCCTAGTGGAGGATAACCGGTTCGCCTTGTCCACTCTCACCGACAAACAAACGTTCTATTCACTGCCCAACGGCGCGCCGGACCAGTTTTATGGCCAGCCGATCCATCATTTCGACGGTTACGATGCCCTGCAGTTGCACGGAGCCTTCGGCGCATTGGTGGACGATATGCGTACCGTCCGCGGCCCGCGCTTGGCGGTAGTGCACTGTGAACGACTGGCCAGCCACACCAATGCCGATGACCATACCGTCTACCGTGCGGCCGATGATATTCAACGCATACGGCAGGAGTGCGACCCGCTGGCCGTAACCCGTCAACAGCTACTGGCAAGCGGCTGCGCAACGGAAACGGACCTGACCACCCTCGAAACCGACGCGCGCGAAACCGTGGCCCGCGCGCTGGAGGCGGCCCGGATGGCGCCGGAACCCGAACCGTGTCTGACCGCCAAACGCCCGTTGCCACCGGAATTGACCGACCGCCAACGCGAGTACCAAGGCACGGAGGATCAGCGCGAATGGCGCATGCTGGAAGCCATGCGCGCCACCTTGCGGCATCACCTCGCTACCGATCCATCGGTCTATGTTCTAGGGGAAGACATCGCCGACCCCAAAGGCGATGTGTTCCGGTTGACCCAAGGCTTGAGCACGGATTTCCCCGGACGCGTCTGCAATTCCGCGTTGAGCGAATCGACCATCGTCGGCACCGCGATCGGGCGCGCCATGGCCGGTCAAACCCCGGTCGCGTTCATGCAGTTTGCCGACTTCCTGCCCTTGGCGTTCAACCAAATCGTCAGCGAGCTGGGTCACCTCTACTGGCGCACCAACGGCGACTGGGAGGCACCGGTCATCATCATGGCCATCTGCGGTGGTTACCGCCCGGGCCTGGGCCCATACCACGCCCAAAGCCCCGAAGCCCTGGTCGCCCATATCCCCGGCGTCGATGTGTACGAACCGGCCACCGCCGCCGACGCCGCCGGCATGTTGAACGCCGCCTTCGCCACCAAACGGCCCGCCGTCTTTTTCTATCCCAAGGCGCTGCTCAATGATCGCGACCGCCAAACTTCCAAGGATGTTGACCGCCAATTTGTACCAGTGGGCTGTGCCCGCCGTATCCGGAGCGGCCGCGATTTGACCCTCATCTGCTGGGGCAGCACCGTGCCCATCGCGGAACAAGTCGCCGCCACCCTGGCCGAGGTGGACCAACAGGCCGATTGCATTGACTTGCGCGTGCTTTATCCGTGGGATGTCGAGATGTGCCTGGAATCGGTCAAGCGCACCCAACGCCTGCTGGTGATCCATGAAGATAGCCGAACCTGCGGACTGGGCGCGGAACTGGTGGCCACGCTAACCGAAAAGGCCGGCCCCGGGTTGCGCGTCGCGCGCGTAACCCGGCCCGATACCTTTGTTCCCTTTAATTATGGTAATCAACTGGCGATTCTCCCCTCTTTCCGCAGCGTCCTCACTGCCGCCGCCGAGTTGCTGGACTTGGACGTGGAATGGCGCGAGGCCGCCCAGCAGGAAGCGGGCCGCCTGATCGTCAACGCCATCGGCAGCAGCCCGTCGGACGAAGTGGTCACGATTGTGGAATTGGCCGTCAAGCCCGGCGACCGGATTGCGGCGGGCGACTTGATTGCCCAAGTGGAAGCCGACAAAGCC
>PWVE01000028.1 GCA_003562335.1 PVC group bacterium
CCGGCTTCCACCTGGGTCCAGGATATCTTCGAGCGCACGCCCCGGCAATGGCCGCGCTTGGTCACAAAGTTGTAGATGCCGCCCTTGCCCTGCTTGTCGCCCGCATACCAATTCTGCACGGTCGCGTATTTGATCTCCGCGTCGTCCAACGCAATCAGCTCGACCACAGCCGCATGCAATTGGTTCCGGTCGCGCATCGGGGCCGTACAGCCTTCCAGATACGACACGTAGGCACTCTCTTCCGCTATAATCAGCGTGCGCTCAAATTGGCCTGTATCGAGGGCGTTGATGCGGAAGTACGTCGAGAGGTCCATCGGGCAACGCACCCCTTTCGGGATGTAACAAAACGAGCCGTCCGTGAAGACGGCGGAATTGAGCGAGGCATAATAGTTGTCCGTGTACGGCACCACGGTGCCCAAATATTTCTTAACCAGCTCGGGATGTTCACGGATCGCCTCCGAGATAGAGCAAAAGATAATGCCTTTTTCCGCCAGCACTTCGCGGTGGGTCGTGGCCACCGACACGCTGTCGAACACCGCATCCACCGCCACACCCGCCAAGCGGTCACGCTCATGCAGCGGGACGCCCAGCCGTTCAAACGTGGCCGCCAGTTCGTCATCTATTTCATCGGGGGTGTCCCCCTTCTTTTTTGGGGCCGAGTAATAGCAAATGTCCTGGAAATCTACTTTGGGGTAATGCAAATGGGCCCACTTGGGTTCCTGTTGGCGTAGCCACCAGCGATACGCTTTCAAGCGCCACTCCAGCATCCATTCCGGTTCCCCCTTCTTCTGGGAAATCAACCGGATGACCTCTTCATTGAGCCCCTTGGGCACGGCATCGGCTTCAATGTCCGTGTAGAACCCGTACTTGTAATCGTCGAGTATGGCTGTGGATTCTTTCGACATACTATTCCTCCTTTAATGCGCCAGTACTTCCTGTCCAAATTCTTCGCGAACCCAGTCGTACCCGCTTTCTTCAAGCTTCTTCACCAATTCCGGCCCGCCGGAATGCGCCACTTGCCCGTCAATCAAGATGTGCAGATGGTCGGGATGGATATAACGTAAAATCCGTTCGTAATGCGTGATGACCAACAACCCAAAATCGGGGCCGGTCAATTTGTTGACCCCCTTGGAAACGACCTTGAGCGCATCGATATCCAAGCCCGAATCCGTCTCGTCCATCACCGCAAAGCGCGGTTGCAGTGTCAGCATCTGCAAGATTTCCATGCGTTTCTTTTCGCCGCCGGAAAAGCCGTCGTTCAGGTAGCGGTTGATAAACGAATCGTCCACTTCCAAGTACTTGATATTCTCGCGCAACTGCTTCAGAAACTCGGCCGGTTTCAGTTTCTTTTCCCCGTGGGTGGCGTCGTGGGCGCTTTTCAGAAACTTCGCCACGCTGACGCCGGGGATGGCCACCGGATACTGGAAGGCCAGAAATACGCCCGCCTGCGCACGCTCCTCGGGCTCCAGTTCCAGTAGATTCTGCCCCTCAAACAGGATTTCGCCAGCGGTCACTTCGTAGGCGGGGTGCCCCATGATCACATTGGCCAGCGTGCTCTTACCCGACCCGTTTGGCCCCATCAACGCGTGGGTCTCGCCCTGGTTCATCGCGAGGTTGACGCCCTTCAGGATGGGGTTCCCTTCGGTTTCCGCGTGCAAATCTTTAATTTCAAAATATGGTTTCGCTTCCATCGTATGTGCTCCCTTTTCCCTTTCTATTAAATGTCAAATCCCAGTTCCAGACGGGCTTCCTCCGTCATCTTGTCGGGTCCCCACGGGGGGTCCCAGACGATGTCCACCTGCGCCTCGTCGATATCCTCCACCTTGCAGGCCGCTTCATTGACCTGATGCAAGAGGTAGGGCCCGAAGGGGCAACCGGGTGAGGTCAACGTCATTTCAACGTGCGCCGATTTACCGTCGACCGCGACGTGATACACCAACCCCAAATCGATGATATTCATGTGGAGTTCGGGATCGACCACATTGGCCAACGAATCCCGCACTTCCGCTGCTTTACCTTCATATTCCGTCATGCTGTTTTCCTTTTTAACCGGTCCAACCGGAACGCCTGTATATAATCCGCCAATTGCCGCTGCATATCATTGACGGGCTGCCGGATCGTACATGTTTGATAGTGATCGCAAGCTTCGGGGTTATCCTGACACTTCACCAGCTGCAATGGCCCATCCACCGCCGTCAACACATCGCCCAGCGTCAGTTTGGCCAATGGCTGCTGCAACCGGTAACCACCCCGCGCGCCCAGCACGGCCTCCGTCAAGCCGGCCCGGGCCAGCGCCTGCAACACCTTGCCCAACAGTTCCGGCGGAATCTGGTGTTGCTCCGCCATTTCCTTGGCCGACACACAGTCACCCTGCGGCACATCGTCCATGTGCAACAACGCCATCAAACTATATTCCACTTTTTTACTGAGCCGCAACATAAAATACGACCTTTTTTGTCCGGATTGAAAGTACGGCACTGAAGACCGGCTGTCAAGAAATGCAGGGGGGGCGGGGTGAGCCCCCCCGTTTCACAAGTGGAGTATACAGGTTTCAGGTGTCAGTATGGCTGGGGGCATGAGGCCTGCTGGTTTATAATATCCTTCAACGCCTACGAGACCGGCACTACAGCGTCCGTATTTTTATTCGGTGGTGGGCAGTTGCACGCGTTCCCCGGCGGCGACGTCGATGACCTCGCCACACACGGCGGCGTCCGGGAACAGGGCGCGGATGTCGTCCACGGCGTGTGACCGGCAGACGGCGGCTAAGCCGTAGCCGGCATTGAACGTGGCCAGCGTCTCCGCCCGGTCCATGCCGGCCAGCTCAGCCAACCACCGGATACACGCGGTGTGCGGGGCGTCGAAGGGTTCGATCGCCAGTACCGCCCCGCAACCGGCGGCCAAGGCGCGCGGTAAATTTTCAAACCAACCCCC
>PWVE01000140.1 GCA_003562335.1 PVC group bacterium
AAAAGGCGACACAGCTTGGCGGCAAACGAGACTTTCGACTCCGCTTCCGCCTTCGCCGAAGACGGCTACGGCGGACGAGCCGCTCCGCTCAAAATGACAGTAGGCGAGCGTGCGGCTTATCACGGTGTCCAGTGCAACCGGGTGTTCGCCAGTGCTCTCATAGCAATGAATACCCGCGTCACGCACGTTATGGTCGAAAAATCCGCATTCCCCCCGCCTCCACTCAAAAACATTGGGTTTTTCGACGCCAATCCGGGGGATCGAAATTCACCATCCTCTTTTCAGCCGCTATTTACGCGCCTTTCCAGCAAAGCAATCGGCTCGGTAACCCCACCTTTTCGTGCCATTTAGTGCTTTTGGTGGTTACCCTCTTCTGAAATGTCTCTTTGTATTCGATTTCAATATCCGCTAATTGATGTTCATTTTGGGACCATCTACGGAATGGACGCGGGCATTGGCAGGATTCTGGATCAATTGAAAGCGTCAGGACAATTTGAGAATACCCTTATTTTCTTTGCGACGGATAACGGAAAAGCCGTAGGACCTTATCACCATGGTTTCCGGATTACTGAAACGCAAAGTCATCTGGTCCCCATCCCGGGGAATGGTCCCTTGCGCGGATGCAAGTGGACGATCTGGGAGGGGGGTGTCAGAGTTCCGTTTATCGCAAGGTTGCCAGGCGGAGCGCAGGGAGCTACTTCAAATGCGTTGCAATCCATTATGGATGTGCTGCCGACGGCATTCGAGTTTGCTGGAATTGAGGTGGAAGAGACGTCTCATTGGGATGGCGAAAGCTTCCTGGCAACCTTGAATGACCCCTCTCAAAGCAATGAAGACCGTTGTTGCGGAATGGATGGCGGACCTGCCCGATCCCTTGGTGTTCCCCAATTCCCAGTTCGACGTACTCAGGCAGATCCGTTAACCGATCACCGTTCCCCCGTCCATTGGTCTGCCCATAGCGCGTGCAGGAAATCGGTGTAAGGCAGGATGTGGACGCCATCGGTTGTCACGCGGGGGACGGGTTCAAAATACGGGCTGGACAAACTGGCCGAGTATTGTGCTAGCATGCGCCCCCAATAACTCCATAATCGGCGATGGCTGGTTGTGTGGCAGGTAAATGGTATCAATTCAAAGGAGAAAGAGTATGCATGCTTCCGATCCTCAGGCGGATAAACAATGGTTTGCTGATAGGCGCTTTGTTTTCATTGCGTGTTTTGTCGCATTAGTGGCCACCTCTTGCGCGTTTATGATTCGCGTCATGGTGATGGACGACTGGCAGAATGCGTTCAACCTCACCGAAACCCAGAAGGGCGAAATCTTCGGAGCCGGCTTGTGGCCGTTCGGTGTCAGTATCGTCCTGTTCAGCTTAATTCTGGATAAGCTTGGCTATGGCCGTTCAATGGTCTTCGCCTTTCTCTGCCACACCATTTCCACGGTGTTGCTGGTTACCGCACAAGGGTATTGGGGTTTGTATATTGGCTCCGTCTTGAACGGACTGGCGGCCGGTACGGTAGAGGCCGTTATTAACCCGGCCATCGCCACGCTGTATCCTAAGAAGAAAACCACCATGCTCACCGTGCTCCATGCCGGCTGGTCCGGCGGCCTCGTATTAGCCGGGGTGATCATCATGATGCTGAAAGGCGTAGGCATTATGAATTGGCAGGTCCACGTGGGCGTGATCCTGATCCCGGTGGTGGCGTACGGCGTGCTCTTGCTCCGCTCCAAATTCCCGGTCAGTGAACGCGTGGCGGCGGGCGTGCCCTATCGTGACATGTTGCGTGAAGCGGGTGCCATTGGCGCTCTCATCATAACCTTCCTCATTACCAAGGAAGTGGGACGCGTTTTCGGCTGGTCGACCCCCGTCGTGTACATCCTGATTCTGGCCCAAGTCGGTGCCTATTTTGCCTATACGCGATCACTCGGCCGGCCTATGTACATTCTGCTGCTTTTGCTGATGATCATTCTCGCCATCACCGAGCTGGGTACCGACACCTGGATCAAGGAATTGATGACGCCCAGCATGCGCCGCATCGGTTTGGATGCCGGCTGGGTACTGATCTACACCGCCACCATCATGACCGTGCTGCGGTTCTGCATCAGTCCCATCGAACGCGTGTTGAGACCATTGGGCGTACTGCTGGTCAGTTCCCTGTTTGCCGCCGTCGGGCTTTTCTTCCTGTCGCGTGTTGACGGCATTATGATTCTGGTTATGGCGACCATTTACGGCGTCGGACAATGCTTCTTCTGGCCGGTGACGCTGGGTTTGGTTGCGGAGCAATTCCCCCGTGGTGGCGCGTTGACGCTTAACGCCATCGCCGGTGTGGGGATGTTGGGCGTGGGTATCCTGGGCGGTCCCTGGCTCGGCTACCTCCAAGACACCCGGATGGAACGTCAGCTCCAGGACAAACCGGCCATCTACGAGATGGTGATGGAAGACGAGGAACGCTTCAGCGTGCTGGGCGGCTATCGGGCGCTCGACTGGGCGGTCGTGACCGAGATTAACATGGAAGCGGAAATGCTGGCCGAGCGGGCCGCAGCTGGCGAGCCGGTGGACATGGCGCGCAAGGAACGTTTGCAAGAGGTGCAATCCACGCTGGACGACATCTCGACGGAGGCCAAACAGAACGCCATGGCCACCGTGGCCCTGCTGCCACTGATCATGGCGGCCACGTATCTGGGCTTGATGATTTACTTCAAGCGCAAGGGCGGCTACAAGATTGTCGAAATTGCCCCCGCACCAGGGGAATAAACCACGCGCCTTAATAACAGTAGCGGCTGGGGGATGACAGATCCGCCAGCCGCTACTTTTTTGGCTGTGGAATGTTCTTATGGCGCGGGTTGGTGGCGGAGGAGGGATTTGAACCCCCGACACGCGGATTATGATTCCGCTGCTCTGACCAACTGAGCTAC
>PWVE01000210.1 GCA_003562335.1 PVC group bacterium
ACGCGTGTTATGGTCGAAAAAATCGAATTTCCCATTCCTCCACTCAAAAACATTGGCGTTTTCGACACCAATCTGGGGGATTGAAATCCACCACCCTCTTTTTAGCCTCTATTCACGCACCTTTCCAACAGCGCAATCGGCTCACGTGATGCGTGCTGGCATTGCAATTTGTCGGGTGAGCGGGTAGGGTGTACGCATAGAAAGTTCAAGCTATATTCATTCAATTCAGGAGGGGCTGATGATGTTTAACAGTTTTGCAAAGGGTGTTTGTGCGATGTTATTGGTATGCAGCATTCTGCCCGTGGCACAGGCTGCTGAGCAGCGGTTGCCGGACCGGGGTGGTCCGGAGCCCATTACGCTTTCGCTGCAACACGAGGCGCAGGCCGCGCTGGATCGCGCGTATGCCTGGCTGCGTGCGCAGCAGCACGAGGACGGACACTGGTCCAATCCCAACTTCCCGGCCTTAAGCGGTTTGGCCGTGTGGGCGTTGGTGCGGGGCGGCGACGAGAACGCCGAAGCCATCGAACGGGGAGTGGAATATATTCTGCGCTGTGCGCATGATAACGGCGCGATTTTCGTGGAAGCCACCGCGCAGCGTCGGGGCGGCGGGTTGAGTAATTACAATACGGCCATCTGCATGGTGGCGTTGAATGAGGTGGGCCGGTCCGATCTGGTTCCCTACGTGTTGCGCGCCCGCGAATTCATCGCATCCAGCCAGTTCTTGTCGCCCGATAGTCAATTTCACGGCGGCATGGGATACGATGCGGCTACCGATCGCGAATACACGGACCTGTCGAATTCCTATATCGCGTTTGAAGCCATGCGGCTGACGGAACAAGCGGAAGATTTCCGTACGGAAGGTGAACGCGCCGATTTGGATTGGGCGGCGGCTCTGGAATTTGTGCAGCGGGTGCATAATCACCCCGCGTTCAACGAGGAAACCTGGGTGAGCGATGCCGAAAGTGATGTCGGTGGTTTTGTGTATCATCCCGAGCAGACACGGGCGGGCACGTACACCGATGCCGATGGTATCGTTCGGTTCCGGTCCATGCCGGGCATGACGTATGCCGGCATGCTCAGCTATATCTATGCGGGCGTGGACCGTGACGACCCCCGCGTGCAAGCGACCGTGGATTGGGCGGTGCGGCATTGGAATTTGCAAGCCAATAACCCGGTATCTGGAGGTGACGCGCACCATGATACGTCCGATGAGCGCGAAGGGCTGTTCTATTTCTACAACGTCCTCTCGAAAGGGATGGCCGCCTACGGGCAGGATGAATTCCACCCTGAAGCACGTGCGCCTTTTAATTGGCGAAAAGAGTTAATCGAAAAGTTGGTATCGTTGCAGCGCATTGATCCGGCCACGGGCCATGGCTATTGGGTCAATGAAGTCGGTCGCTATTGGGAAAGTGATCCGGTATTGGTAACCGCCTACGCCGTCCTGGCGCTGCAAATCGCGCTGGGCGACGCACTTTAAGGCGCTAGGCCCATTATGGTCGCCATTTTTTCAGGCACATCGATCACTGTACTACTGGCCATACAGTTGACTCGCAAGCACGCCTTTGATGCAGCGGGGAACCTGTGTGAGGCGATTTACAAATGAGTGTCACTGGGAGCCGGGCAAGCGGAGGTGGCGCGACTATGGTTGCGGTTCATGATGCGGGTCAGATCCGGACAGTTGCCCAACTTGCGCGAGAAATATGGACAGAACATTATGTGCCGATTGTGGGACAAGCGCAGATCGACTACATGTTGGACAAATTCCAAAGCGCGTCCGCCATAACGGCGCAATTAGCGGACGGCTATGAATACTTTCTTGCGATCGACGACGGGCAGCCGGTCGGCTATCTGGCCATCGTGCCCGATTGCCATTCATCCCGGATGCAGTTGAGCAAGGTTTACGTGCGCAAGCATGAGCGGGGCAGGGGCTACGGTAGTCGCATGTTACAATTTGTTGAGCAACAGTGCGTGGAGCGCCAAATTCGCACCTTGTGGTTGACCGTCAACAAACACAATGCTGACTCCATTGCCTGCTATCTGCAGTTAGGCTTCAAAAACACCGGATCGGTTGTGCAAGATATCGGTGGTGGGTTCGTCATGGACGACTATTGCATGGAAAAAACGTTGCCCATCATGTAGGGGAACCCACCCACCAGCCGAAAAGGAGGCCGCTAACAGTGGCCATGATAACGACCAGCAGGGCGTAAGTGATGGTTTTTCTTGTTCCCAAAACAGAATTAATCACCAACAAATTAGGCAGCGATAGAGAGGGGCCGGCCAGCAGCAGTGCGAGGGCTGGGCCTTGTCCCATACCGCTCTCGAGCAAACCGTGGAGGATCGGTATCTCGGTCAAGGTCGCGAAATACATCATCGCCCCGGCGCAAGCGGCGAAGAAATTGGTCCAGAAGGGCCAGATTATTTCTAGAAAGGGTTGCAGTCGGGAATCAGGGGTGCCCATGAGGGCGAGTAGTGCATGGGGTTGATCTCCGAGGAGGGCCTCAACCCAGTTGCTTGGGATGACGCCGGTGTCCTCTTGCTCTACGCCCCCCAGCAGGAATCCGGCGATCAGCACGCCTATCAGCAACAGCGGCATGATTTGTTTAGTGAATTGCCAGGTTTGTCGACGCCAATGGGCTAGTTCAGCGGGTCCGGTAAACGTCAACGCCGTCAAACCGGCTACGGCGGCCAGGAACGCGGCCGCCGGGTATTGGGGGAAAACCCACGCCAACAGGATAGCGGGAAGCGCGGCCAACAGCAGGTGGCGAATCGGTAGTTTGAAGAACCTGTGCAATATTACCCACAGCGCGGCGCCGAAGCCGATGGTCAGCACCCAGCGCAGCCGATAGATGGTGTACCAGATTCCGGTCGGTGTGGCGGGGCGGGCCCAGTTCGCAAAGATCAAAATGGCCATCAGAACAGCGAAGAAGAGCGCCGTTTGCCACAGTGGCCGTTGAGTTGAAGGTCCACCGAGCGTCATGACCGACTCGTGATCAGGGGCAACCGGTCGTTCACCGCGAAAGCATTGGTGCATGATGAGGCCGATGACGATGCAAAAGAGCATGGCGCCGACAGCGCGGGCAATACCCAGTTGGGGTCCCAGCACGCGTGCCGTAAGAATGATGGCGAGTACATTGATGGCAGGGCCGGAGTAGAGAAAGGCGATGGCTGGACCGAGACCCGCACCGCGCTTGTAGATGCTGCCAAAGAGCGGCAGGACCGTGCAGGAACAAACAGCGAGAATGGAGCCGGACACGGACGCGACCGAGTAGGCCAGCCATTTGGGGGCGTCCGCGCCGAAATAGTTCAGGATGGCATTGCGTTGCACAAAAACGGCCACGGCTCCGGCAATGAAAAAAGCGGGAATCAGGCAGAGTAACACGTGTTCGCGGGCGTACCAGCGGCTTAGCCGAAACGCGGCGATCAACGCCGCTTGGAAGCGGAGTGATTCTGTGGGTAGAAAGTAGAACGCTGTAAAGCCGAGGACCAGCAGGAGTAGGGTACGTAGCTCGCGCGGCATAATCACAGATTCTTGGTTGTGGTAAGTCGACGTTTGCTGTCGCTCTCAATCACCTTTACCACGCAATTGAACGCATCCAGGACACAAGGGGTCATCAGGCGGTAAAAGACCTTCATGCCGGCCCGACGATCCGTAACGATGCCGGCTTTTTTGAGCACGGCCAAGTGCCGCGAGAAATTGGACTGGTTAATGGTCACCATGCGATTGAGATCGCATACACAGCGCTCGCCGCGCTGCAAGGCATCCACAATCATAACGCGTACAGGATGTGCCACCGCCTTCAACACCTCCGCCCGCTGCTTGGCCTGTCCATATTCCATGCATCCACCTTATGCGCATATGCGCATAATGTCAATAACTCTTTTGGGTGTGGATTTTGTTGGGTGTAAGATTAGTTGACTTGCGGGGGGTGCGTGTATTGAATGCGTGCATGCGTGTGTGGAAGCAGCGAACAAGGGAAGTGTGCTGAGATTATGGGACGTGGTCGCAAAGAGCTGGAGCGCTGGTCGAGCGCGAAATCGAAAGAGCTGTACGGTGTTCCGAACTGGAGTGCCGGTTACTTTGACGTGTCGGAGGAAGGCGAGGTCCTGGTAACCCCGTACGGGGGTGGTAAAGGTCCTGCGATCAGCCTGCTGGACGTGGTCGAAGGGGTTCAGGCGCGGGGCTTGGCCATGCCCGCCTTGCTGCGCTTTGAAGATATTTTGGACGCGCAAATCCGGTATATGCACGATAGCTTTAACCGCGCGATCAAGCAGGCCGGCTATCAAAACGTGTACCGCGGGGTCTACCCGATCAAAGTCAACCAGCAAGAACAAGTGGTGGAGGAAATCACACGGTTTGGCGCAGAATACCACCACGGACTGGAAGCTGGCAGCAAGGCGGAGCTGATCGCCGCTATTTCCTTCATGCAGGATCCCGAGGCCTACCTGATTTGCAACGGCTACAAGGACGAAGAGTTTGTGGATTTGGCGTTGTGGGCTGTAACGTTGGGCGTCCGCTGTGTTCTGGTCATCGAGAGCCTGGCGGAATTGCCCCTGATCCTTGAGCGGGCCAAGGCTTTGAAGGTGACCCCCACGCTGGGCGTACGCATCCGATTGGCCTGCTCCGCAGGCGGGCACTGGAGCGAGTCGGGCGGGGACCGCTCCGTTTTCGGGTTGAGCGCTTCGCAAGTGATTGAGGTGGTGGATACCCTGCGGGAGGCCGACTGTCTGGACCGGCTGCAAATGCTGCACTACCATCTGGGATCGCAACTGCCCAATATCCGCGACATCCGCGCCTCGGTAACCGAGGCCTGCCGGGTATATGTCGGCCTCGTGCAAGAAGGTGCCCCGATGGGACTGCTTGATCTCGGCGGCGGGCTGGCCGTGGACTATGACGGGTCCCAGACCAACTTCGCCAGCAGCCGCAATTACACGATGGACGAATATTGCTCGGACGTGATTGAAGTCATCCAGCAGTCAATGGACGAAGCCGAGCTGGCACACCCGGTAATCATTACCGAGGCGGGCCGCGCGACCGTGGCCTACTACTCGGTGCTGGTGTTCAACATCCTCGATGTCAATCGCTTCGCCAGCCATCCTGTGCCCGACGAATTGCCAGAGGATACCCACGAGCTACTGCACAACCTGCTGGAAGTCCCCAAACAGTTAACAGCCAAAAACATTCAAGAGTGCTATAACGATGCCCTGTACTACCGTGACGAAATGCGCCAGCTATTCAAAGTAGGCGGGATATCGCTGCGGCAACGCGCCTTGGCGGAACAGGTGTTCTGGCGCATCGTACGCGCGATTTCCCGTGAGGCGGGCCGGTTGAAATACGTGCCGGAAGACGTGGAAAATCTCTCGGAACGACTGGCCGACATCTATTACGGCAATTTCAGCGTGTTCCAGTCGCTGCCCGACGCCTGGGCCATCGACCAGTTATTCCCCATCATGCCGATACACCGCCTGCAGGAACAGCCAACCCGCGAAGCCATTCTGGCCGATATCACCTGTGATTGTGACGGTAAGATTGACCGGTTCATCGACTTGCACGACGTACGCCGAACCCTGTCGTTACATGAAATGAAGAAGGGCGAGGAGTACTATTTGGGGGTGTTTCTGGTCGGGGCCTATCAGGAAACGCTGGGTGACTTGCATAACCTGCTGGGTGACACCAACGTGATCAGTATCCGGGTACGGCCCGATGGACGCATTGTGTATGACCGGGAAATCGAAGGGGACTCGGTGGCCGACGTGCTGACCTATGCGGAATATGACCCGAAAGGCATGGTCACCCGGGTGCGCCGTATGGCCGAGGCCGCCGTGCGTGAGGATCGATTGAAACCGCAGGATCGCCGACGCTTGATGGACGCGTACGAAAGCGGTCTACGCGGGTACACCTATTACGAGAAATAATTATGGCTAAAGTATGTATTATCGGGGCTGGTGGAGTAGGGCAGGTGGTGGCGCACAAATGTGCGCAACGGCCGGACGTGTTCACGGAGATTCTGCTGGCCAGTCGGACCAAAGCGAAATGCGATGCCATCGCGGCGGATTTGCCGCAGCCCGTCCGCACGGCCCAAATCGATGCGGACGATGTGCCCACCTTAACTGCATTACTGAAACGCGAGCAACCGCAACTGGTGATCAACGTAGCCTTGCCCTACCAGGACCTCCACATCATGGACGCCTGTTTGGCGGCGGGCGTGGACTACTTGGATACGGCCAACTATGAGCCGCCGGACACCGCGCGTTTTGAATATAAATGGCAATGGGCGTACCACGACCGCTTCCAAAAAGCCGGCCGGATGGCTGTGCTGGGATCGGGCTTTGATCCGGGTGTGACCAGCGTCTTTTGCGCCTACGCGTTGAAACACCATTTCGATGTCATCCACGAAATCGACATCATCGACTGCAACGCAGGCGATCACGGTCAACCGTTTGCCACCAACTTCAACCCTGAAATCAACATTCGCGAAGTAACCGCCAAAGGCCGCTACTGGCAGGATGGGCAATGGGTGGAAACGGAACCGCTGGCGGAACACCGCACCTTTGATTTCCCCGAAGGCATCGGCCCGCGCGAAATCTATTTGATGTACCACGAGGAATTGGAGTCGCTGGCCCGCTTTATCCCCGGTTTGCAACGGGCGCGCTTCTGGATGACCTTTTCGGAAAATTACCTCAAACACCTGGAAGTGCTGCAAAACGTGGGGATGACCCGCATCGATCCCGTCCCGTTTCAAGGTCACGAAATCGTCCCGTTACAATTTCTCAAAGCGCTGTTACCGGATCCGGCCAGCCTCGGCCCGTTAACGCGCGGCCGCACCTGCATCGGCTGCTGGATTCAAGGCGAGAAGGACGGGCGACCACGCAAATATCACGTCTACAATATCTGCGAGCACGAAGCGTGCTACCGTGAAGTGAAATCGCAGGCCATCTCCTACACGACCGGTGTGCCAGCCATGATCGGTGCAGGCCTCATGTGTACGGGCGAATGGCAAGGACACGGCGTATTCAATATGGAACAGCTCGATCCTGACCCGTTTATGCGCGACCTCAATCGCTTCGGGCTGCCGTGGGTCGAGCACGTGGTCTAGCCTTTCATAATGAGATTTCATTGAAGACATCATCATCGGTAAGAAACCCCTGTGATTCGGCATAGGGGATAATTTTGTGCCGGAGCGGCTCGTCCGCCGTAGCCGTCTTCGGCGAAGGTGGAAGCGGAGTCGAAAAATCTTGTTCTACGCCGAGTCCCGTCGCCTTCGAATCCGTTACCAACGCGACGGTGGCTGGCGCGATTCGGAGATGTCGGCAAGCTCGACATGACCAGGTCATTCCAGACTCCATAACCGCCTCCACACACGCTCCTCCCAAGCAATTACTCCATCAATTTATTACAGCGCAATCGGCTCTGTTCTGTAAATTAAACCACTCGTCTTAAGGAGGCCCGAGGGTTTTTCTATGTCCCACAAAAGGTCTGATAGACGCCTTGCCCCGGTGGGGCGGGTTGCCGGTAGCGTACAGGCGGCGGCGTATCGTAGGCGTAAGGTTTGGCCAATACACGGTTCAATTCTTCAATCGGCCCGTAATCCGCTTGCTCAACCGCAGCCGCCAAGGCGTGTTCTACTTCATGATTGCGGGGGATGACGATGGGGTTTGTGCAGTCGAATTGGCCATGACTATTTCTTCCAGCGTCTTTGCAACGCTTGGACTACGTTACGGATTTCGGGTGCCCGCAAGCTCCAAGTGACCACGACATAGACGGTCATGCCCACCATGATGGCCACGAGCACCGATGCCAGTTGAGTCGCCTTGTCCGGCCAATCCTGACGCACTAGATATTGGGCTAGCCCGTACCAGGTCGCACGCGTCGCCACGGCCATGCACGCGGCACCCATCAGGCTGCGCAGGGCGCTGACCGCGATCCGGCGCCAGCCGGGTGAGCCCAGCCGTCGGTGCAGCAGCACGGCCAGTACTACGCCGTTAAACGCTTCCCCGATAACGGTGGCCAAGGCCAAGCCGCCGTGTTTCCAGTCGAGCGGCCAGGTCAGAATAAAGGTCACGCTCAGCGCCAGCTTCAGCACCACTGCGCAGGCGGCGACTTTGACGGGCGTACGGGTATCCTGCAGCGCGTAGAACGCCGGGACAAACACCTTGCCGAAGCTGAAGACCAACAAGCCGGGCGCATAGAACATGAGGGCGATGGCCGTTTGGGAGGAGGAGGTTGCGCCAAATTCGCGGACTTCAAAGATGAGCTGAATGATCGGCCGGGCCAGCACCCACAGGCCGATAGATGCCGGGATCATAACATAGAGCAGATTGCGCAGTGCATACTGGATGGTGTCCCGTATGCGCCCATGATCGGCGCGGGCCGCATGACCGGAAAAGACGGGCAGCAGCACCGTGCTAAGCGCGGTGGCAAAGATGCCTTGTGGGAAATAGATCAGGCGTTCGCTGAAAAAGAGGGCCGCGGGGGCCCACGGCCCGATCCAGGCAAGCGCCATTAAGCGGTCGAGTAACGCGTTAATTTGCGTCAAGGCCATGCCCAGCGATGCAGGGCCCATCAGGTGAAAAACCCGGCGCACGCGCGGGTCCCGCACGTGCAACGAGCCGCCCAGCCGGTAGCCGTACTGGTAAAGCTTCGGTAGCTGAATGGCCCATTGCAACACGCCGGCCAACAGCACGGCCCAGGCCACGGCAAAGATGCGTTCTTCCGGGCTCGTCCCGATCCAGGGCACAATCAACACCATCGTCAACACCCAGATCACGTTGAGCACGCTCGGTGCCAGTGCCGGAATTGCGAAGTGATGGTAGGCGTTGAGCAAGGCCATACTCAACGCGGCCAGGCAGATAAAGAGCATGTACGGCAGCATGACCTGCAGGAGCGGCAGCGTCAGGGCCGTGCGCTCGGCCAGATCGGGTCGCCGCAGATAGAGGGCAATGCCCAGGATACTCACGAGGATCAGTACGCTCAGCACCACAGTGAGCAGGGACAGAATATTGCGCGCCAGGGCCCAGGCCGGTTCAGGGCCGTCTTGATCACGGGTTTGGACGAACACCGGCACCAGCGCCGCTGAAAGGGCACCCTCGCCGAACAAGCGACGAAACAGGTTCGGGATTGTGAACGCGACCACAAAGGCCGACATCGCCAGCGAAGTGCCAAAGAAGGCCGCCATCAGAATATCGCGCACCAATCCCAGCACGCGGCTCAGCATGGTACAGCTACCCACGATACCGGCGGACCGTATGACTTGTTGATTTTCCATAGATGCGTTGTGTTTCTGCCCGCGAAACAACGGGCACATTTCGGCTGAACGGTGCCCCTTCAATTGGTTGTGTCTGTTTCACCCGCCTGACGTAAAATTTCGATCTTCAGGCTCTTGGATAATCGATAGTTCACCGCCGCCAGTGCATTTAGGCAGGGACCTACAGAGGGAATAAGCTGTCATTCTTTAGCCCTTAGCAATACGGCGCCGGTCCCGAAAACAGATACAGTTTCGCTACGTGCCACCATGCGTCCGCGACTTTCATCGATTAGGAGGGGCAAGGTCCGTGGATATTTCCTCCGCAGGATAGTCCACCGCATCTCCCCCCGAGGCGGCCAAAACGTTGAGAAACTGCTCGATTGGCAAATCGGCCAGCTTGGCCGATTCCGCCAGAGTCAGCAGTTTTTGCGCATAAAGGCTCGCCGCAAGGTGCCGATGCAGCCCGATCTCTAAAAGCCGCGAATCAAAGGGAACGGCCAACACGGCGGGACGTCCATGTTTCGTGATCAGGGAAAGCCCTCCCCGTTTAGCTTGATTCAGGAGTCCGCCCGAACGATTGCGAAGATCCCGTGCCGAAAATACGCCCATTTTTTTCATAATGCCCACCTTGTTATATGCCTACAAACCGTCGCATAAGTGAACGGGGTTGTCAACAACCCAGCGTTCCTCGTCGCCCACGCCCTGCTTCACGGATGGGAAATAGCCTCCACTGACCGCGAGATCGCCCAATATCCAGTCCGCATTGTATAAATCCAACCTTGCCTGTCCCGTCAGGCATGAATGGGTAAGGACACCGTCATTCCGACCGGAGTCCCGATCACGCCGCCAGGCGCGTATCGGGACGGGGTGGAGGAATCTCATGTTCACGTCAACCCTCCCCACACTTTCATTGTCATAAGTCATTGATGCTCTAGAGGAACCTGTGGTCCGACCCGGGCCTAAATGACATGTTGGAGGTGCCAATTTGTCACCTCCAATTCTGAACGGATGGGATTACGTTCTCCTCCCACGGCTGTCACCGAACAGGGTGTTTCCATTTTCGGGTTCTTTCCTTTTGTTTTGCCCTGTTCAACTGGTCCATGCCATAGTGCGCGGCACTACGTCTGAGTTGGCGGGTAGACAGAAGAGGTGCTCGTGGGGGGGGGCGCACGGGGAAGGCGATAAGACACGGACGATAGGGATAACGGAATACGATGGAACTGAAACTTGAGGATCTTGCGTACCAGCGGGCGGCGATCGACGCCGTGGTTCGGTTGTTCGAGGGCCAGCCCCGTAATACGTTCGACATGGCCTGTCATGAAGGTGTGCGGAGCAATGTGCTAACGATCCGTACCGATCAGATACGCACAAACCTCCTCGGCGTGCTCGAGGGCGCAGGTATCGACGAGGAAACCGCCTGTCTTGACGATGCCCTCGATTTTTGCGTGGAAATGGAGACCGGGACCGGCAAGACGCTGGTCTACCTCAAGACCATCTACGAGCTGTACCGGCAGTATGAATTCACAAAGTTCATCATCCTGGTTCCCTCGGTCGCAATCAAGGAGGGTGTGCTCGCGACCTTTGAAGTGTTCAAGCGCCAGCTCGCGGCTGTCTATCGCTTCACGCCCGCGTGCTTCGAGTACGACAGCAAGCGGCTCAACCGGGTGACTTCCTTTGTCGAAGAACAGCATCCGCAGATTATGGTGATGACGGTGCAATCCTTCAACACGGAGGATCGCATCCTGAACCAGGCCCAGCGCGAAGACCTATTCTTCAACATGCCGTTTATTGAGGCCATAGCCCGGACGCGCCCGGTCATCCTGATGGACGAGCCACAAGAGGGGATGGATACCGAAAATGCCGTTGCCCGCATCAACGCGCTCAATCCGCTCTGTAAAATCCGCTATTCGGCAACGCACAAGGTGATGCGGAATCTACTGTACCGGTTGACGCCGTTCGACAGCTACCAACAGGGGCTCGTGAAAAAGATCGAAGTGCTTACCGTGGCAGAACAGAACGAAGAGGCGACGCTGCGCGTCGAGCTGGTCGAGGTAAGGACCTACCAGGATGGGAAGCCGCCACGTGCGAAGCTTCGTCTCTGGTACGCCAAAAGCGATGGAAGTTTCACTCTTCGGGAAACGCCCTTCCTGAAGGTGGGCGATGATTTGGAAGCAATAACAGGCAATGTCGGCTACCGGGGTTACGTGATACGTCGCATCTTCAAACCGTTGCGCGAGAAAGCCTACCGGTGCGAATTTGAAAATGGCGCGGTTGTCGTGGAGAAGGAAAAGTCCGCCGACCTCACCGGCATCTTCGGCGAACAGCTTTACTGGCTCATCGACAGTCATTTCGACAAGCGCGAAAAACTCGCGCCAAATGGAATCAAGTGCTTATCGCTTATTTTCATCGACCGCGTGGATAACTACGTCCAGCCCGACGGTATCATTCGCCGTCTGTTCGTGGAAAAATACCGGCAGGTTTGCAAGGAACGACTGGGTCACGAGCCATCTGAAGACGAAGTTTCAGCGGTACAAGGGTACTATTTTGCCCAGACAGGGAAAGGCGAGTACACCGACAACGAACGTTCCATGCGTGGGAATAAAGAGCTATTCGACCTGATCTTGAAGCGAAAGGAAGAACTGCTGCGCATGGGAAACCCGGTTGAATTTATCTTTTCACACTCCGCGCTGGGTGTTGGCTGGGACAATCCGAACGTCTTTAATATCGCCACGCTGAATCAAAGCTATAGCGAGATCAAGAAGCGGCAGGAGATCGGACGCGGACTGCGAATCTGTGTAAACCAGGACGGGCAGCGCGTGTATGACGCGGAAGATTGCGTCGAGGGCGAGGAGGTCAATCTGCTGACCGTCGTCCCGAACGAGACCTACCAAACGTTTGTGGCCCAGTACCAGAGTGAGATCAAGGAAGTCTACGGCACAAGCGCATCCGGTGCGAAGACCCGCCACAAAATGAAGGGCAAACATCCCCGTAAGCGACGCGTCAAGCGAAACGATGACATCTACGGCAGCGATTCTTTCCGGGAATTCTGGCGCAGACTCAGTCAGCGCACCGATTATACCGTTGTGATTGATGAAGACGCGGTCGTTACGCGCGCCGTCGAAGCACTCAACGCCTTGAAGATCGAACACTATACCGCCGAAATCGCCTTGAATCGCGTACAGCGACTCGAAGCCGAGGGGGTCACGACAGCGCACAAGGGCAGCGAGCGGCGGCGCTTGCAGGCTGCGTTTGGCACCATGGACCTCATCGAAGAAATCAGCGAGGGCACCTCGCTCGCGTACCCCACCGTGCTGCGGATTCTGCGCGAATTCACAAACCGGGCGGCCATCACCGCAAACCCGGCCCGCTTTATCCACGAGGCGTCATCCCGCATCCGGGAAATAGAACTCGACGAACTCCTGCGCGGAGTGTGTTACGCGCCCTCGGGCGACACATTCGACATTTCCCTCCTCGAACCCAGTATCGTGACGTTTGCCGACACGATCGAGACGCCAAATCGTGGTCTTTACGACCGGGTGATTTGGGAAAGTGCTTTCGAGCGTGATTTTGCCGGCTTCGCGGATAACGACGACGAAGTGGTCTGCTTCCTCAAACTGCCCGCGTTCTACCAGATTCCAACGCCCAACGGCCCTTACAACCCCGATTTCGGCGTCGTCTTCCGCCGCAAACGCCTGAAGGATGACCACGAAGCCGAGTTCTATTTCGTCGTCGAAACCAAGGGCACCAACGAGTTGGCCGACAAGAAGGCGTTGCGCGAAAGCGAAGTGTACAAGATCAGGTGCGCCATGAAGCATTTCGATGCCCTGGGCGTGGACGCGCACATCCACTACGACGCACCGGTGAAGGAATATCCCGTTTTCAAGGCGCGTGCCAAGGAGGTGCTGCATGGCGAATGACCTGATACCGGCGGAACGGATCGAAGGCATGATTTTGCAGATGCGAGGCCACAAAGTCATGATAGATTTGGATCTGGCAGCGCTGTATGGCGTCGAGACGAAAGCGTTAAAGCGGGCAGTGAAACGCAACATTACGCGATTCCCTGCTGACTTTATGTTCGTCCTTGATAATAAAGAACTTACGAACTTGAGGTGCCAAATTGGCACCTCAAGTTCGTGGGGCGGACTGCGCTATCCACCGATGGCCTTCACCGAGCAGGGCGTTGCTATGCTGTCAAGCGTGCTGAATAGTGAGCGGGCGATAGCGGTCAATATTGCCATTATGCGCACCTTTGCGCGGTTGCGGCATATTCTGGCATCACACACCGAACTTGCCCGTAAACTGGACGATCTAGAGAAAAAGTACGACAAACAGTTCAGGGTGGTCTTCGATGCGCTCCGGGAGCTAATGACCTCTCCCGAACCGCCACGCAAGCAGATCGGCTTTGGCGTCCGCGAGCGGCGGGCACGCTATCAGACCAAGAGGAAGCAAACGTCATGACCAAGAGCATTCAAGACAAGATGCCAACCACGCCCGATCTGAACCGGGAGCGCCTCGATCAGCTCAAGGCCCTCATGCCCGACCTGTTCACCAACGACGGGGGACTCGACCCCGACGAACTCAAACGCTTGGTCGATCCCGAGTCCGTCGCGGAATCCGAACGGTTTGAGTTCCGCTGGTTTGGCAAGGCCAACGCCAAACGCAACGCCTTTACGCCGACCATGGCCTCCCTCGAATACGACGCCGCCCGCTCGGTTAATTCCGAACTCGCCAACGGCAACGCCATTATTGAAGGCGAGAACCTGGAAGTCCTCAAATGCCTGCTCGCCGCCTACCGCAACCGAATCAAGTGCATCTATATCGATCCTCCGTATAACAAGGACAAAGACTTTGTTTATTCCGACACCTGGAAAGACAATAAAGAGACGTACTGGGAACATATCGGTGTTACCTCCGATGGTATGAAGATCGATACAAACACCAAAGCTGCCGGCCGTTTCCATTCCAACTGGTTGAATATGATCTATCCCCGCCTGTTGATGGCAAGGCAGTTGCTAAGCCCCGAAGGAGCCATATTTATTTCGATTGACGACAATGAAGTACATCACATGCGCCGAGTATGCGATGAGGTATTCGGGGAGGAGTGTCGCATGGTGCAATTTGTCTGGCGGACAGATGGTAACTTTGACAATCAGGCAAAGGTGAAAGAGTGCCATGAATACATCCTGATGTATGTCAAGAACCCTGATAGTTTCCCGCACCCACCAGTTATTGATCCCAGTATCCCTGATAAGAGCAAGCTGTTCTTGCCAGAGATCCGGAATACGATCGTCAAGAATGGCCCAAAGAACCCGCCAAGCGACATTAGCCTGCCTGATGGCTTTCCATGTGACTTTGAGTCAGGAGAAATACCGGCACGTAACGACAAATGGCCGCACTACGCGGAGCCCGTGATTGTTACGAAAGGAAAGGTGTCTGGTGGTGCTGTCGCACACAGTGGCTGGAGTTCACGAGACTTAATTGATGCCTTCATAGAGGGTGGATCCGGTGAGGACTGGCACTCTTTAGAGCCTTTTCTTTGCAAAGGCTCGTCCCGATGGTGATTTGAGATAGTGTTCGAAGGCCCGTGCTTGGTCCTGATCGGTGAAGGCGAGGGCGGTCTTGATGTGCCAGGGGCGGTACTTGGCGGTGTGCGGATCGCCGCCGGAGTTGTGATGGGTCAGGCGGGAATCTAGATTCCGGGTGAATCCTGTATAGAAATGAGGGGGATTGAATTCGGAACGGAGAATGTAGACGTAGTAGAAGGTAGTTTTCATGCTTGCTTGCCCGCCTACGCCTGCTCGCTGTGCTCGCTGGCTTCGGTACGGTATTTTTCGCGAGCCAAAGACATTCCCACCCGCCTACGTTTCTCCGAAAATTCGGCGCGGCAGCCTTCGCTCGCGGCTGGCCTGCCGAGCCGTAGCTCGCCGCGTGAGCGGCGAGCGAAGGCTGGTCGGGGCGACTGGATTTGAACCAGCGACTTCTACGTCCCGAACGTAGCGCTCTACCAGGCTGAGCCACGCCCCGCAACCTAAGATGACGACATCATACGCGCTGCGCGCCACAACGCAAGTGGTAATTTTCGTTCCTGTCTTGCCCGCTCCCAACCATCGTGACAAACTGCGGCCATGACCAATGGCCCGATTACCCTGACCCATGACGCGCTGCAGCAATTCGTGCAAATGCCGACGAATAAGCGCGTGCATCTACTGGGTGTGGGCGGGGTGGGGATGTCCGGCCTGGCCGCCTTCCTGCAGGCGCGCGGATTTACCGTGGACGGTTGCGATTTGCTAACGAACCGCTACACGGCGTGGCTCGAGACTCAAGGGATCCGCGTCCTAAACGGTCATGACCCGGCCCATCTGGAGCCCGCGCCAGACTGGTGTGTGCGCAGTACGGCGGTTCCCTTAACCAATCCAGAGTGTGAGGCGGCGCAGGCGCATGGCATCCCGCTGGCACAGCGCGGAGCCGTGCTGGCGGCCCTGCTACGCTCGGAATATGCGGTGGCGGTGAGCGGGACTCACGGCAAAACCACCACCACCGCCCTGACGGCCCATGCCGTGCGCGCGGCCTGTGGCGATCCGACTTTTTTCGTGGGTGGCGACTGGGAAGCGCCGGGCCGTGTGTTCGCGCGGGGGACGTACCCGGTGACCATAGCGGAGGCGGACGAAAGTGACGGTACACTGGCGCACTACCATCCGGCCATCATGGTCCTGACCGGAATCGACTTTGATCACATGGAGCATTTCGCCGACGAAACTACGTTTGTCGAGGTCTTTGCGACCGTGCTCCGCCAGACGAAGGAACGGGTCATCTATTGCCGGGACGATCCCCGCTTGTGCGCACTGGTGGCGCAGCGACCCGACGTAGGCATTTCGTATGGTCTGCATCCGGAAGCCCAGTGGGGCGCGACGGATTGTGTGGTGGCGGGGCATACCACGACCTTTACACTGCTGCGGGCGGGCGAGGCCCTGGGCCGTTACACGTTGTCGTTGCCGGGCGTGCATAATGTGCAGAACGCGTTGGCGGCGCTGTGTGTGGTGGATCAGTTGCAGGGGGATGTCATGCGCGCGGCGGATGCGCTGCGCACGTTTCAACCGGTACGCCGCCGGTTTGAACGGGTAGGGCATTGGCAGCGGGTGCCGGTTTATTCCGATTACGCGCATCATCCCACGGAAATCAAGGCGTTGCTGGAGGCGGCGCGTGGGTTGGGGCATCGTCGGATACTTGCGATTTTCCAGCCACACCGTTACACTCGCACCCGCGCGCTGGGTGCACAGTTTCCGGCGGCCTTTGCGGCGGCGGATTGGGTCGTGCTCACCCCGGTATACGCCGCCTCGGAGTCCCCGTTGCCGGGCGGTACCACCGAGGACTTGGCCCAATGGTTTGAGCAGACCCCGGACCACCCGGCCTATGAATGCGCGCCTGATCTGGAAGCCGCGTGGCAGCGGTTTACGGAGGAAGCGCGGCCCGGCGATGTCCTGCTGCTGGTGGGCGCCGGTGATATTGAACAATTGGTGGAAAAGACAGCACCCGATGACACAAACTAAACCTGCAACCATAGACACGACAGACGTGGATACCGGCGCACGCCGGTTTCGGCGTGTGGCGGTGTTGAAGGGGGGCGCTTCGGCTGAGCGCGAGGTGTCGTTGGCGTCCGGCGCGGCGATAGCGGAGGCGTTGCGCGCGGCGGGCTATCACGTGGACGAGGTCGACGTGACCGGCACCGATCTCCGGCTGGCCCCGGAAGTGGAGGCGGTGTTTATTGCCTTGCACGGCACTTTTGGGGAAGACGGTACGGTGCAGGCCATGTTGCAGGGGCGCGGCCTGCCGTATACGGGATCGAACGCGGCGGTGAGCCGGTTGACGTTCGACAAGTGGGCCACCAAGCAGGTGCTGGTTGAACACGAGCTGCCGACGCCAACCTATGAGGTCGTCACGGCACCGGGCCCGTGTCCGCTGCCCTTGCCGGTGGTGGTTAAACCGGCCCGCCAAGGTTCCAGCGTTGGTATCCACCGGGTATTTGAGGTGTCCGATTGGTCGGCGGCCTTGGCCGACGCGCTACAGTATGATGCGCATGTCCTGGTGGAAGCCTATATCGACGGACGCGAGTTGACCGTTGGTTGGGTAGCGGGCACGCTATTACCGGTGCTGGAAATTCGGCCGGTTGGCGGTTACTACGATTACCAAGCTAAATATGAGCGTGACGATACGGAGTATATTGTGCCTGCCCCCGTGTCGCCGGCTTGCGCGCAGCAGGCCCAGACCCTGGCGGCGCGCGCGATTGAGGCCTTGGGTTGTACCGGGATGGCCCGCGTCGATTTTAGAATGAATAATGCGGGCGACTTGTATATACTGGAGGTCAACACCATTCCTGGATTCACGGCGCATAGCTTGTTGCCGAAAGCGGCGCAGGCAGCGGGCATTGATTTTGTGGCCTTATGCGACCGGATCATGGCGGGTGCGGAGAACCATTGAGTAAAGGATCAATTATTCCATGTGGACGGACGGCTTAATTAAAGATACGCGCAAGCAGCGCGGGCGACGCAAGACCCGGCGTCGCAACGCCAAGACGTTTACCATTCAGGCCCGCGCCCGCGAAAAGCAGGCGGAACGGAAGCGGGTATGGTTAGTCGGGGTGCTATTGCTGGTGATTGTGGTGGGGTTTGGCTGGTTGCTCCAGCACGGGTTGTCGGTGGCCGGCCGCCATTTCTTCACGGAAAACGAGCGGTACCAGGTTCAGGTATGGGACTTGCGTTCCAACGGTCCGTTGCTCACGGCTACGCATATTCGTGAATATGCGCAGTTGACCGACGACGAAAATCTGTTTGCGCTCAACTTGCGGATGATTCGCGACCGGCTGGAAAGCGTGCCGGTGATCCGGTCGGCGGAGGTCCGGCGGGAGCTGCCGCAGACGTTGGTCGTGCGTGTGGATGAGCGGCTGGCCTTGGCCCAGATTGGGTCAAGCGAGCGGTTTGCGCTGGCCACGGACCGGGAAGGCGTGGTGTTGGGACCGGGTTCGGTACGCCCGAACCTGCCGGTGATTGTCGGATTGCGGCAACCCGGCGTACGCCCGGGCATGCGGGTGACGGACCCGGCATTCCTGGATGCCTTGCGCTTGTTGGAAATCTGCGCGCGCCCGCAGGTGCGCGCGCATATTCGTGTGCGGTCGGTGAACGTACAGGACGCCGAGAATCTGGTCGTTCGTCTTGAGGGCGGGGAGCAGGTGCGCATTGCGCGTGCGCATTTAGAATCGCGATTGGCGGAATTGGTAGGCATTATGCAGGATCAACAGGGCCGGGGACGGACGGCAGCGGTCATCAATATGACGGGCGACGGCCAAATCCCCCCGGTCGTCCAGTATCCTTGAAGGCGGAGTTGAAACGGTTATGGCGAATGATCCGGTAGTGGCGTTGGAGATTGGGACCGCCAAGGTGCGTGTACTGATAGGCGAGGAGCGCGAAGACGACTACATCATGATTACGGGTGTGGGGGAATGTGCTTCGCGGGGCGTGCGCAAAGGGGAAATCACGGATTTTGACCACGCGCTGGCGGCCGTGGAGCAGGCCCTGAAAGAGGCGGAAGACCAGAGCAAGGTATCCATCAACGAAGTGCAGGTCGCGCTTTCCGGCAGTCATATCCAGGCCGCATCCACCCGCGGCACGACCCCGATCATCGCGCCGGACGGCGAGATCACGCGCGAGCATATGGACGCCGTCATGGAGGCGGCCCGCGCGATTAATTTGCCGGTTGACCGGCATGTGCTGCACTCCATTCATCAGCAATTCTTTGTCGATGACCAGGAAGGGGTGATGAATCCCGAAGGCATGGTGGGCGCGAAATTATCGGTCTCCATGTTGGTTGTCCACGGGGTGCGCAACCGGATCATGAACGTGCTGAAGGTCCCGCGCAGCGCCGGAGTGGAGCATGTGGAGTATGTCTTTGGCGGGTTGTGTGCGGCACTGGCTGTGTTGACGCCGGAGCAGAAAGAGAGCGGTTGTGTGGTAATTGATTTGGGGGCGGGCACCACCGATTATGTGGTGTACGCCAATCGGTCCATTGCGTTGGCGGGCTCGCTGGGCGTGGGTGGCGACCATCTCACCAACGATTTGGCGATGGTGCTGCGTATTCCGACGTCGTTGGCGGAGCGCGTGAAGTGCGATTGCGGCGTGCATCCGCCCGATACGGCGCCACCGGACAAACCGGTCCCGCTGCCGCCTACCAGCGGCTTTCCCGGCAGGACCTTGCGGTTAACGGATATCAACGCCATCATGGATGCCCGTTTGGACGAAACGCTGGGGCTGATCCTGCAGGAATTGCAGCGTAACAATTTACACAATCGCATGGGCGCGGGTGTGGTGCTGACCGGGGGCGGCGCTTATCTCGGCGGTTTGGACGAGTTCGTGGCCCAAAAGTTTCAAATGCCCTGCACAATCGGTCGACCTCGCAATGTCAGCGGTATCGCCACCACCAGCGAAGGGCCCGAATATGCCGTGACGGTCGGGTTATTGCGGTATGGCTTGCGCACAGAGGGCGATCACGACCGGGGCGGTTGGCGTAACATGCTGGGTAGATTTTTCCGACGATAGGGGGCATACGTTGGCTGAACCAATGCAATTAGAAAACAAGTCCGCCGTGGCCACGCCGTTACGTGCGCCGCGCATCGCCTTTGTCGGCGTTGGTGGGATGGGCGTCAATACCGTGGGGGCACTGGATGCGACCGTGTCGCGCTTCGCGCGCCGGGTGGTGGTGGATTCCGATCACGCCACGCTGCGGGCCTCGCCCGTATCCCATACGCTGCAAATCGGCACCGCCCTGACCGGGGGCCAGAGTACCGGTGGTCTGATGGATATTGGGCGGCGTTGCGCCAACACCGATTTTCTGAAGATCAGGGACAGTCTACTAAACACCGATGTGGCCGTGTTGCTGGTCGGCCTCGGCGGTGGTTTGGGATCAGGCGCAGCCCCGATGATTGCCCAGACGGCGCGTGACGAGGGCATTATGGTGATCAGCGTCGTGGCGCTGCCGTTTGCCTTTGAAGGTGCAGCACGTGCTCAACAAGCCGATACAGCTTTAGTGGCACTGCGTGCTCACAGTGATGCGGTGATCACGGTGCCTAACGACCATTTACTGGTTGAAGATGAAACCGAGGCCCCTTTGGAGGAGGCGTTTAAGAAAGGGGCGGAACAATTGGGCCAAGGATTCCGCGCGCTGTGGCAATTGCTCGGCCAGCGTACCCTGATCAATCTCGATTTCAGTCATCTCAAACAGGCGCTGACGGCAAATGGCGGCGTGAGCACTATGATTTTTGCCGAAGGCGGCGGCTCGGGCAAAGTGAAGCTCGTCATGAACCGGATTCAGACCCACCCGGCCGTGGCCCGCGACAATGCGTTGGCCCAGGCACCGGGCCTGTTGCTGGGCGTGCTGGGTGGCGAGGATTTGACGGTGATGGACGTGCAAGAAGTGGTACTGGATATCGTTGGACAGCTGCCGGAGGGCGCGGCGCATGTGCTGGGCGTGGGGATTGATCCCGCGCTGCGGAACCGGATAACCGTCGTGGCCTTGGCTGGTCAAGAAGCGGCGGATGTGGACACCGCAGCAGACGCGGGAATGGCCGCTGCAGCCGGGGAAACGACGTCCACTGCACCGCCCAAAGCCGAGCGGATTCCGCGCAAACTGGTCACCGCCAAGCCTGCCCCGACCACCCGCAAAGTCGAGCAGGAAGAGTTACCGCTCAGTGCCGTGTCGAAAGGGCGGTTTCGCGATGTCGAACCCACGCTGTATCAGGGCGAAGATCTCGACCTGCCCACCTTCATCCGGCGCGGCCAACGCCTGTCGAACTGAGCCCTAGCGTTTGATTCCCGTGCGGCATAGATCAGCTTGAACTATACCGTCAAGCGATTCGGTGAGCGCCCATTCGGCACATATGATTGAGTTGCCGCAGTCCAGGCAAAATGGTACTTTGACGTGGTGAATAGAACACAGACAATCACGCGCCGTATGGCGGAAACTCGGGCTTATGAAGTTATTCCCGGAACACCGGCCGAACGCATCGGCCTAGTCTGGCCGCTGACTCGCGAAGTCGTTTCATTGAGTAAGCGTCACGATGCTGAACGAAGACTACAGAGACATGTTGCAGGCGTTGGTCGACGAGAAGGTTAGATTCCTGCTTGTCGGCGCTTACGCACTTGCTGCTCACGGATATCCACGCGCGACGATGGATATCGACATATGGGCCATGCCTGCACCCGAAAATGCCGACGCCCTGATGCGTGCCATAGAGCGTTTTGGCTCGCCTCTACACAACCTGACCAAGGCGGACCTGGAAAGGGACGGCACCGTCTTTCAAATCGGTGTTGCGCCACGACGAATCGACATCATAACATCGGCGTCTGGCCTCCGCTTCGAGGATGCCTTTGCGCGTTCATCGGTCGTAGTCATTGAGGGGATCAAGGTTCATATTCCGTCGGTCGACGATCTCATTTGCAACAAGCGGACAGCGGGACGAACCAAGGACATGGCAGATGCGGAAGCCTTGGAAACGTTGAAAGTATCAGAAGCCAAGCGAAAAAACACCGCAAAGGCTTAGCTCACTTCTAATAGGCGAACCACCAAAAGCATGTGTGTGGAGGCTGTTATTGATTATGAAGGGACTTTGCCATGTCGAGCTTGCCGAGACATCTCCGAATCGCGCCAGCCACCGTCGCGTTGGGAACGGATTCGAAGGCGTTATCGTCGCCCGCTATCGTAATCCGCTTTTTCGGCCGCCTCTCCGCTTGTTCTCCGCGTATTCCTGTTCATTTCGGTCGACGCGAACGGCGACGCGAACGGTTAACGAGTAGTGGTGCATACTGACTACTGATTACTGACTACCTTCTTCTCCCTGAAACCTGAACACTGACACCTGAAGGGAACATCCAACAGCCAACAAGGAACAGCCAACCGGGGACTACGTGTGGACGGACTAGGTGTATGGGGACTACGTGTAGTAGGACGATGTGTGGATGGACTAGGTGTTTAAGCTGGGCGTGCACTTATGGGGGACGATTGGTGCTTCGCTCTGCTCGTGGCCCGTAATCGTCGCGCGTAATCGGCGCCCGATTCCCATTTCATAGTTTTCATAAAACTTTTGACAGTTCCCGCCAGAGTCTCGTCCTCCCGGTGCTGGGCCCACCAAAGCGGCAAGGTAGGGCGAGCTCACCGAGCGAGCCGCCGAGCTTGACTGGTCTATGATCCGGGCAAACACGGAACAGTGTCCTGCGCTTGCTCCCGGCTCGGTGGGGTCACCTCGCCCTACCGGTGATAGGTCCGACCGATGCGTGGGAGGGCGAGCGTCCCCGCGAGTCGCCGAGCGTGGTAAGGATAGAGAATAGATCATGCTCTGATCCCAGGTCCCGCTCATGATCTGCGGCTCAACGGGATTCATGCTCCGCCCCGCGGGCTACGCCGGGCAAGCGCCGAGGCAATTCTGATCAACGCGCCGTTCTCAATCCTCCGCCGGTTTGGGCGGTGAGAGCGGAAAGACTTCGGGGGCGTCGGGCAGGGTTTCGAGGTAGAGCGAGCGGCTGGGGAAGGCGAAGGCGGTGCCGGCGCCTTCGACGATTTCTTTTATGCGGTAGGCTAAACGTTCTTTGATTTCCAGCCAGTCGCCCCACACGATGGTGTTGGTGAAGCAATACACCATGATGTCGATGGAACTGTTGTTGAAGGAATCGATCCGGACAAACGTCGGAACGTCCTGCGGACGGGCGAAGTCGGCACTTTCCAGAATGTAGGCCTCAATCTGGTCGCGGATTACCCGTAATTGTTCCATGGTGGTGCGGTATTCCACGCCGATCATCCAAAGGATGCGGCGGTGCGACATGCGCGAAAAATTGGTGACGGCGTTATCGGCCAGCCGCGAGTTGGGGACATACACCGGCGCGCGATCAAAACGCCGCACGGTGGTGGTGCGGAAGCCGATGTCCATGACGGTTCCTTCCACGACGCCGTCCACATTGATCCAGTCGCCATCACTGAAGCGGCGTTCGCCAATCACAAATAGGCCGGCAATCAGGTTCTTAAACAAGTCCTGCGCACCGAGGGCCACCGCCACGCCGAATAAGCCGAGCCCGGCGATGATGGGACCCACCGCGATGCCCCACAATTCGAGGATCGTGGCGGCCCCCAGGATGACAAAGGCCACCCGCGCCAGTTTGATGAGCCATTCGACCATGGGCTTGGTCAGTACGCCTTTGGCCTTCAGCATGAAAACCCCCACCGGGGTCGTGACTTTGAAAAAGGCCCAAAACAGAGTGAACGCAACCAGGGACCGATTAAGATTGTAAAAGAACTGCCGGGTACCGTCCTCCACATCCAGCACGCTGGTGGCGAAAAAGACGCCCATGACCACCGGCACAAACCGGATGGGTTCGTACAGGGCGTCGACGATCCGTTCGTCAATGTCGGTGGTTGTACGGGCCGCGCCCCGTTTCAGGGTGCCCAGCACAAAACGGGTGAAGAGATTGCGGAGCAGGAGGAACAGAAGCAGGACAAACAGGGCCAGCAGGATGTGGGCAATATCGACGCCGTAAACCCCCTCGCGCCAGACGGTGACGACCAGTTCCCAAAAATCCGACCATGACGCCATAACGCTATGCTCCTCAGGTGGTGGCGGGTTCGGCGTCGGATTCTTCGTCCGCCGCTTCTTCCGCAGGCACGGGTGCTTCGACCGCCGGTTCGCGGGCAAATTCGCCCATGGCCCGGAATTTTTGATAGCGCTGTTCCAACAGGTCGGCCACAGGTAGTTGGCGGAGTTCCGCCAGGTGTTTCAGTAAAGATTCCTTGAGCAGGGCGGCCATGGCCTGCGGATCAGCGTGGGCACCGCCGTAGGGTTCGGGGACCACTTCGTCGGCTAGGCCGGCTTTCATCAGGTCGGGTGCGGTGAGCTTCAGGGCCTCGGCGGCCTTGTCGGCGTATGTCCGGTCTTTCCATAGGATTGCGGCACAGCCTTCGGGCGAAATAACCGAGTAGTAGGCATTTTGCAGGATCAGGATGCGGTCGCCGACCCCGATGCCGAGGGCACCGCCGCTGCCGCCTTCGCCGATGATGGTGACGATGATGGGCGTGGCCAGGGCGAACATCTCCCGCAGGTTGACGGCAATCGCCTCAGCGATATGGCGTTCTTCCGACTCAATGCCCGGGAAGGCACCGGGAGTATCGATCAGGGTAATGATAGGCACACGGAACTTGGCCGCCAGCTTCATCAGACGCAGCGCTTTGCGATAGCCTTCGGGATAGGCGCAACCGAAGTTGCACTCGAGATTACTTTTGGTGTCGCGGCCTTTTTGTGTGCCGATGATCATCACGGGTTGGCCATCCAGTTTGGCGAAGCCCCCGATGATGGCGCGGTCATCGCGATGAATGCGGTCGCCATGCAGTTCTTGGAAGTCGGTGGTGATTTGATTGATGTAATCGAGTGTATAGGGGCGCAACGGGTGACGGGCCACTTGCACCTTTTGCCAGGCGGTCAGGTCGCTGTAGACGCTGCGTTTGGTTTCCTCGATCTTGGCTTGCATGCGCTGGATTTCCAGCGAGACGTCGATCTCCTGGTTTTCGCTGAAGGAGCGGAGCTCTTTCAGTTTGCTTTCCAGTTCAAGAATCGGTTTTTCAAAGGGTAGGGTATAGGTAGCCACCTGCCATCTCCTCCTGCGCTTTCATTTATTCGGTAATGGTTACGGGTACGCCGACCGGCACCAACGTATACAGTTCCTCGATATCTTCGTTCAGGAGCCGGACACAACCGGCACTGGACTGATAGCCGATCGATTCCGGTTCCCACGTGCCGTGCAGTCCGTAACCGGGCACATCGATGGAAAGCCAGTGCGTGCCCAGCACGTTATTGGTGGTGCCGTAGGGGATGGCCCGGCCATCCTGCCGCCACCAAGTGGGCTGGGCAATCCGCTCCGTGATCTTGAAATCGCCCTCGGGGGTCCGCTCGTATTCGCCGGTGCCCACGCGGTAGCGCTTGAAGAAGCGGTCGTTGATTTTGAGTACAAGGTCATTGCGCGATTTGCTCACCTCCATGGAAAAGTCGGCTTGCAGGATGCGTAAGCGATCGCCCACGCGGATCATGGGGCCGGTCAACCGGTTCCCACGCTTGATGAGCTCCACGGTGGTGCCGAAACGGCGGGCCAGGCCGCCGAGGGTGTCGCCGCTTTGAATGGTGTAGTCCACCTTCTCCGGCATGGGGCGCGGGGTCATGACCAGCTCGATGTGGACTTCGCCCAGCAGTTGCTCGGCGGCTTCAATGGCATCCGGGTCATTTGATTCGTCCAGAATCTGCCAACCCAGCTCGCGGGCGCGCAGGTATTGCTCGGCGGACTGGGCTGCGCGGGCTTCTTCCAGCCATTCCCGGCCACGATCATCGGCGGCGGGTGCCGGGCGCTCGCGTCCGGTGCGGCGGGGTGGGGCGGCATCGTCGGTTTCGGTGACGGCCGGGACCGCGTCGGGACGAACGTCCGGCGGTGCATCGTCGCCCCGGCGACGCCACCAGAGGGGGAGCGCGATCAGCAGGGCGACCACCAAAACGCCTAACAGGACCAGGCAACCGGTCCGTGACCGGCGCCGATCTAAATCGTTCAAATACATTTCCTTCATCATATTGCGAGATCCTTTAGCACTAAGCTCATGGAAGGGTAGCGCGCATTGGGGTCTTTCGCAAGGCATTTGGCGAGCAGCGCTTCGATTTGGCGCGGGATTTGCGGGTTATATTCCGCCGCTGCCGTCGGTTGCGTGGTCGCGTGGCATTGAGCGGCCAAGGTGGCGTCACGGGTGTCGCGGTCAAACGGTTTATGGCCGGTATATATTTCGTAGGCCACCACCCCGAAACTGAATATGTCCGCGCGCCCATCCACTTTATGGGAGAGTAGCCATTCCGGGGCGACATAGGCGGGGGTGCCGGGATGCGCGTTGACGCCAACGGGATTGGCTGTTTTTTTTACGCACGAGTCGAAGTCAATCAACGTGGCGTGGGCGTCGTCGGCGACCAGGATGTTTTCGGGCTTGAAGTCGAGATGCCAGTAGCCGGCTTGGTGCAGGTAATACAGGGCGGCCGCCAGTTGCTGCAGCAAAAACAAAGGTTGGGCGGTCAGTAGCGGGTCCCGTTGCGTCAAGCGTGTGCGTAGATTGGGCGCATCGATATAGGGCAGCGCCATGTATGGGGTGCCCTTATGCACCCCGGACTCGATTAAGGAGATTAAATTAGGATGATCCAGTTTTTTCAATATGGCGGCACTTTGCAGGAATCGCTTGCGCGCAGTACGTTGTCGGGCATATACTTCCTTGAGAAATCGCAGCACTACGCGCGGCCCGTGTGCGGTGCGGGCCACATACAAATCGGTCGTCCCGCCCAAAAAAATGGGGCGGACGATGGTATAACCCGGGATGTGACGGTTTGGCATGTGGCCAGCTTAGCGAAGGCCAGCCAAAGATAAAACCAATTTTTAAGGAGACCCCCATGGGGTATCGACCTCGATTTACCAGAGAATACAGCCTGTTTGCAGAGCCGCTCACGCCGGCGGTGCGGGTGTTGTTGATCGCCAATGTGCTGGTGTTTGTTTTGCGTGTGCTGGTGCACGGCCAGGTGCCCGGCGTGTTCGACTACTTGTTCGGGTTGAGCGCGGAGTGGTACCGCAACGGAATGGTTTGGCAACTCGGGACCTATATGTTCCTGCATGCGGGCTTTATCCACCTGCTGTTCAACATGCTGATCCTCTATTTCTTGGGGACCGAAATTGAGCGTACCCTGGGCGGGCGAAATTTCCTGATCATCTACTGGGTGGCCGGTGTGCTGGGCGGGCTTGGTTGGTCGCTGCTGACGGAGGTGGGCGTATGCATCGGGGCGTCCGGGGCGGTGCTGGGTTTGTTGGGCGCCTACGTGGCGCTCTTTCCGCAGCGCCAAATCACGGTCCTGATCTTTTTCATTATCCCGGTCACGATGCGGGCTTGGGTGCTGGCGGTGATTCTGGGCGGCATTGATTTTCTGTTGATGGCGACGCATATCAGTAGTCCCATCGCGCATGCCGCGCATTTGGCCGGGCTGGTGGCCGGCTATTCTTTTGTGTTCGTGGTGTTTAAAAAGCGGCGCTGGCGTATCCGGTTCCGTTCGGGCCGTCGCGCCCGTGGGCTGAAGGTCTTGCGGAACGACGACGGGGTGCCGGCGCACGAAGATGAAATTGATCGCATACTGGACAAGATTGCGCTGAAAGGAATGAGTAGCTTGACCCGTCAGGAAAGAGAAACCTTAGCCGCCGCCAGCGCGGCGCGACGTTCGCCCGATGTGCGGACGTAAGGCGTGCTATGCGTAATCAATGGCGACAGAAAAGAGTGAAACGCGAAGGGGTCACGTACCGCCGCTGGGCGTTGTATGGTGGGCTCATAAGTGTCCTATGGCTGACCGGCCCGGAGGGCATAGCTGATCAAACCCGGCGCGAACGCGCTTGGGCCCGTGACGTGGCGGCAGGCGCGGCGGCGTATGCCGACGGGTTGCACGCATCCGCACAGGGGTTTTTCGAGAAGGCGCTACACCGCGCCCAGACGCCGGCAGAACGGCGCGAGTCGGTCTTGTGGCTGGCGCGCGCCCAATACCGGCAAGGCACGTATAGGGCGGTCCTCGACCTGATGGCGGAGGAATGGGCAGCGGACGAGCAGTCGGAAATGGAGTCGATCTATCGCTACTGGCGCGCTCGCGCACACTACGCGCTGGAAGAATATACGGCTGTGCTGGAGGAGCTGGACAAGGTCGATCGCTCCATGCTCCCGCGCCAGGAGGCCGGGCAACACCTGCGTATGGCCGGACGAGCGCACGCAGCGCTCGGGCAATATGACGAGGCGTTGGCGTATTATAGTCGTTTTACGGAAGAGTATGGGGATTGGCCGGAAGCCACGGCCGCAAATCGGGTGGATGCGGCAGCGGCCCTCTTCGCGCAGGGCCGGAGCGAGCGCGCGTTGGCCAAGCTGCGGCAAGTGGTGGCCGATGATCCGGAGACCCGGGCCGCGCAAACGGCGCGGCTGTGGTTGGGCACGGCGGCTGAGGAACGCGGCGATTTCGAGGCGGCCCGTGATTACTTGACGACCCTGATCGCACGCGAGCCGACTCGCTCCGACTGGGCCGCTGAAGCGGGGTACGTGCTGGCACGGGTGGAAGCTGAAACGGGTGACCCTGCCACCGTGGTTCAAGTGTTGGCTGCGGCGACGGCCCAGGCGCGCACAGCGGAGGTGCGTCATCGGGGACGCCTGTTGCTGGCCCGCGCACATTTTCAGGTCAACGAATGGACCGCAGGCATCGCGCTCTTGCGCGGGCTGGTGGAGGATATTCCCGACGATCCGTTGGCGGCGCAAGCGCAGTTGGAGTTGGCGGAAGCCTGGTTGGATCAAGAAGAATACGCGACGGCACGGGAAGCGTATCAGGATTATCTGGAGGCCTTCGAGGATCCGGTTGGCCGCGCCAATGCGTGGTTGGGGCAGGCCTGGAGCCTGTTGGGGTTGCGTCGGCCGGTCGAAGCCGCCCAGGCCTTTAAGGAGGCGTATGAGCTGCACCCGGACGTGATGGAACGCCAGCAGGCCTTGTTTAAAATGGGCGACGCTTTTTTTGCGGCGGGAAATTATGGGCGCGCGCGTGAGGAATATTTGCTCATCACCCAAGCCTTTCCGGGGAGCACGTTGATTCCTCGTGCCCTGTTTCAGGCGGCTGAATGCCTGGCCCGTGACGGGCAGGAACCGGAGGCCCTTGATGAGTTTCGCGCCTTGGAAGACGCGTTTCCGGCCAGTCGCTATGCCGAACAAGCCGCCATGCGTATTGGCGGTTTACATGAAATCCGCGGGGAATGGGAGCGTGCCATTCAGGCGTACACGCGCGCGATGAGAGTCTATCCGGAAGGACCGCAAAAGGGTGAAGCCCTGCTGCGGCGAGGGTTGGTCCGCTATCGCTTGGGCTTGTTTGAAGAGGCGCTGACGGATTTTGAACGGGTGGTGGACGCCTTTCCGGACAGCATCAGCTTGGAGCAGGCGTATTACATGCGGGGCTGGTGCCTGTACCTGCTGGGACATGGTCCACGCGCCTTGGAGGTGGCGGAGAACTTTATCGCGCGTTACCCGGATTCGCAGTGGCGGCCCACCGTACTGTTTTGGGTGGCGTCCTACCATTATAATCTCGGACAGTTTGCGGAGGCGGAAGAACAATTTGCGGCCATCGCCGAAGCGGGGGTGCAAGCGGACGAGGCGCTTTACTGGGCGGGCCGGTCGGCCATGGAGCAGGAGGCATACCTGCGCGCGATGGATTACTTCAATACCTTGGCAGCCGATTTTCCCGACAGCCCTAAAATGGCGGCTACCCGTTTTGCTCAAGGCGACGCCCTCACCCAGTTGGGCGAGTATGCCAGTGCCATTCTGGCCTTCGATGAAATTATTCGGCGGCACAGCGATCCCGACATGGTGTATCGCGCCTGGGGCCGCAAAGGCGACTGCCACTTTACGTTGGGCCAGGAAAATCCTGCGCGGTTCCACGAGGCGAAGCAAGCGTTTCTAACCATTGTGGAAAGCGAGGATGCCCCGCCGCTACTGCGCTTACAGGCCGAGTTCAAGCTGGGCCGGTGTTGGGCACAATTGAATGAACCAGCGGAGGCCTTGGAACGCTACCTACGCGTCGTCTATGATTATGTGCAGGATACCCGTGTGCGCGGGGCGGAAGAGGCCGTGTGGTTTACACGCGCGGCATTTGCCGCCGCCAGCATTAAAGAGGCGGCCGGTGCGCTGGAAGCGGCGATACGCATTCTCCAACGCGTAGTGGACGCCGATGTGCAGGCGGCACCGGATGCGCAAGTGCGTATTGAGCGAATTCGCGAGGAAAAAGGGGAGACCAAAGATCATGCTTGATTTAATGGCACAAGGCGGATGGGTAATGTGGGTGATCCTGGGAGCGAGTGTGATCGCCGTCATGATTTTTTTCGAGCGACTGTTTCATTACCACCGCGCCCATATTAATGCCCAGGATTTTTTGGACGGTATTTTTAATGTGTTACGACGGCACAATGTAGTGGAAGCCGTTAGTCTCTGCGAGGATACACCAGGACCAGTGGCCTATTTGACGCGGGCCGCGATCCTGCAAGGCGCGGCTACTCCGGCGGAGATTCAGCAGGCGCTGGAAAGTGCCGGCCTGAGCGAAATCCCACGGCTTGAACGGAACCTGAACCTGTTAGCCACGATCGCCCAGATCACGCCGCTGCTGGGCCTACTGGGTACCATAGTGGGCCTCATCCAGGCGCTGGAACAAGTACAGCACCAAGCCCCGCTGATTCAGACGGGCGACTGGGTGGGCGGCTTGTGGCAGGCATTGATTACCACCGCCGCCGGACTGGCGGTGGCCATTCCGGCCTACGCCGGCTATAATTTTCTCCTGCAACGGTTGGAAACGATTTTGTTGGATATGGAGCAGGCGTCGGTGGATGTGTTGCGGTTCCTTTCCAAGCCGGCCTTGCCGGTGGAGGTGGAGCCTTCATGAAATCCCCGGCACAGACCCGGTCACCGGGGCCCGTGGCGTTCCTGCATCGGCGATACAAGCACCGGTTACGGGTTTGTCGCGGTGTGATGAGCGGGGTGCCGCTGCTGGATGTGTTGCTGGTGGTCGGGGCTTTTGTGGTGCTGAATAATTGGGTAACCGTGCGGCCCGCTATACCGCTGGAATTGCCTGTCATGGATACAGTGGCGGGTTTGCCGACGGGGTATGTCATGATCACGGTAACCCGCGATCAATGGGTGTTTGTTGACGATCAACGGCTGTCGCTGGACCAGCTGAGCGGCCCGTTGACCACAGCGCAACAACGGGCACCGGGCCGCGACCTGCTGATCCAGGCCGATCGCCGGGTGACGCAGGAAACATTGGTGCAGCTCTATGGGCTCGCGCAAGAGGCCGGCTTTACGTCTGTTTGGTTGGCGACCACCCCCGGCGATGGAAACCGGGAGGCCCTGCCGTGAAGTCCCTGTCGCCGGCCCGTCGCGAGCATCCCGGTCCCTGGATAGCGGCGCTGGGTATGACGTTGCTGATTCACGGTTTTTGGTTCGGGATGCTGGAATACCAATGGGCGCCGCCCATCGCGCAGCATAAATCGGCACCCACGCTGCTGTGGGTGGATCTCCGTGAGCCGGAACGATATGCCGACTGGCGTGCCGCAACAGCCTGGCAGGCCCCGAACCTGTTCGCGCTGCCGCATGTGTATGGATTCAGCAGGCACCGCCTGCAAGACCGTGTCTCCATGCGCCCGCCGGTCGACCAGCCGTCACCAGGGGACCTCACGCTTTCGTGGTCCGCGGCGCAAGCTATGGCCCAGGCGGCGGCTATAGACGAACCCACGGTTGATGCCCTTGCATGGCGCATCGCCGAAACGTCCTTGCCTTTGCCTGATGAGCCCGCACCCACCACGGCGTCGGCACCGGCACCGCTGCTGCCGTCAGCAGTCGTTGCGCCCCGGATTCGTGCTATCCAAACACCGGAGCCGCGGCCCATCGAGCAGTTGCACTGGCCGGAAGGTGCGGCGTATTGGGGTACCACGGCGTGGACGGCCGAGGTGGTATTGCGTATCGACGAGCAGGGCGTGGTCACCGAGGCACTGTTGGACCGGCGCACGCCGGATTCCGAGATTAACGCGCGGTTGCTGAACGCGGTGTATGGTTGGCGTTGGGCCGTCGGCGATCAGTCGGCCAGGGTGCGTGTTTCCATTAGTTATGCGGGTGCGCCATTGCCGGTGACGGAGGACGCACCATGACCGTGACCTTGAGTCAACTGTTGCTCATTCCCCTGTTGGGCAATTTGTGCGGCATACTGGCGTGCTGGTTATACTACCAGTTCCGCGCTCATCCCCCGCGTATCATGGCCCACCGTAACCGCATTTATCGTTGTCAGGTTTGTGAACACGTGTATCTTGACGCCCGTGACGTACCGGTGGCGCGCTGTCCGCGCTGCGGCGTACTGAACGAAGCTGTCCGTACTTGATGAACACCGCGTATTTCGTTATCGGACAGGTAGAAAGAGAGTAGGGGATGCAAGCGACCACAAAAGATAAGCACATACGTATTGCACAGGCGCACTGGCACCCGGACAAATCCGTGGCGGCTGTGACCCGTTTTTTGAAGCGGCCCGCCATCGATTCGGCAGCGGAAGACACCGCGCGCACCGTATTGGCCGCCATTCAGAAGGAAGGGGATGCCGCGTTGTTGCGCTATATTAAGGAGTTCGACGGGGCCACGTTGACCGCCAAGGCGTTACGGGTGCAGCCCCGCGAAATTCATGCCGCGCGCGAACAGGTTGATCGTGAATTCAAACTGGCCGCCACCGAAGCGTGTCGGCGCATCACGCATTTTGCCAAGGCCAGTCAGCAGAAGGACTGGACCATGTCCAGTCCCAAAGGGGGCTTGCTGGGCGAAAGATTTGTGCCGTATGAACGGGTGGGGGCCTACATCCCCGGCGGTACCGCCCCGCTGGCCTCCACAGCCCTGATGACCGTGGCCTTGGCTAAAACAGCCGGTGTCCCCGAAATAGTGGCCTGCACGCCCGCCAACAAGCATGGGGCCTGCAACCCGTTTCTGCTGTATGCCCTGGACTTGGCCGGTGCCACGGAAATCTACCGGGTGGGCGGGATTCAGGCCATTGGGGCCATGGCGTACGGCACGCGCTCCATTAAAGCGGTCCAAAAGATTGTCGGGCCGGGCGGTCCCTACGTCACGGCGGCCAAGAAACTCGTTTATGGCCAGGTGGCCCTTGATTCCGTGGCGGGTCCCAGCGAGATGGCCATTTTGGCGGACGACTCGGCGCCGCCCGACCAAGTAGC
>PWVE01000037.1 GCA_003562335.1 PVC group bacterium
ATGATGCCAGTAGAATGCGCTCATACTGGGCCAGTTAAGCAGCCAGACGGCCAGATTAAAATGCGCGCCGGGCACCACCCGGCCCTCCGCTGCGGCCTGGGGTGATACGATCACCTGCGCCGTGGCCAGGTAGGTCTGCAACAGCAGCGGAATCATCGCCAGCACGAATCCTGCCAGGAACAAGCCGGCCGCCTGCCACTGCCGCTTGCGCCCGTCAGCAGCGTTCCAAGCCAACACCCCGTAGAGGAAGAACGGGCCACCCATCAGAATGGACGGTTCCCGCACGCTGCAGGCCAGCGCCCACAGCACGCCCGCCGTGAACATCGGGCGAACGGTCCGCTCCTGCACCGCACGCACAAACCACCAGCTCGCCCACAACAGCAGGACCAATGACAGCGGGTCGCGATAGGGATTGGCGTAATGGATCAAACTGCGCACATCGGCCGACGCCGCGAAAGCAAACGCAGCCAAAGCAGCCGGTACCGCCACGCGCACGTCAACGGGACTGGGAACCAATCGGCGGGCCAAGGCACCGACCAGCAGGAACGAGAGCACCAGCACTGGGATGTTGCTCAAAAAGATGTAGTAGGGCCCTGTCACCGGCAGCAGCAACCGCAGAAATAGCGCGTAGCCGTAAGGCCAGCGTGCTGTACCGACTTCGTCCGCAAAGTGGCGCGCGTACATCAGCCAGTTGTAGGGATCTGAGAAAGCCCGGACATAGTAATTACGCGCCAATACGACCAATAAAGGCACCACCATCAGCAGGCCCGCCACCCAACAGGTGATCTGCGGGCCACGCCAACAGGCTTTCAGCGATTCAATTCGTTTACGGATAATCACGTTTCTACCAATCAGGTCGTTGTGGGAACATACACAATTCCCCCTCTGCTGACTATCCCCATCCGATGCTAGCCAGCCGTTCCGAATCCGCTTGATCGCCCGTCAATCACTTCCTATCGTTTCAGCGCCAATGAACTTTTCATGGAAAAGCCTAAATCACTGTGCCGCGCATGTCGTCATACTGTTCATGGCGGCTTTTATTGTTCGGACCGCCGGCCTGTCGCATGACCTGCACCTCGGTGCGGTTTATCACCCGGACACGCCTAAACAAATACGGGCCGTACAGCAGTTCATGCGCGGCGAATTCCTGGTCCGACGGGATCATCCCGATTACGACGGCTATCCCTTTTTCAACAGTCACCTGGTCGCCTTGGGGGTGCGCGCTGCGCTCGCCGTTCGCACCGGTATCCAGTATCATGTGGGATCATGGACCGAGCCGGCCGATCCACCGACGCTGCACCAACTCCATTGGGTTACCCGCACGTGGAACGCTTTCCTCTCAGCACTGGCCGTTGTGCTGGTGTTCCTGATCGGACGCCGCTTCGGTTCCATGGTCGCCTGGGCGGCCGCCTTGCTGCTCCTCGTTTCCCCGCTTGATATGACCGGCGCGCATTATGCGTCCAACGATACCACCGCCGCTTTTTTCGCACTGGCGGCGCTATGGTTCGGTTTCCGCATTGCTGAACGGGGTCGGTGGCGCGACCTCATCGGAGGCGCTTTTTGTGTCGGGGCCGCCTTTTCTTCAAAGTACCACGGCGGGATGAGCGTGCTGCCGGTGGTGACCGGTTGCTGGCTCTACAACCGTAACCATTTCCCCTTTTGGTCCCAAAAGTCGATCGGGCGCTGGTCGGCCCTCCTGCTGCTTGGTCTGCTGTCCGTCGCGGTGACCTCCCCGCAACTGCTCATCTACCCGTCAGCGGCCTTCAAGGACATCCTCGCTTTCTTTGCCCATACGGCCGACTTTGGTCTGCCCGGCGAATTTCGGGAACTGCCGCTACCGTTACGCGTGTATGAAGGCTGGAAGATCAACCTGCCGATCCTCATCAACGTCGTCAGCATCCCGGTGGCCGTGGGTTTCGCATTGCTCCTGGCACGTGTGCGACGGGATCCGCGCTATTGGCTTCTGCTGGGGGTGCCTGTGCTGCACATCGTGGTCGGGCTGGCGGGTAAACCCAACTTGCACACGGTCCATCATCTGCCCGCCCTCCCCTACATCTATCTCGCAGCCGCCGTTTTTTTTGCCCGTGCCATCCCGTTGGCGTATCGGCGTTGGCGCTATGCCGTCGGTGCCGTGGCCTTGGGCTGGGCCTTATGGCACCTCGTGCCGATGGCGCATCGCGAGGCCTACTTCTTCCGGCTCAACGACACCTAATGGCTGGCCCGGGCGTGGGCGCTCGAAACAACGCCCCCGGGGGCCCACTGGAACCTCGGACGCTACACATTCCACCCCGTCACCCAACGCGACCCCGCAAGCCCGTTCATGTTCACGGTGCGGTCCGGCCTCCTGGACGCCACGCTGCCGAACGAAGAGCGGGTATTCACGTTGTCCTTGGAAGATCAACCGCTCACATTGTTCCGCAATCGTGATATTCACTTGTGGGCCGCACCGCCCGCCCCTATTCACCGTCCGGTGACACTTCCATGGCAGGCTCCGGTGCCTTCCTCCTTGCCGTTGACGCTGGTTCCGCTGGACCTCCCCTGGATCGGGCGCTCCCTGGCCGCACATGTGGTGCGACCGGAACAACCGGTCCGGCAAACAGCCATGACCCCGCAACAATTGGACCGGGTCTGGCTGGCGGTACACACCGGCTCCACGCCCGCCCGTTTCTCGGCACGGTTCGGTGGTCGTGCCGTCACGCGCCAGCTTCAGGCCGGCCAGCACGAGTTGATCGAATTGACCGCACCCCGCCGCACCGGTCCCCGTTCCGGTGGACGTCATTTTTATCGCTTCAGTGCCAGCGCTCAATGGGGGCAAGTCCACCTGCACCTCATCACCGATCCGGCCAAAGCGGGTTTGTGGGCCTTGCAATGGGAGGATCATGGC
>PWVE01000077.1 GCA_003562335.1 PVC group bacterium
ATGTGCAGCAACGGGGTTTCACGTCCACAGGCGATGGGCGGCAGTTGGGCACACGGCAAGAGTTCCTGGATCGTCGCCGCCAGGACCGGTGGTCCAGATTCGCCATAGGTCAGCCGAAAGGCGCGCGTGCCTTTCAATTTCAAGCGTTCAGGTGCGTGCTGATCAAGTAGTCTAAGCTGCGCGCTGGACAGGAGGCCTTTTACCGCCGGCCAAACCGGTTGGTTACGGACCGCTTTGGCCGTGTCGTGTCCCCAGCAACATTGTTCGATTACCAATTGGCGTTCAGCTTCGCCAATCGTGGGCAAACCCAGGTCGGGACACGTGCGTGCGAGATAGTTGCACCGATGAATCCAATGCTCAACGGCCGCATCCCAGTGATGCAAGGGGATATGCCCCTGCACACAGGCTGCGGCCAGCAGTCGTGCCGCTTCTTCGCGCGGCGGCGGCCCGGCGGGTGCGGTATGGAGCACTAAATCGTGATAGCACAGCTGTTGCTCGGCCATTACGCGTTTGGTTTTGCGATCGTAGTAGACCGCCGTGGTCGATTGCACTACCGCCGGAAAGAGTGTTTCCAACCACTCCTGCTTGATGGCGGTGACAGCGGTTAATACCACTTCGCCTTCACCCGCGCGCTCAATCTCATCAATTTCCGACGCCACCACTAGGGGCGCATCTTGAATGGCGCTATCACGTGATAGTTGCCCTTTGCGGCCGTGCACGATGTGATAACGCCGGCTGGCACCCGGTTCACGCATTGCTACCCGATCAGCAAACCCAGCCAAAATACAGCGCGCCAGGACGTCGTCTTCCGGTGCGCGTTCGTCGGCATGTTCGGCGTTGGTCATTTTGAGGAAGGCGCGATAGACCGGTTCAACCTGACGGGCGGCTTGCGCGTGAATCCCCAATGCCTGGCATGGGCCGGTCCGATAGCGTTGATGGCGGGCATAGTTCCACGCCCGGATCAATTGAAAGAAGTCAGAGGTGGTCGTGGTTCCCAGCGCATCCTCCCGGCGGGCTTGTAGCTCGCGCGTGGCACGTCCGGTCCAGAGTGACCGGCCTTGTGCCAACGCCGCCACCAAAGCGGCGGCCCGCACACAGCGGTGTGTGCGGGCTTCGATTAGCATGCGGGCATAGCGGGGATGTACCGGGAACTCGACCATCTCTTGTCCCAGCGGCGTAATGGGGCCATGTGGTGCGGTCGCTATGGCTCCGAGATCGGCCAGCAGTTGTTCCGCCTGTTCTACGGCGCGTACGGGCGGCGCTTCAAACCATGGAAATTGTGCAAGATCCGTTTCGCCAGCGGCTTTCAAATGGAGTATGGCTTCGGCGAGGTCGAGCCGTTGGATTTCCGGTGTGTCGTGCAAGGCCCGGCCCGCGTGTTCCGGCTCGGTCCAGCAGCGAATGCAATGGCCGGGCGCGGTACGCCCGGCCCGGCCTGCCCGTTGATCAGCGGCAGCCCGGCTGATGCGTTCGATCCATAAGGTGTTGATGCCGCGGTGCGGATCAAACCGGGGGACGCGTGCCAGGCCACTGTCGACCACTAGCCGAACGCCTTCAATAGTCAAAGACGTTTCCGCGATGTTGGTGGCCACAATGATTTTCCGGGTGTCATAGGCTTGCATGGCGGCATCCTGCCGGGCGGGAGGAAGTTCGCCGTGCAACGGTAACAACACACATTTACCGGTATGCACGCCGGATTCCAGCGCGCGTAACGTGCGGTTGATCTCATAGGCACCCGGCATAAAGATGAGTACGTCGCCGGGCGGATCGTCTCGCAACCAGCGATCCACGGTACGCGCCGCTTCGTCGGGTATGGATTGTTTGGTCTGCGCGGTGGACCAATGTTCAATCGTGACCGGGAAGGTACGACCCGCAGACCGGCAGACCGCGCACGGGTCGAGATAGGCTTGTAACGGGGCGGTATCGAGCGTGGCCGACATAACGCCCAGCAGCAAATCCGGGCGGTGGTGACGCTGGACAGCCAGCGCGCGCGCCAACGTCAGGTCCCCGTACAAATGGCGCTCATGAAACTCGTCGAACAGAATCGCGCTGATACCGGTGAGGTTCGGATCGTTTAGCCATTGCCGCAGCAGCAAGCCTTCGGTTTCGTACACGATGCGAGTCGCCGCCGAGGTCTGGTTATCAAAACGGATTTGATAGCCGACTTCCTGCCCCAGCGGTAGCCGTCGCTCGTGAGCGACGCGCGACGCCAGCATGCGGGCCGCTAAGCGTCGCGGTTGCAGCACGACCACGCGACCGTCGCCCAACAACCCGGCATCCAGCAACATACCGGGGATCCGGGTGGACTTGCCCGATCCGGTCGGCGCTTCGACAATAAAACGCCGGTGCGTCTGGCAGGCCGCAACCAGTTCGTTGCGGATCGCCTCAATGGGCAACGCTTGGGTGGGTGCCATTACCGTTACTGTTACGCCGGCAGGCGTTCAATGACCGCCGTGGCAAAGGCGTCGGTACCCAAGTCTCCGCCAAGGTCACCTGTTTTGCATTGGTCCGCCAGTGCCTGGTCATAGGCCGTGCGGATACGGGTGGCGATGGCTCCGGCATCGGCATCACCGCGTTGGTCCGCAATATAGTTAAGCATCATCACGGCCGACATCAGTAGCGCCAGTGGGTTCGCGATATTTTTACCGGCAATGTCCGGGGCCGAGCCGTGCACGGCTTCGAAGACGGCGTGTTCGTCACCAATATTGGCGCCGGGCACTACGCCGAGGCCTCCGATCAAGCCTGCGCAGAGGTCACTCACGACATCGCCATAGAGATTTTCCAGTAGCAGCATATCGAATTTCGAGGGATCCTGCACGAGCCGCATGCAGCCGGCGTCAATGATCAACTCCTGGTAATCGATATTCGGATATTCTTTATTGTGAATGTCCTGGGCGCAACGAATGAACAGGCCGTCCGTCAGCTTCATGATGTTGGCCTTATGCAGTACCGTGATCTTCCGGCGTTGCCGGTGCGTGGCATAGCGAAAGGCCCAGCGGGCGATGCGGGTACAGCTACTTTCAGACGCGACTTTCATGCTCATCACTACGCCGGGCGTGACCTCGTTTTCCACGCCACTATAGAGTCCTTCCGTATTTTCCCTGATGATCACCAAGTCCACGTTCTCATAGCGAGTGTGCACGCCGGGCAGGGACCGGACCGGACGGACTGCGGCGTAGAGGTTTAATCTCTTGCGCAACTGCACGTTAACCGACGAGAAGCCCTTGCCAACCGGGGTGGTGCAGGGACCTTTCAAGGCCAAGCCGTGCTGCGCGATGGCCTCCAGCGTCGAGGTGGGCATGACGTCATCGCCCGCGGCCAGCGCGGCCAGTCCCGCTTGGTGCGGAATCCATTCGATATTGGTGCCGGCGGCGGCCAATATGCGTTGGGTCGCGGTGGTGACTTCCGGTCCAATCCCGTCGCCGGGAATAAGTACAATCGAGCAGGGTTGCATTTGGTGAATCCTCCTTTGAAATCCATTCTGCGCCCGTTGCGTGATTACAGCGGGTCCAGCTATGAACCATGTTTTAGGCGGCATCACAAGCCCAAACTGCATGTTTTCCATTGAGCCAGAGTGGGGTGGGGCGTACTATAGCGGACATGTATCTGGATTTTTATGGGTTGGCAGAGCCACCGTTTCACGTGACGCCTGATCCCCGGTTCATGTGCTGGACCGCACATCACCGCGACGGGCTGGATCACCTTTTGTACGGAATACGCGAGCGGAAGGGCTTTATTGAAATAACCGGCGAGGTGGGCACGGGCAAAACTACGTTATGCCGTGCCTGTCTGACGGAACTGGAAGAAGAGGTGGACACGGCGCTGGTGTTGAACCCGTTGTTGTCGCCGTTGGAATTGCTGCAAGCCATCGTGCATGATTTTGGCCTGGAACCGCTGGTTGACCATAATAGCTGGGCGCATGTGCAGCGATTGAATCAGTACCTGCTGGAGCAAAACGAGCGGGGACGCAATGTGGTGGTCTTCATCGATGAAGCGCAAAACCTGTCGGCGGCCGCGATGGAGCAGGTGCGCCTGTTATCGAACCTTGAAACCGATCGCGAAAAATTGGTTCAGATTGTGTTGTGCGGGCAACCGGAGCTGAGTGATCGACTACGGGATCCCACCCTCCGTCAACTGCGTCAACGCATCGCGGTTCGGTATCGGTTGGGACCGCTTGACGAGAAGGACACCGCGCGCTATATCGGGCACCGTTTGGGCGTGGCGGCGCAGCCCGGGCGGGCACCGGGTGTACGCTTTAGTGAATCGGCCTTGTGGATGATCTATGCCCATGCCAAAGGGTGCCCGCGCTTGATCAATGCAGTGGCAGATCATGCGCTGTTGGCCGGGTATGTTGAAGGGCGCCGGTTGATCAATGACCATTGTGTGCGGCGCGGGCTGGCGCAATTGGAAGGAGAAGCGTCGTGAGCTTATTGCGAGAGGCACTAAAAAGACAGCAACAAGAGCAGCAGGCCAAACCTCCGCCGATGCCGGGAAAAAGTCCGTCCCCGACGGAAGCACCGACTACCGCACGAATACCGCCCAAGACGATCTCACTGAAAACGGCTGCCCGACAGGCGGAAAAGCCGTCGGACAAGCCGCCCACACCACCGGTGCCACCAGTGTCCAAGGCCTCGCACGATTGGTTTGCCAAAGTGCTGGTGGTGGCCGGATTCCTGTTATTGATGGGCCTTCTCGGATCGCTTTATTACTTGCTGCGCCCACGCGAAACGCCCGCGCCCGACGCACCTGTGCGGCCGCGCTTGGCGGAGACCTTGCGTTCGATTGAAGAGACGGTGACGGCGCCTCGTCCGGATGTCGACGAGGTGGTTCAGCCAACGGATGATCTCGACGGGGACGTGGCCGAACGCGCGGCGGACCCACCACCGTCAGAACCTGCGCCGCCGGTGCGCGCAGCCGATGCCCCGGCAAGAGGTCGGGATGAGCGAGTAGATGTGGATGATATTGCGCCGACGCCTGCGGTTACGCCGTCGCCCCCCGCTCCCCGTCCCGAGTCGCTGCCGGTCACCTGGCCTGAAATCCGGATACAGGCGGCGATGGGGCATGCTGACCGGGGCTCGGTCTTGATTAATGGTCGTATTGTCGCAGTTGGCGATCACTACGAACAGGTGCGCATTGTGGAAATAACCGACCGGGGCGTTTTAATCGAGTACGAGGGGGAACAACGGTTGGAACCGGTGCGGCGGTAAGCGTGGTCCGGGTAACAGGCGTCAGGCGTGAGTGGCCTGGTCTGTTTGCGCCGACAACAGTTTGTGCATAGCGGTTTCGAATTCCGAAGCCCGGGTGAGGTAGAAATGGCAGCGCCGTCGGGTCTTTTTCTCCACATCCGCACGAAGGGCCTCGTTTAACGGATTAAGCACGGTGACCAGCAGTTCGTTACCGATTAAGTCGAACACGAGTGCTGCCCGGTGTCGGATATAATTGGCGGATAGAAATTGGGCGCATTCGGCCCGCAAATCGAAATGAGCCAGCGAGATATAAGGGGTGCGTCCCGTTTGCGACAGGTAATCCAGTATTTGCTCCAAGTTTTTGTGCTGGGTTGCTTCGAGGGCATGTAAAACGGATACGGTTTCCCCCTGATTATTGGTAGAAAGCTCGGTTAGATCGCGGACCACGTTGGCATATTCCTCTTGGGTCAGATGACCGTGCTCATGCAGGTGCCAAGCGAGGTCCATTTCGTCGGGAACGGCTGATTGGGTGGGCTCATCGGTATCCTTGAGCAGCACGCTGGGTGCTTTCTCGCGGACCTGGCGCTTCCGTTGATCATAGCGAACTAGCCAGTCCTTGACCCGTGCGTCATCCGATTCCCGCAGCAGGGCGAGTATGGTGTCGAGTTCCTCTTGGTCGCCCTCGGCCAACAAGCAGTCGGCCAGGCGCAGGCGATAGGTCAAGGCCTTTTCCTCTTCGCCGCAATGATATGCAGCCATCAGTGCGGCCTCGAGCGTACTGCGGTCATTGGGCATGACTTCCAGTATTTGCTCAAAAGTCTGGAGGGTTTGCCGAGCGGTATTTAAGCTGTCGGATTCGTCGTGCGTCGTCATTCTTATGATCTCCGTAAAAACGCGAATATCAAAATTGATAAACTACGCGAGTTAGTCTATTCTGGCAACTCAATGTTAACACATGGCGTCGGTAGGTGTCGACCTGCAAGCACCTGTTGGGCGCGTGATAGGGGATATTACATAATGAGTCATAAGGATACCGGTGAGGGAACCGCTTACGAAGCCCGTATCAAAAAAATATTGCTGCGGCGAGGCGCGATTTCGGAGGAGGGGCTGGCCCTGGCACAAGCTGAGGCTGCGGATGCCGGCATACGGTTGGAAAAATTTCTAGCCGATAAGCAGCGGGTACCGCCGGCCGAAATGGCCCTGGCGTTGGCGGAGTATCTCCAAATGCCGCCAATGGTTCTCACTCATTTCATGCCGGACCGGCACGTGCAGGAATTGATATCGCCGGAAGTTATGGTGCGTCGCAAGATCATTCCGGTGGCTCGCATTAACCGCACGTTGACGGTGGCGGTGGCGGATCCTTTCGACTTGATGGCGATCGATGAATTGGCCACGCAGACCGGTCTGCGCATTGTGGCGGTGGTGGCACCGGAACAGGATATCCAAGCAGTATTAGACCGGTTGAAGGCCCAATCGACTGAGGGATTGGACCTTGAAGAGCTGATGAAAGACGACAGCGAGGTGCAAGTCGTTGAGGGGGATGATGAGGATCAGAGCCTGGACGAAATGTTGGAAAGTGCGGAGGGCGCCCCGGTTATCCGCATGGTGAATATGATTCTCGTGGAAGCGCTGCGAACGGGTGCCAGTGACATCCATATTGAGCCAATGGAAAAGAAAGTTCGCTTGCGCTACCGTATTGACGGGGCCTTGGTTGAGAAGCCGGGACCGCCCAAAGGGCTGCAGAATGCCGTATTGTCCCGCGTAAAGATCATGTCGGACCTTAATATTGCCGAGCGGCGCATTCCGCAGGACGGGCGGTTCAACATCAAGGCGTTGGGAAAGGAAGTCGATTTGCGGGTCAGTATTCTGCCGACGGTGTTCGGGGAAAAGGTTGTGATGCGTACCTTGGACAAATCCAGTCTAGCGCCCAGTTTGAGCGCGTTGGGGCTGGATCCCAAAGCGGAGGAGGCCATGCAGTATGGCATTCGGCAACCGCACGGGATCATTCTGGTCACCGGCCCGACCGGAAGCGGGAAGACGACTACGTTGTATTCCTGTCTGCAGGAGCTAAACAAGCAAGATGTGAATATTATCACTTGTGAGGATCCCGTGGAATATCAGCTGGGCGGTATCAACCAGGTGCAGGTGCATGCCAAGGTGGGGCTCACGTTCGCCAGTGCGTTACGTTCGATTTTGCGCCAGGACCCTGATATTGTACTGGTCGGGGAAATCCGTGACGGGGAAACAGCCCAAATCGCCTTGCGCGCAGCGTTGACGGGCCATTTGGTGTTGAGTACCCTGCATACCAACGACGCGCCGGGTGCGGTAACGCGTTTGATTGATATGGGCGTCGAGCCGTTCATGCTGGGGTCCTCATTGATCTTGTCACAGGCCCAGCGGTTGTATCGCAAGTTGTGCAACGCGTGTAAACGACCCACGGAAATTGACCCGGAAGTTTTGCGCACGAATCATATCGATCCTAAAGAGTTTGAAGGCGTGACGGTATACAAGGCCGTGGGCTGTCCGCGGTGCAATCAGGGGTACAAGGGGCGTGGCGCGATCATGGAGGTTTTTTTGATCAACGATGAAATCCGGCAGGGCATATTGCGGGGGATGAATACCTCGGAGCTGCGCGAGCTCGGTCGTAAGCACGGTATGATTACGTTGAAACAAGCCGGATTAAGCCGGGTGAAAGAAGGGGTAACCACGCTGGAAGCGGCGTTGGAAGTTACGGGAGGAGAGTAACCATGGCCGTTGCCAAAGGTTCACGTGCCAAACGCAAGGTTGCGGTGCCGGGTGCCCGCACCATCGTGTTACAGGAGTTGCCCGGGTTCACGCGGCAACTGGGGGCGATGATGGGTGCCGGGATGCCGATTGTTGCCTGTCTGAGTGCGTTGGAAGAGCAAGCGGACAACAAACATTTCAAGCCGGTAATCGCGCAGGTACGCGGGGCCATTGAGGCCGGTGAAACCTTATCGGAGGCCTTCCGCCACTATCCGTCTGTATTTGACACGCTTTATTGCAACATGATTGCCGGCGGCGAGCGGAGCGGCGATCTGGCGGAAACGATGTCGCGCCTGGCCGGATTTCTTGAATCCAGCGCCAAATTGCGGCGCAAAGTGAAGTCAGCACTTATGTATCCTACCATCGTGTTGATCATGGCGTTGATTATTGCCACGGGCTTAATCCTGTTTGTGGTGCCGGTTTTCGCCGAAATGTTTGCCGATTTTGATGCCGAGCTGCCTTTGCCTACGCAGATGCTGCTTAATTTTAGTGATCTGCTGCGCGATTATTTTGTGTATGTTTTGGTGGTGCTGTCGGCGGCGGTGTATGCCATACGCAAATGGAAGAAGAGTGAAGCGGGCAGTATGATTTGGGACGGCTGGATGCTGCGCTTGCCGGTGTTTGGGAAGTTGAATAAGTTTGTGGCTTCGGCCCGCTTTGCCCGCATGTTGAGTCAGATGGCGCGCAGCGGAGTGCCCATTCTGAGCGCCCTCAAAATTGTGGCCGGATCAACCGGTAACCGGGTGTCGGGTAAGGTGGTGGAAGATGCGTATACCGTGGTCGAAAAGGGGGATCCCCTGTCCACCGCCATGTTAAACCAGTCGGTTTATCCCATCAGTCTGGTGCGTATGTTACAGGCGGGTGAAAAGACCGGCAATATCAACGAAATGATGGATAGTATTGCGGATTATTATGAAGATGAAGTCGATACCATGCTGGCGGGGATGACCTCGTTATTGGAGCCCTTGCTTATGGCGTTTCTCGGCATCGTGATTGGGGGGTTGGTAATCTGCATGTTCCTGCCCATGTTCCAGATGGGCGAAATAGTAGGGGGAGGATAAATCTTATGGCCAAATTGATCGTGGTTGAGAACGAGCCGGCGACGCTGGGACTGTTGACCACCCTGCTAAAGGGGGAGTCGCATGAGGTGACGCCGGCTAAAAGCGCCGAGAAAGCCTTGGCCATTTTGGAAAGGGATTCATTTGACCTGATGTTATCCGACATCCGCATGGCAGGCATAGACGGGATGGAACTGCTGCGGCAATCGCGCGCTGAATACCCCGCGATGCCGGTGCTCATGCTGACGGCCTATGGGACCGTTTCGACGGCGGTGGACGCGTTGAAATTGGGTGCGTTTGACTATTTGACCAAGCCCTTCAAGGTCGACGAGCTTCTAAATACCGTACGGCGGGCCTTGGAGTACACGCGTGCTTTACGGGAGAACGAGGCGCTCAAGGCGCAGCTGACCACTAACTATCAAATCGGCAATATCGTGGCCGAAAGTGCGGGCATGAAGAAGGTCTGCGAAATGGTCAGGCGCGTCGCGCCCACCGATGCCACGGTGCTCATTACGGGCGAGAGCGGCACGGGCAAGGAAGTGGTGGCCAAGGGGATTCATGCTTGCAGTACCCGCAAGGACAAGCTCTTCTTGCCGGTGAACTGTGCGGCTTTGCCGGAGCCGCTACTGGAGTCTGAAATGTTCGGCCACGTCAAGGGCGCGTTCTCCGGGGCGGACCAACATAAGGCGGGCTTATTTGAAGCTGCTGAAGGGGGCACCATTTTCCTCGATGAAATCGGGGCTATGCCGGTGTCGATCCAAAGTAAATTACTGCGGGTGCTGCAGGACAAGGAAGTCCGCCGTCTGGGTAGCACACAGCTTACGCCGGTAAACGCGCGTGTGTTGGCGGCGACCAACGATAATTTGAAGACACAAATTGCGGAGGGACTGTTCCGCGAGGACCTGTTTTATCGACTTAGTGTCATCTCCATCGAAATCCCGCCATTGCGTGATCGGCGCGAAGATATATTGCCCTTGGCGCTACACGTGATCCATAAAGAAACACCTCCCGGTCAAAAACCGGCTGCACCCAGCCGGGAAGTGTGTGAATTATTGGAAAATTACGATTGGCCGGGTAATGTGCGTCAACTGGAAAATTGCATCAAACATGCCTTAACTTTCGGTAGCGGCGATCGTATTGACCGTGAGGACCTCCCGCCGCAATTATTGGCGGGTGCCGGTCGTGCCGCAGCTTCCTCGTCGCCGGGTGTCAGCGAGCAGGACCTTGAAAACGCGGCCTCGCTAAAGGCTTTTTTACGCCAAAAGGAGCAAGAGTATTTGGAGGCCGTACTGGAACGCTTGGACGGTAATAAGGAGGCGGCGGCCCAGGAATTAAACATTAGCTTGGCCACACTGTATCGCAAGCTCCCCAACCAAAAAGAGAAGTAAAATGCCCCCCCGTTTTCTCATTGTAGATGATTTAGAGGCCAGCCGCCATTTAATGAAGCGGTTGATACGGCGTCAGTTCCCGGATGCGCTGATCGAAGAGGCGCAGAATGGGGAAGAGGCGTTGGCAAAAGCTCGTGCCCAACCGCCGGACATTGTGGCGCTGGACGTTTTAATGCCCGACATCGACGGTCACGAAGTTTGCCGACGTCTCAAGGCCGATCCGGCCACGGCATCGACCTTGGTGCTGATGGTCTCCGGCTACATGACGGATAGCAAGTCGCGCGCTAGCGGGCTACAGATCGGGGCCGACAGCTACATCTGCAAACCGTTTGAAAACGAGGAATTTGTGGCACAATTGATGGCGCTCTCACGCTTGCGGGAGAGCGAGCGGTCCTTATCCGCCGAGCGCGAACGATTGATCAGGGAGCTGGAACAACGCAAGCGGATCGAGCGGCAGCTGGAGTCAGCCAAGG
>PWVE01000096.1 GCA_003562335.1 PVC group bacterium
ACGCGTGTTATGGTCGAAAAAATCGAATTTCCCATTCCTCCACTCAAAAACATTGGCGTTTTCGACACCAATCTGGGGGATTGAAATCCACCACCCTCTTTTTAGCCTCTATTCACGCACCCTTCCAACAGCGCAATCGGCTCGCAATCTCGCGCGCCCAGTTGACGGCGGCACCAGTCGTCTATACATTGTCGCTCAGCCAAATGAATGCGTCATCTACCAATTCTCCATCGTCGACCACCGGCCCGGCTGCGGACCACGTGGTGGCAGCCCGGCACTTGGTCAAAGTGTTTCGTGACTTCTGGCGCCGGCCGAAAGTCCGGGCCGTTAACGATATATCATTTTCCATCCAACGCGGTGAGGTGTTTGGCCTGCTCGGCCCGAACGGGTCGGGTAAAAGTACCACGATCAAGATGATGTTGGGCCTGCTTCACCCGACCCGGGGTCACTTGGAAATTCTGGGCCGCTCGCCGCGTGATGTGAAAACAAAATCCCGCGTAGGGTATTTGCCGGAGGAATCCTATCTCTATCCCTACTTAACCTCTGAAGAAACGCTGCATTTTTTTGGGCGCTTGTTTGATCTGTCGCGCCACGAGCGGGAAACACGCATTGAGCAGCTGTTGCAAATGATCGGCATGCAGCATGCCCGGCGCCGAATCGTGGGAGAATTTTCCAAAGGCATGGCGCGCCGCATCGGTTTGGCGCAAGCGCTGATCAATGATCCGGACTTGGTTATTCTGGATGAACCGACGGCGGGCTTGGATCCCCTGGGGTGTCGCCAGGTTAAGAACCTTATTCAAAATTTGGCCCGGCGCGGTAAGACGGTGTTGCTGTCCTCCCATCTGCTGGCCGATGTCGAGGATGTGTGTGACCGTATTGCGATCCTGTATAACGGGCGCATTCAGGCCATGGGCCCCATTACTGAATTGCTGGAACAACGTCAGCGATACCGGTTGACACTGCCGGCCGACTTACCGCCGGACCAGCTCCAGGCGGTGTTGCAGGCCGCGCGCGAACTGCTGGGCGCGGAACCGGATATCGACCATCCGCGCGTGGACCTGGAAGCCTTTTTCCTGCAGATCATCGAGCAGGCGCGCGACACCAAGCAGACGCCCTCGGGCACCACCCCGTCCCGGGATATTGCCGCCTACCTGGCCACGACCGCCACCGAACCCTCCGCGGCCCCGGCGGCGGCTGACACCGAACCCCCGCCGCCCAGCCGTCGGGAGGTCAATGAGCGCTTGCAAGCCTTAACCGGCAACCGCAAACAATCGGAGCCCTGACACGATGCCGACGATCTGGGCCATTGTCCTGATTTCGATGCGCAACGCGGTGCGATCCAAAATCGTATTGGTGCTGCTGTTTTTTCTGCTGGTGGCCCTCATCGGTTTGCCGTTGTCGGTGCGTGGCGATGGCACCATCAGCGGGCATGTACAACTATTGCTGCGTTACACCTTGGGTGTAGCGATGTTGATCTTGTCGATCGCCACCGTTTGGGCTGCGTGCGCAGCGGTTTCCACTGAGATTCGTGATCGGCATATCCAAATGGTGCTCAGCAAGCCGGTCCGGGCAACCCAATTATGGCTGGGCAAATGGCTGGGGGTCACGTTGCTGAACGGCGGCCTGCTGCTGTTGTGCGTGGTGGTTACCTACGGTGCGTTGCGTTGGACGACACGCCCGGCGGTGCTGTCGGCGGAAGAACAGGAGCTGCTGGCAACCGAAATATTGGTGGCTCAGCGTCGCGTAGACCCCCAACTCCGAGATTTGCGGGCGGACATCGCCCGCGAATACGAGGCGGCCCGTGCCCGCGGTGAGTGGCCCGCCGAAACGCCTACCCACCAGGTTTGGCCGCTGGTCGAGCGCACCGTCCGCGCGCGCGCCAACGCGGTACAATCCGGCGGACAGAACCGCTGGGTATTCCAGTTGCCACGGCAACCGCCGCCGGACCGGCCCCTTATCCTGCGCTATCGTTTTGCCCTGTCCATCCTGGACATGGAAACTATTCGCGGCCGTTGGCGGATTGGCCCCCCGGGCGACCCGCGCCGCTACGAAGTGGAGGTGTTTGACGCCCCCCGCTCGTGGAACAGTATCGCCATTCCCCCGGAGTGGGTGGCCGATGACCGCACGTTGACGGTGGAGTTTGCCAATGTCCACGAACGCCCGGTCATGGTGCTGTTTAATCCCGCCGACGGGTTGCGGTTGATGGTGTACGAAGGCGGATTTTTGGCAAATCTGCTGCGGGCCGGCCTGTCCCTGTTCTTTCACTTGGCCTTCCTAAGTGCCATTGGTGTTACGGCCGGGACCTTTTTTTCCATTCCCGTGGCGGCGTTGGCGTCCTTCTACGCGTTGTTACTGCTCAATACCGGCCGTTTTGTGCAGCGCCTGGCCGGGCGCGGGGGGGCATCCATAGCCTCGGCCGACGCCGGGTGGATAGAACAAATGTTGGTGGCCATCACACAAGGGATATATCGTGCGCTCGACCTGATTTTAGGCCCCGTCTACACCGCCAACCCATTGGATTTAATTGCCGTCGGCGAATGGGTCGGATGGGGGGAAATCTCCTATCAGTTCTTGGTTAAAGTGTTCTTGTACGGAGGGGTCCTTATGGGCTGCGGGGTGTGGCATTTGTCACGGAAGGAGGTGGCCTTGCCGCTATGAAACGGGTGGGACTAACCGTATTGGTTTGTGTGCTGGCCGTGGGGTGCTGGTTTGCCGCCGGCCGTCTGCACACCGACTTGCACCGCTTGCGCCGTGAACATGGGCTGGCACACGCCGAGCCGCTGGAGAATGCGCCGCCGCTGGTGGTGTTTTCGACCGTGGCCCTTGGTGGTTTCAGCGGGCTCATAGCCGATATGTTGTGGGTGCGTGCGGCCCAGTTGCAAATGGACGGCCAGTATTTCGAACTGGTGCAACTGGCCGACTGGATTACCAAGCTGCAACCGCGGTTTCCCGAAGGCTGGGTGTATCACGCGTGGAACCTGGCGTACAACATCAGCGTCATGTTCGACCGCCCCGAAGATCGCTGGCGCTGGGTGCGACACGGCGTCGAATTATTGCGCGATGGCGGCCTGCGGTATAATCCGGCCGACCCGAATCTGCACCGGGAACTAGGCTGGTTGTTCCAGCACAAGATCGGGTCGACCACGGATCAGGCGCATATGTTTTATAAATATGCGTGGGCACAGGAAATGGACCGCTTGCTGGGCGGGCGCGCCCCGGACTATGACGCACTGGCCCAGGCTCCCCGGAGCCGTGCGGCTTTGATGGCCGTGGAGGGTATGCCCGCATTGTTGACGACCTTGCGCGAAGCGGGCTTGGAGCCACTGGCGTATTACGGTCCCACTGACGATCGCTGGGAAGCCCTGATTGCGGCCCTTGACGCGGATCCGCTGGGGCCGATCCTACTGGACCATATCCGGGTCCGGACGCTTATTGATCGCTATCGACTGATCCCCGAACGCATGCAGCACGTTGAAGCCGAGATCGGGCCGGTTGATTGGCGGCTGCCGCAGGCTCATGCTGCTTACTGGGCGTGGAACGGCCTGCCGTATGCCGAGGATTTTGAAGAACTGGCCTTGCGCCGCATGATTTTCCAAAGCATGGCCGACGCCTTTCTGTATGGCCGTTTTGTCTACGACCGCGCCGAGGAATTATTTTTTCCCGCGCCGAATCCCGACCTTTTACCGTACGTCATGCAGGCCTATCAAGAGGCGCTGGCACAAGTGGCGGATCCAAGCACGGTGCGGGGAGCGTACCTGAATTTTTTGAACACGGCCTTGACCACGGTTTACACCTATCACCGCCTGGCGGATGCGCGTACAGTATTTACTGAACTACAGGCGCAATATCCCGATGAGGTGGCCGGGCTCTCGCTGGACCAGTATGTGGTCAGCTTATTTGTCGAGCGTATGGAAGACCTCACGGAGATGGAGGCGCAGGCCTTTGTTGAAGGGTTCTTTTATCAGCACTATTTCTGGCTGGCTTTGGACGAACCGGAACAGGCGCAGGGCTACGAGCGTTTGGCGCGCCAGGCGTGGAACGCGTACATGGAGCCGCGCTTGCAGCACGCCGAATGGCGGGAGCGCACGGGTCTACCGCCACTAGCCAGCATCCGTGAGGCCGCACGTCGGGAAGTACAAGCGGCGTTCACGCAACGGGCCACGTTGGATCGCCTGAGCCCATAAAAAAACCCCGGCAGCCGAGGCCGCCGGGGTTTTTTAGTTAACCGATTATCAATCAGCTTAGAACGAGTAGTAGAGGCCTACGCCGCCAAACACGTCTTCGCGAATCGCTGCACTGGGCAACGCATCGCTGTCGATCGAGTCGACATAGGTCACAAAGGCACTCAGCTCCACGCCTTCCGCCACGTCATACGCACCGCTCAACGTGATCGAGTAGTCGTGCATGCCGCTTTCCCCGCCGGCGGTCGCTCCTTCGGCACCGTAGGCGATCGTGCCGCCCAAGGCCAAGGTCAAGCCTTCCAGCACTTCATAGCCATATTCAGCGCCGAGCACCACATATGTTCCGTCACTGGTCGCCAGGTTCTGGTAGACCGTCAGGCCCAGTTCCAGTCCGGGCAGCACTTCGGCGGCGGCGCCGACATACAGCTCACGGTCTGCCGAAGCCTGTTGGCTGAATCCTGTTTCCTCATCACCAACCAAGTCGCCCGCACCCGGGAACGTGTACTCAATGTAACCCAAGGTAAGGGTGACCATTTCAACGTCCATGGAATATGAAAGGTCAAAATCGATTTCGGAAAATTGACGTTCGGCATACGCGCCATCGTCATCACCGAGATCAAAATTCGACCAGACTTCCAAGGCCACCCCACTGGGATGCTCAATAGCTACCGACGGCTGGATGACGGCATCCTTGTTCAACGTGATACCACGCCAAACGTAGGAAGACACCACATCGGCACCCACCGTAACTTCAGCGGCTTCCACTGTCAGGCCACCGACCAACACCGCACCGGCTACCAAGCCGACGCCCAATATTTTGCTGACTTTACTCATACCTTTACTCTCCTCCTGCATTGCTGATCATGCGTGATGCCCATCACCACGCTCGATTCAGTATTGATTATTAGTTAGTCCTTACACTTTTTTCAACAATTAATTTGTAGTCGAAAGATTTTTTTTAAAACGCCGTGCCGGTGATCCGCTTCGCCAATCCCCCAGAAGTTGATGAAGCCAACCAGGCCGGCACGGCGTAATCCTCGGTTACCCTCCTATGGCATCCTTTCCTTTTTCACCCGTCCGAATTCGAATACACTCCGGCAGATCCAATACAAAGATCTTGCCGTCGCCGATTTTCCCGGTCCGCGCTCCTTTGACGATGGCGTCGATGGTCTTCTCAACAAACTCATCGGTCACCGCCACCTCCAGGCGCACCTTCTTGAGCAGGTTCACCTCGATATCGGAGCCGCGATAGTTCTCGTGATAGCCCTTTTGCTGGCCGCACCCGAGTGCGTTCATCACGGAGAGGCGGAACACCTCTTGTTCGTACAGCGACTGCTTCACCGCGTTCAGGCGCTCCGGTTGGATATAAGCCACTATTAATTTCATTTCTGTTCTCCTATGTTAATGTGATGTGTCATCACTGGGTGGTATAGATTTCGAAGCCCGAGTACGCTTCCATGCCGTGTTCGCCAATGTCCAGGCCCACCAGCTCTTCCTCTTCGCTCACACGAATGCCGATGGTCGCTTTCACGATACCGAATAAGATCATGGCAGCGGCGAAGGTTACGACACCATAGGCCACTACGCCGATCAATTGCGTCATGAACGAGAATTCCTCGCCGCCGAAGATGCCGACGGCCAGGGTCCCCCAGATGCCGCAGACCAAGTGGACCGAAATAGCACCGACCGGGTCGTCCAGCTTCGCGCGATCGATACCGACCACCGCGAAGAACACCAACACGCCCGCGATCAGGCCGATGATGACCGAGCTACCCACGGAGACCACGTCGGCACCAGCGGTGATACCCACCAAGCCCGCCAAGGCTCCATTGAGCGCCATGGTTAGATCCGGCTTCTTCTGGATGATCCACGAGACCGCGATGGCCCCCACAATGCCCGCCGCCGCCGCTAAAGCCGTGGTCACGAACACGAAGGACACCGCTTCCGGATCGGCCGACAGGACCGAACCGCCATTGAACCCGAACCAGCCGAACCAGAGCAAGAATACGCCAATCGCGGCCAAGGGCATGTTATGGCCCATGATAGGCTTGATCGAACCGTTCACGTACTTGCCCAGACGCGGTCCCAGCAGGATTACGCCCGCCAAGGCACCCCAGCCGCCGACCGAGTGTACCAGTGTCGATCCGGCAAAGTCATAGAACCCACGTTCGTCCAGCCAGCCGCCGCCCCACTGCCAGCTACCCACCCAGGGATAGACAAAGGCCACATAGAGCGTAACCACGAGCAGGAAACTGCCCAGCTTGATTCGTTCCGCAACCGCGCCCGAAATAATCGTGGCAGCGGTGGCCGCGAACATCGCCTGGAAGATGAAGTCCGTCCAATCCGTAAAGGCTTGCACGCCACCTTCCACGATGATGCCGTCGGCCAGTCCTCCCACGCCGAACCCGGAAAACCCAAAGAACCCCGCGACCGAAAAATCGCCCGGGTACATCAGGTTGAAACCGACCACGGCATAGGTCAGTAGACCAATAGCCACAATCGCCACGTTCTTGAACAGGATGTTCACGGTGTTTTTGGCCCGTGTCATACCCGATTCCAGCGAAGCAAAGCCCAAGTGCATAATGAACACCAAAAAGGTGGCCACCAGCATCCAAGTATTACTCGCCCAGAACATGGCGTCCATCGCGCTAACTTCTACCAGTTCATCCGCCCAGCTTGCTACCGGCAAACCCAGCGCGGACAAAACAACCAGCGCACTTACTGCGGTAAACACAGATTTCCTCATTATCTCCTCCTTACGTACTACAAACAAAACCGATTTACACCCCGTGTGTAAACGGCAGCGAAGGTTAAAGCACCAAGCATGCCAACACGGTTATAACGACTAATATTATGACGGTAAATATTCATTTATTTAATTTAAAGTGTTATTTAAGAACAAATTAAGAATAAAACACGAAAATTATATTTATATACAAAAATGAATATACATATTAAATGTTATTCATTTATGTTGTTTTAATTGTGGTATATTCCTTTTTTGTTTTGTTTGTTTGGGGTTGCCTGTCGCGCTGGTGGGGGCTTTTTATAACGCGGCATGTGCCGCGCAGGAAGCGGGGGTCGGGCCTCGGGCTGTACAAATTCGGTGTCTGAGCACCAAGGAGGAGGCAAGAAAACATCCGGGGGCCTTATAAAAGCCTCGTCCGGCCATACTTGTTCATTATGCCCATAAGGTGAATGCTTCGGGGCAGACGAAGGTCTGTTGCGGCTTGGGTCCGTCGCGGTATTGTTGACGCGCCGCTTTTGTGTGCTATTGTGGCGCTTATTGTTCCGGTTATGGCCGGGGCTGTGTGAGCCATATTGTCGTATAAGGAAATGGTCGAATGCCTTTAAAAAAGGGGTTTGTTGAAAAACTGATCGCGCGGATTGACCGCTTGGATCCGGATAGCTTGCAAAAGCATTTTTTGCAGTTGGCGGGTGAGCGGGGATTGCTGGAAACCATTTTTCATGCGATCCAGGAAGGTGTGGTGGTGTTGGACGGCAGGAGCCGCATTGCCTATGCCAATCGGGCGACGGAGAAGTTGCTGGGGATCGATCTGGAAAAGGCGGTGGGCCAGCCGATTGAACGCTATTTGCGCGAGGTGGAGTGGGATTTGGTGCTGCAACTGGACGAGGACGAGTGGTCGCGTTTGGTCAGTCGCGAGATTGAGCTGACATATCCCGAGCATCGGTTCATCGATTTTTACGTCGTGCCGCTGGCCTTGGTTAATACCGAGGAGGAAGGGGCCGTGGTGATTTTGCGTGATGTCACCCGTGAACGCGAGCACCAGGCCAGTACGGTGGAGTCGGAGAAGTTGCAGGCGTTGACCCTGCTGGCTGCCGGCGTGGCCCACGAAATCGGGAATCCCCTCAACTCGCTCAATATCCATCTGCAATTACTGCAACGCGAACTAAAACATGTGGCCGGGAAAGAGCTTGAGGGGTTGAACGAATTGTTGGAGGTGGCGACGCAGGAGGTGGCGCGCTTGGACCAGATTATTCATCAGTTCTTGCGCGCGGTGCGGCCCACTCAGCCGCAGCTGGAGCGCGCCGATGTAAAGGAGCTGGTGGCGGAGGCGTTGCAGGTGTTGCGCCAGGAAATCAATGACCGCGGGGTATGGGTGGAAGAGGAGTTCAGTGCGGACCTGCCGTCGGTCCATGTGGATCGGGGGCAGCTCAAGCAGGCCATTTTCAATGTGGTTAAAAATGCCATGGAAGCGATGACCAAAGGCGGAGTGCTGAAAATCAATGCCTACACCTCCGGCCGGTTTGTGGCGGTGGCGTTCAAGGACACCGGCCAAGGGATCGAACCCGACAAGCTGGGGTCGATTTTCGAGGCCTATCAAACCACCAAGAACGAGGGCACCGGTTTGGGGTTGATGATTGTGCAACGCATTATCCGCGAGCATGGCGGTCAGATTGAAGTCGATAGCCGACCGGGCGAGGGTACCACCTTTATTCTGTACCTGCCGCATGGCGAATCCCGGCGGCGTCTGTTGCGGGCACATCGGGCGGAGGAGGCGAAATGAAAGATAAACAACGACCTGCCATATTGATTGTGGACGATGAAAAAAGTACGCGCGACGGTTTGGCGCGGGCGTTGCAACGGGCCTACCGGGTGCACTTGGCCGAGGATGGGGCCAAGGCGTTGGACGTGCTCAACCGGCACGATATTGACGTTGTGCTTAGCGATTTGCGTATGCCGGGCATGGACGGGTTGACGTTGATCCAACGGGCCTTAACCCGTACGCCGCAGCCGATTTGTATTCTACTGACTGCGTATGGCAGTGTCGAAAACGCCGTGGAAGCGATGAAGCGGGGCGCGTACGACTACCTGACCAAGCCGGTCAACTTGGATGAGCTGGATTTATTGTTACAGCGGGCCCTGCGCTCACGCGATGTCGAGCAGGAAAACGTTCAGTTGCGCGAGCAGCTGGATGAACGTTTCGGGCTGGAAAGATTCATTGGCAAATCGCCTGCACTGGAAGAAGTGCTCGACATGATCCGGCAGGTCGCGCCCTCGCGGGCGAACGTGTTGATTCAGGGGGAAACCGGGACCGGCAAAGAGTTGGTCGCGCAGGCCTTGCATCGTTTGTCGCCGCGGTCGAAAGGGAAGTTGGTGACGGTACACTGTGCGGCGTTGCCGCCGACTTTGCTGGAAAGCGAATTATTCGGGCATGAAAAGGGCGCGTTTACCGGGGCTACCGAGCGTCGGGCCGGACGCTTTGAGTGGGCGGACGGCGGCAGTGTCTTCCTTGATGAAATCGGCGAGATCGAGCCGCAGGTGCAGGTTAAGATCCTGCGGGTGTTGGAGCAGCGCCAGTTCGAGCGGATTGGCGGGCGGGAAACCTTGGAGGTGGATGTCCGCTTGATTGCGGCGACCAACCGGGATTTACAGGCGGAAGTCGCGGCCGGCCGCTTTCGTGAAGATTTATACTATCGGTTAAACGTCGTCACGATCACCTTGCCCCCTTTGCGGGAGCGTCGTGAGGACGTCCCTTTGTTGGCGCAGTCATTTTTGCAGGAATTCGCGGAGGAAAACGGCAAGGCGCTGGAAGGGTTTACCACGGACTGTATGCAGGCGTTGATGGGCTATGACTGGCCCGGCAACATCCGTGAATTGCGCAACGCCGTAGAACGGATGGTGGTGCTGGCGCGGCAACCGCGATTGACCGTGCGTGATTTGCCGGCCACCATCCGGCAAAGTGAACCCGCGCCCGGCGGCCAGTTGCCGTTGATGGGGGATTTATCGCTGGAAGAGGCTGAAAAGCAATTGATCTTACAGGCGTTGGAGGCCAACGGGGGCAACCGCACCAAAGCGGCTGAACAGCTAAAAATCAGTCGGCGCACCTTGCACCGCAAGTTGAACGAGTACGGTTTGCGGGAATCGGGCGAATAAATGATTTGTATAAACCCTTTTAAATAAGCCGATTTCGACAGATTTGGTCACAAAGTTATTTTTTTTCAAAAAAGGTGTTGACCCGTCTGAGGTTTTGCGGCATATTCATTTTCACATTGCGAGTACGTGCAGTATTCGTGAGGTTAGTGTGTGTAAACGATTACCCGTCACTAGGCGGGTTTTTTATGCCCACGCTGATGTTCTTTGAAAACAGAATAACTCACGATGAATGCACTGCTTCGAATTTGAAGCGGTGCGATTTGTTGGAGCTTGTGTATGGGCTCTCAGCAATGAGAGCAACATAGAATCGTTAGCAAACTATAAAGACAGGATAAGCGGCGCTGTTCTTCGGGATGGTGTCGTTTTGAAACTTTTCATTTGGAGAGTTTGATCCTGGCTCAGAACGAACGCTGGCGGCGTGGATTAGGCATGCAAGTCGAACGGGATCCTTTAGGTTCAAGTTTTCGGACGAGAACCTTTTGGTGAGAGTGGCGAACGGGTGAGTAACGCGTGGGTAATTTGCCCTTAAGTTGGGGATAGCCAGCCGAAAGGTTGGATAATACCGAATGTGGTCGTCTTCCGCATGGAAGATTATCTAAAGGTGGGGATCTTCGGACCTGCCGCTTTAGGATGAGCCCGCGTCCCATCAGCTTGTTGGTAAGGTAACGGCTTACCAAGGCTTACGGGTAGCTGGTCTGAGAGGATGGTCAGCCACACTGGGACTGAGACACTGCCCAGACTCCTACGGGAGGCTGCAGTCGAGAATCATTCGCAATGCACGAAAGTGCGACG
>PWVE01000233.1 GCA_003562335.1 PVC group bacterium
CCCCCGCGCGGGGGCGTGGATTGAAACTTTTCGTTCAGGGCATGGCGTAGGTGCCAGCCCCATGTCGCCCCCCGCGCGGGGGCGTGGATTGAAACATCCGCGAGTGGACCGACCGGGGCGGCAACACGCGTCGCCCCCCGCGCGGGGGCGTGGATTGAAACAATTCATATGGCGGGATAGATGGGTCGTGACGATGGTCGCCCCCCGCGCGGGGGCGTGGATGAAACCCGGCCCCTGGGAAGCAGCAACTCCCCCTTGAGTCGCCCCCCGCGAGGGGCGTGGATTGAAACGACTTGAGACCTAATGGTTAAGTTCGGATAAGAGGCTACCCTGTACGGAGGTGTAAACAGAAGGTAGGTTGAAGGGTGCTCCTTTGCGTTCTTTATGCGCTTTGCGGTTTTCCCTCTTCCGCGCCTTAATCGGCGCGGCTCCATTGGCCGTGTTTATGGGCTCGTAGGACACGGGCAGGATGCCCGTGCCACGGGATGCGACAATGGATTTGCAGGAGTCCTTACTGTATAAGATTATTCGTTGTGGCTGTTTCATCGAAGAAGAAGGGGAGAAGATGTCATTCAACGAAATCATATCCATGAAGGGCCTGCGGACCGGGCTGACCAAAATCGCGGATCGCGTCGAAGTTGGCGCTCGTTTTCTGGTGGTGCGTAATTCGAAACCGGCTTTCATGCTGATCCCGCTGAACGTTGCTGAAAAACTGCGACTATTTTTCGTGTCATTTAGTGCCTTTAGTGGTTCCTTTTTTTTATATTGCAATACACATCATGCCGTTGTATTATGTGTACGCTGATGTTGAGGAGATTGGTATGACTAGAACGAATGTGGTGCTGGATGACGAGCTGGTTGAGGAATGCCAGGAATTGACGGGGATACAGACGCGACGCGCCCTAATTGATTACGCCCTGACCGAAGTGCGCCGCCGCGGTCGGCAGCGTCGCCTACTGACGCTGAAGGGCACCGTCAAGTGGGAGGGCGATCTGGATACCTGGCGACAGGCACGAGGATGATGGTCCTAGTCGATACCACCGTCTGGATCGATTTCTTTAGTGGCCGCGAAGTGCCCCATGTTGTCAAGCTGCAGGAATTGATCGAGAACGATGAGGACATTTGTTTATGCGGCGTTATCCTGACCGAAATACTGCAGGGTCTTTGTTCCGACACGGAGTACCAGCAAACGTATCACTATCTCCAAGCGCTCATTTGTTTTCCTATGCATCGGGAAACATTTATTCATGCGGCTGAACTTTACCGGTCATTACGTAGGAAGGGCATCACTATTCGAAAACCTATTGACTGCATGATAGCTGCTGTAGCGATCGAGCATGACCTGAAACTCCTTCACCATGACCGCGATTTCGACAACATCGCACGACATTCCAGGCTCAAAGCATTGAACCTTGCGGAATAGCGATGCTGCGTGAAGGTCGGGGTGGGTGAGTTTAGGCTGAAGAGGTTCACGTCTTTGTAGAACGTAGTTCGGCTATTTCTGCGGCCCAGTGTTCGGGGTCGGGGGTTTCCAGGATCAGGGGGATGTGGTCAAAGCGTGGATCGCGCATGAGGCACCGGAACGGGGTCCAGCCGATGTGACCTTGTCCCAGACCGGCATGACGATCGACGCGCGTGCCTAAGGCTTTTTTTGAGTCGTTCAAGTGCACGCCCCGCAAGTATGACCAACCGATGACTTCCTCAAACGTATCCCAAAAACGGTTAAAGGCGCGCTTGGTACGCAAATCATAACCGGCGGCGAAGGCGTGGCAGGTGTCGATGCATACGCCCACCCGTTTCTTGTCTTTTACCTGCTCAATGATGGTGGCCAACTGTTCCAAGCGATGTCCCACACAGCTGCCTTGGCCGGCGGTATTCTCAAGCACGGCCGTAACGCCACGTGTTTTGGCCAGGACCCAATTGATGGTGTCCGCCACAATGGCGAGGCAGTCTTGTTCGGAACACTTGTTCAAGTGGCTGCCGGGATGAAAGTTTAACCGGTCCAGTCCCAGTTGGGCACAACGCTGCATCTCGTCCAGCAACGCATGTCGTGACCGCTCCAGTCCTTCCTTTTCGGGATGGCCCGGATTGGTGAGATAGGCATTATGCGGCAGAATCTGCGCGGGTGCGAAGCGATCGCCGCAGTTCTCCTTGAATTGGCGAATATGGTCCGCCGTGAGCGGGGGCGATTCCCAGCGCCGTGGATTTTTGGTGAAGAGCGCAAACGCGTTGGCGTTAATGTCCAACGCATTGGTGGGGGCGTGCTGTACACCACCAGCCGTGCCTACGTGTGCGCCTAGCGTTTTCATGTCGATCTCCGTTCAAAATTCGTACTGCAATGAAATGATCGGTAACGACTCCCAGCGAGGCGAGACGTCCATTTCCCCGGTCAGGGCCTCCAGCACCGTCTCGCGGCGGCGCTGGTTGTAGCGGTGACTGGCATCGATCCCGCCATACACGCTGCCGGTGTACCAGGTGATCTCGAAGAAAGTGATGACGGCGAAGCCGCCCCAATGATCGTTACGCGCGGTATCGACCATGCCATAGATGAACAACGAGTTGAGGATAAATGAGCGGAAGGCGTTGGCGTATTCGCCAGCATAGGCGTAGCCCATGCCGGGAATGAGTCCGAGCACGCCGCCCAGCCAGGGGCGCTTGTCACGGCCAGCGACAAATTGGTCCACGGCCGCCTGCGCCTCCGCTACTTTTTCTGCGGGTACGGGTTGGAGCCGTTCGCGGGCGGTATCGATTTCACCTTGGCGGAACGCGAGCGCGGCCCGATGACGCCGGGCCACGGTTTGCAAGTCCGGTTCGTCC